>NZ_JASCOR010000191.1 GCF_029959445.1 Stenotrophomonas sp. PS02298 | reverse complement strand
CCCCCAATTCTTATAAAACATGCGCGCCCCGGCGCGCGCCCCCCCCCGCTCCCACATTGGCGATGGTTAGCCGGGAAAGCCCCTGCCGAGCATGGCTCGGCACTACAGGGGCATTGCTGGTGAAGCCGCTGCCGAGCATGGCTCGGCACTACAGGGCTTCTCAGCCGTTTTCCTGCAGCGCCAGCTGCATGTCGCGCTGGCGTCGCTTGTCGGCGCGGGCCGAGATCCACCAACCCAAGACCGCGACCGTCGATACCGCCAGCACCATCAGCGTGGCCAGGGCGTTGATCTTCGGGCTCACGCCCATGCGCACCGAGGCGAAGATCTTCATCGGCAAGGTGGTCGAGCTGGGGCCGGCGACGAAGCTGGCGATCACCACGTCGTCCAGCGACAAGGTGAAAGCCAGCAGCCAGCCGGACAGCAGCGCCGGGGCGATGATCGGCAAGGTGATCAGGAAGAACACCTTGAGCCGGTTCGCGCCCAGGTCCATCGCCGCTTCTTCCAGCGAACGGTCCAGCTCCTGCAGGCGCGAAGACACCACCACCGTGACGAAGGAAATGGTGAAGGTCACATGCGCGATCCAGATCGCCACAACGCCCTTTGATGGCAGGCCGAACAGGCCGCCCATCGACACCAGCATCAACAGGATCGACAGGCCGATGATCACTTCCGGCATCACCAGTGGCGCGGTCACCAATGCACCGAACACAGTCTTGCTGGGGAAGCGCTTGAAGCGGGTCATCGCCATCGCCGCCATGGTGCCGATCACCATCGATGCACTCGCCGTCCAGAATGCGATCTTGATGCTGATCCAGGCCGCCTGCAGCAGCTGGCGATCGCGGAACAACTCGCCATACCACTGCGTGGAGAAGCCGGCCCATACCGTCGCCAGCCGCGAGGAGTTGAACGAATACACCATCAACAACAGGATCGGCAGGTACAGGAAGGCGAAGCCGAGCAGCAGGATGCTCCAACCCAACCAGGAACTACGCCGGGTCATGCTCATGCCAGCTTCCCTTCCAGCTCACGCTGCTGCGAACGGTTGAAGATGATGATGGGGATCAGCAGCAGGATCAGCATCACGATCGCCACGGCAGACGCCAGTGGCCAGTCACGGTTGTTGAAGAACTCGCCCCACAGCACGCGGCCGATCATCAAGGTATCCGGGCCACCGAGCATTTCCGGGATCACGAATTCACCCACCGCCGGAATCATCACCAGCATGCAGCCAGCGATGATGCCGCTGCGCGACAGCGGCAAGGTGATGCGCAGGAAGGCCTGCCACGGTTTGGCACCGAGGTCATAGGCAGCTTCCAGCAGACGGTGGTCGAGCTTGACCAGGTTGGCGTACAGCGGCAGCACCATGAACGGCAGGTAGCAGTAGACGATGCCGATATAGGCCGCGACCGGGGTGTAGAGGATGCGCAGTGGCTCGTCGATCAAACCCATGCCCATCAGCGTGCGGTTGATCAGCCCATTGCTGTCGAGGATGCCGATCCACGCATAGACGCGGATCAGGAACGACGTCCACGACGGCAGCACCACCAGCATCATCGCGATGTTGCGCGCCGACGACGACATGCGTGAGATCACATAGGCCATCGGGTAGCCGATCAACAAGGTCAGCAGCGTGGAGATCACCGCGATCTTGATCGAGCTCAGGTAGGCCACCACGTACTGGCTGTCGGTGAACAGCGCGGTGTAGTTGCCCAGGTTGAGATTGACCGTGAACGCATTGTCCACGTATTCCACGATGGAGGTGTACGGCGGCATCGCCACCGCCATCTTGGCGAAGGAGATCTTCAACACGATCAGGAACGGGATCGCGAAGAACAGCAACAGCCACAGGTACGGCACGCCGATCACACCCGCGCGTGCACCCGGCAGCCAACGCCGCCAACCGCTGGTGAGTGGACTGGTCGCGCTCATGAGGTCAGCACCACGCCGTCGTTGTCGTCCCAGGACACCCAGACTTCGTCGTTCCAGGTGATGCCGTCACTGTCCCAGCGCTTCATGTTGGCGAAGTTGGACAGGATCTTGGCACCGCTGGGCAGGCGCACGTGGTAAACCGAGTGGCTGCCGAAATAGGCGATGTCCTCGACCACGCCGAAGGCCTTGTTGGTGTCGCCCTCGGGCTCTTCCTTGGCGATATGCACCTTCTCCGGACGCAGCGCAAACGCCACCGGCTGGCCTTCGTAACCAGTGATGCCGTGGCCGACGTAGATCGGCGCCGGGAAATCCGCGGTACGCACGGTGACGTATTCGGGCAGGTCTTCGTCGATCACGCCCTCGAAGGAATTCACCGAGCCGATGAATCCGGCGACGAAGCGGTTGGCCGGTTGCTCGTAGATGTCATCCGGCTTGCCGATCTGCTGGATCCAGCCCTGGTCCATCACCGCGATGCGGGTGGCCATGGTCATGGCTTCTTCCTGGTCGTGGGTGACCATCACGCAGGTGACGCCGAGCTGCTCGATGATGTTGACCAGCTCCAGCTGCATCTTCGAGCGCAGCTTCTTGTCCAGCGCGCCCATCGGCTCATCCAGCAACAGCAGCTTGGGGCTCTTCGCCAGCGAGCGGGCCAGCGCCACACGCTGCTGCTGTCCGCCGGACAGCTGGTGCGGCTTGCGCTTGCCCAGCTTCTGCAGCTGCACCAGCTCCAGCATCTCGCCGACGCGGCGGGCGATGGCGTCCTTGGCCATGCCGTCCTGCTTGAGGCCGAAGGCGATGTTCTGCTCCACCGTCATATGCGGGAACAGCGCATAGGACTGGAACATCATGTTGATCGGCCGCTCGTAGGGCGGCAGCGCGGTGATCGGCTGGCCGTCGAGCAGGATCGTGCCCTTGGTCGGGGTTTCAAAGCCGGCCAGGCAGCGCAGCAGGGTGGACTTGCCGCTGCCCGAACCGCCCAGCAGGGCAAAGATTTCGCCCTTGCGCACGTCCAGGTTGACGTCGTCGACGGCGACGAAGCCATCGAACTCCTTGCGCAGATCACGGATGGACAAGTAGCCGGGCTCGCTGTTCAAAGCGATGGCCTCTGGCTTGGCGTCAACGGGCATGTAGGGCTCCGGAAGCGGGCAGATGAACAAACGCGCGTAGTGTAGCCCCCTGATTTTACGGGCGACACCGCTGGCTGTGGCGATTGGCGTGCCCCTCCCCTTTGGCGCAGCCAAGGGGGAGGTTGGGAGGGGGTGGCTTTTGCTCCGGCTCGTAGATCCGCAGCGGCAGGAGCCAGAGCTGCAAAGCACCCCTCCCCAACCCTCCCGTTGGCTGCGCCAAAGGGAGGGGGCCAAGCTGGAGCCCGCCGGCGCCACTGTAGTGCCGAGCCATGCTCGGCAGGGGCATTACACGCAGCACGTCCAGTACGGCGTCAGCCGCGAAGCTGGCAATGCCCGGAGACCCAAAAAGCTTACCCCTCCCCAGCCCTCCCCTTGGCTACGCCAAAGGGAGGGGGCCAAGCGCCGGCTTCGCCATCTCCACTGGCAACCGGCAGCGCGCGAACGCCACAAACAACAACGCCTCCCTGCAGGAGGGAGGCGTTGTAAAGACTCACACGCTAAACCTGCCTGAAATCAACGGCCGGTCTTGATCTCGGTCCACAGACGGGTATACAGCTTGTCCGTCTCCGGGCTGTTGATCGCGTAGGTGAACATCTTGGCGGCCACATCCTCGGCCGGGTAGATGGTCTTGTCGTCGCGGATGGCCGGATCGACCAGCGAGGTCGCCGACTTCACCGGGTTGGCGTAGTGGGTGACGTTGGTGTTCTTGGCGGCCACTTCCGGCTGCAGCAGGTAGTTGATGAAGGCGTACGCGTTGCCCGGATGCTTGGCGTCCTTGGGGATGGCCAGCATGTCGAACCACTGCGGCGCACCTTCCTTCGGGATGGAGTACGCCACTTCAACGCCGTTCTTGGCCTCTTCGGCGCGGTCGCGGGCCTGGATGATGTCGCCCGACCAGCCGACCACCAGGCAGGTGCTGCCATTGGCCAGAGAACCGACGTACTGCGAGGAGTGGAAGTTCTGCACGTACGGGCGGATCGACTTGAGCAGGTCCGCCGCCTTCTGCAGCACGGCCGGGTCGGCGCTATGCGGGTCTTCGCCCAGGTAATGCAGTGCGACCGGGATCATGTCGGCCGGGGTGTCCAGCAGGGTCACGCCACAGTCCTTCATCTTGGCGATGTTTTCCGGCTTGAACACCAGGTCCCAACTGTTGGCGATGTCGGCGCTGCCGCCGAAACGCTCTTTCAGCTTGGCCACGTTGTAGCCGATGCCGGTGCTGCCCATCATGTACGGCACGCCGTACTGGTTGCCCGGGTCCTGGCCAGCGATACGCTGCATCACCGCCGGGTCGAGGTTGGCCAGGTTCGGGATCTTGCTCTTGTCCAGCGGCAGGAACACGCCGGCCTGGATCTGGCGGCCGAAGAAGTTCAGCGTCGGCACCACGATGTCGTAGCCGCTGTCGCCGGTCAGCAACTTGGTCTCGACCATTTCGTCACTGTCGAACACGTCGTAGGTGACCTTGATGCCGGTCGACTTCTCGAAGTTCGGGATGGTGTCTTCGGCGATGTAATCGGAGTAGTTGTAGACGTTGAGGACCTTGGCCTCGCCGCCTTCAGCGGGCTTGCCGCCAGTTTCCTTGCCGCCGCAGGCAGCAAGCAGGGAAATGGCGACACCAACGGTCAGAATGCGCAGATTCATGGGTTCTCCAGTGTGATCCGGGAGCGGTATGGGGGACCGGCCAAGCCGGGAAGTGGGCATATTGTCCCATCTGCGGCGGTTTCGTGTGTAGAAGGCAGGTTGCTGGCTGTGGGAGCGGCTCAAGCCGCGAAGCTGGCAATGCTCGAAAACCACAGCAGAGCTTACCCCTCCCCAACCCTCCCCTTCGCTGCGCGAAAGGGAGGGAGACAAGCTGTGGGAGCGGCGTGAGCCGCGAAGCTGGCAATGCTTGAAACGCCACAGCAGAGCTACCCCTCCCCAACCCTCCCCTTGGCTTGCGCCAAAGGGAGGGAGCAGAGCTGCATGCACCGCCCCTCCCCTTTGCTGCGCAAGAGGGAGGGAGGCAAGCCTCGCGCTCAAACGTTCAGCAGCAGGAACTCGCGCTCCCAGGAGCTGATCACGCGGAAGAAGGTCTCGTATTCCTTGCGCTTGACCGAGACATAGGCCCGGCAGAAACGGCGCCCCAGCAGCTCCTGCAGGGCTTCGCAGCCCTCCAGCGCATCCAGCGACTCGCCCAGCGAGCGCGGCAGTTCGTAGCCCAGCTCCTTGGCGTTGCCGCTGATCGGGGTGGTCGGCGTCAGCTTTTCGCGGATGCCAAGCAGGCCACAGGCCAGCGTCGCCGCCATCGCCAGGTAGGGATTGGCGTCGGAGCCGGCAAAGCGACTCTCCACGCGGTTGTTCTCCAGGCTGTCCATCGGCACGCGCAAGCCGCAGGTGCGGTTGTCAAAGCCCCACTCCACATTGCTCGGCGATACCTCGCCAAACACCAGCCGGCGATAGGAATTCACGTTCGGGGCGAAGAAACCCATCGCCGCCGGCACGTACTTCTGCAGGCCAGCCAGGTAATTGTCGAAGGTTTCGCTGTACTCGCCTTCGGCGTGGCCGGCAAACACATTGCGGCCATCGGCAATGCGCACCAGGCTCTGGTGGATGTGCATGGCGCTGCCGGGTTCGGTCTCCATCGGCTTGGCCAGGAAGGTGGCATAAATGCCGTGACGCAGCGCCGCCTCACGCATGGTGCGCTTGAACAGGAATACCTGGTCGGCCAGCGACATCGCGTCGGAATGGGTGAAATTGACCTCCAGCTGCGCAGCGCCGGATTCGTGGATCAAGGTGTCCACGTCCAGCTTCATCGCATCGCAGTAGTCGTACATCAGGTCAAGGATGGGATCGAATTCATTGACCGCATCGATCGAATACGACTGCCGCGCGGTCTCCGGGCGACCGGAGCGGCCAGCAGGCGGCAGCAGCGGGAAATCCGGGTCGGTGTTCTTCTGCACCAGGAAGAACTCCACTTCCGGCGCCACCACCGGCTTCAGCCCAAGCGCTTCGTAGGCAGCCAGCACCCGCCGCAACACATTGCGCGGTGCCAGCTCGTGCGGCTGGCCATTCTTGGTGTAGCAGTCGTGGATGATCTGCGCGGTCGGATCTGTCGCCCACGGCACCATCCGCACGGTATCCGGGTCCGGGCGCAGGATCATGTCCGCGTCGGCCGGCGAGGTCAGTTCGTAGTAGTCATCCGGGTAGTCGCCGGTCACCGTGGTGGCGAAAATGCCCTCGGGCAGACGCGTGCCGTAATCGTGCGAGAACTTGTCGGCCGGGATGATCTTGCCACGCGCGTTGCCGGTGATATCCGGCACCAGGCATTCAACCTCGGTGATGTGCCGCTCCTTCAGCCAGCGCAGCAACAGGCTTTCTTCCTGGACGGCGGTGGCGGTTTTACGGCTGCGGGTGCGGGGGCGCGACGTCATGGGGAACCAACTTGTTTGTTTGACCGATAGCGGCGACAGGCCTCGCCGAAGGCGTTGAAAATACCCAGATAGAACGGATTCTCGGTAACCCGCCACTCCGGATGGAACTGCAGGCCGAGCAGGAACGACGGCCCGCTGCCACGAAACGCCTCGATCAGCCCGTCCGGCGCGCGGGCCTCGACCCGCAGCCCTTCGCCCAGCCTGGCAACACCTTGCCCGTGCACCGAGTTGACCATCACCTCGTTGCCGCCGGCAATGCCTGCCAGCAAACCACCCGGGCTCAGCTGCAGCGCATGTGCCGGCCCATATTGCACCTCCAACGATGACGCTGGGTTTTCACGGTGGTCCGCCAGCCCGGGCACTTCATGGACTTTTGGATGCAGACTGCCACCAAAGGCGACATTGACCTCCTGGAAACCACGACAGATCGCCAGTATCGGCATGCCCAACGCCAATGCCTGCGGGATCAACCCGAACACATTGGCATCACGCGCCGGATCATGCGGATTGCCCGGCCAGCTGTCGCCACCATCGTAGTGGTGCGGCTCGATATTGCTGGTTGCACCGGTCAGCAGCAGGCCATCCAGCGTCGCCAACCACGCCTCGGCTGGCAGCGGCGGCTGCAGCAATGGCAGCAGCAATGGCATGGCCTGCGCGCCGTCGACAACCGCGCGCACGTACTTTTCACCAACGACAAGAAACGGATGGGACCCGATCGGTTTGCTGTCGGTAGGCAAGCCGACCAGCGGCAGGCTGGCCATGGGTAACGCTCATGAGACGTGCCAGCACGCTACCCCTGCCCCACTGATTAGGCAACCAAGCGCCATCCGGCATTCAAGCAATGCAAGGCACACTGCACGGAATCTTCACCGGCCTGTGCACGCCGCACACGCCGGGGTCGTTACACTTCCCGCCCCCGATTCGGCCTGATGTCTGTGGACGCTGCTGCATCCGTATACCCCCCGAGCTGGTATGCCGCCAGCCAACCCGAACTTCCGCTGCGCGCGCGCCTGCATGGGCAGGCG
>NZ_JASCOR010000190.1 GCF_029959445.1 Stenotrophomonas sp. PS02298 | reverse complement strand
GCGGTGTAAACCGCGAAGCTGGCGATCTGTCGGATGGTCAGCTTCGCGGTTTACACCACTCCCACAAAAGCTGAGGGGTCATATCCATATCGCATTCCAATATGGGTAGAAGCGCGGCGAGCTCACTAACCCGGCTCTAACCGGGTTCATGATGATGTAGCGGGCGGTTGCCTTCAGATCCTGATCCTTGCGGACGGCCCGGTCGTGAAATCCAGGCGCCCAAACGGGGCGGCTGATCGATTCTGGCAAGCAGCGCGCCGTATTGGATTTTATGCTCCGCACCAATGAGCTGAGAGTGGTACAGGCACCCAGCTGTACCAGGCCATGCCAGTGATCTGGCATCAGTACCCAGGCCAATAGCTGTGCATCACGCCAAAGTAGGGGGTGATATAAGGCTTGAGCTATGCGCGAGGCTGGCTGGAAGTCCAGAAAAAGCGGCTGGCGAGCTAGCGTTGTGAAGGTGAGCAGGTATGCGTGGCCGGGTAGGGATATCCGGCCTGCGCGGAGGGTTTTGGATCCTGGCTTTGGGTTGATTGCTGGAAGCGCCATCAACGCAGGATGGCGCTGCGGCTTCCCAAGTGCTGTCAGCACAGTGATCGTTTGTAGATGGGCGGATGGATCATCAGCTTCGCGGTTTACACCGCTCCCACAAAAGTAGTCAGCCTTGTGGGAGCGGCGTCAGCCGCGAAGCAGCGAGCGTTTCAGATCATCAGCTCCGCGGCTTACGCCGCTCCTACAAGGAATCATGCTCTACGCGCTCTCAGGCATACGCATCCAGCAGGCCGCGCATACGCAGGTTGTGGCTGGAGGTTACGGGGAGGTCGTTGCCTTCCAGTTGGTTGCCGGATGCCAATCCGTTACCCGTTTCGCCCTTGTCGCCCTGCTGCCGCGACCCTGACTGCTGGCCCACGTCGGCGTGGCTCAGTTGCAGGCCTTGCTCGCCGAGCATTTCGCGCAGGCGCGGCAGGCTGCTTTCCAGGGCGTGGCGGACGTCGGCGTGGGCACTGCTGAAACTGGCGTGGACGCGGTCGCCGTCCAGCTGCAGTTTGACGTCGATCTCGCCCATGTTTTCCGGATTGATGCGGATGTGGGCGTGGCCGATTTTCTGCTCCGCCAGCCAACCGACGCGGGCGCCGATGGCTTCGTCGAAGTCGCCGGCATTCAGGTCCGGGGTTGGCGTGGGTGCGGTGATGCTGCTGGCCGGGGCGCTTGCGCGGACTTCCTGCAAGGCCTGGTTGTGTAACAGGGACGCAAACGTGGTGGGGGCAGGGGTGTCGGCATCGAGGTTCAGGGTGTTTGCATCGTCGCTCGCGATTGCGGCAGACGGCGGCAGGCTCAACTCCGTGGCGGCCTCGTCGGCGCTGATGGTGGCCGGCTTGGCTGCGGCAGCAGCCGGAACGGCTGGCAGGGCAGGGAGTGCCGCCGCTGGATAGGCTGGCGCGGCCTCATCCTGATTCGCGGCTGCCAGAGCCGCTGGCACCTGCGCTGCAGGTTCCGTTGGCTGGGCAACGATCGCAGACAGCCCAAACGGCGGCCAAGGCGCATCTTCCGCCGCGGTCGGTGGGTCGGGCTTGTCGTCGTTGTTGGTACTGCTTTCGGTGGCGGTGCTCTGTTCCGTAGTGGTTTCGCTGCCACCGTCTTCGCTGCGCGTTTCGCTGGCAGGCTTGGCATCAGTGCTTGCTTGCTTGCTGGCTGCAGGCTTCTGCGTGGCTGGCTTGCTGTTGAGCATTGCGTCGAAGCCGTTGTTGCTGGACTTGTCGGTGCTGTTGCTGCGCGCGCCGCTGTTGTCGATGCTGCCCGCAGCACCGCCGAGTGCGGGGGAAAGAACGTTCACTGGCTTTCTCCCTCATCCTCGGCATTCTTCAGGCGCACACGGCGGGCACCGATATCATCCATCTCGCGCTGGTCGCGACGATCGGCAACCTGTTTTTCCTGCGCGCGGTAGCTGGCCGCCAGCTGTTCCAGCACGGCCTTGTCGCGGCTGGCGAGCAGCAGGCGGGCACGTTCGGCATCAACGCGCTCCTGGTTGCTGTCCACGGTCTTGCTCTGCGCTTCCACCGCGTTGTCGAGGCGATCAAGGAAAGCGCGGCGGTTGAGCAACTGCGCGGCACTGGTGGTGGCCAGTTGCGCGTTGGCGTATTCCTCTGCGTACTGACGCAACTCGGAAAGGCGCGACTGATGCATGTCCAAGGCCTGTTGGCGTTCTGCCAGGGCTTTGGCGACTTCATCTTCGCGATCCTGCGCGTGGCGCAGCAGCGGGTCCAGGCGACGGCTAGGGCTCATGCGGGCGTCTCACTATCTACCAATTGGTGCAATGCGCTGAGGCTGTGACTCAGGTCGGCGGCGTTGTGCACGTCCTGGCCAAGGAATTGCATGATCTCCGGCCACCGATCCAATGCTTCGTCGGTAAGCGGGTCGTTGCCGCGCTGATAGGCGCCGATGGCGATCAGGTCGCGGTTGGCCGTGTAGGCCGATACCAGTTGCTTGAGCTTGCGGATGCGCGCGCGCCAGACATCGTCGGCGATGTCCTGGACCACGCGGCTGACCGAGGATTCGACATCGATGGCCGGGTACAGGCCGCTGTCGGCAACGCGTCGCGACAACAGGATGTGACCGTCGAGAATGGCGCGGGCCGCGTCGGCAATCGGGTCCTGCGGATCGTCGCCTTCGGTGAGCACGGTGTAGAAGGCGGTGATCGAGCCGCGGCCTTTTGCGCCATTGCCGGCGCGCTCGACCAGCGCCGGCAGTTTGGCGAATACCGACGGTGGGTAGCCGCGGGTGGTTGGCGGCTCGCCAACCGACAGGCCGATCTCGCGTTGCGCCTGGGCGAAGCGGGTCAGCGAATCCATCAGCAACAGCACGTTCAGGCCCTGGTCGCGGAACCACTCGGCAATCGCAGTGGCGCGGTAGGCGCCGTGCAGGCGCGCCAGCGGCGGTCGGTCGGCCGGGCTGGCGACGACCACCGCGCGGCGCAGGCCTTCCTCGCCCAACGTGGATTCGACGAAGTCACGTACTTCGCGACCACGTTCACCGATCAGGCCAACCACGATCACGTCAGCGGCGGTGAAGCGGGTCATCATGCCAAGCAGCGTCGATTTACCGACACCGGAACCCGCGAACAGACCGACACGCTGGCCGCGGCCAATCGGCAGCAGTGAGTTGATCGCGCGCACGCCGACATCCAGCGGCTGGGTGATCGGCTCGCGCGCCAGCGGGTTGATCGACACGCCGGCCATGCCGACCACGCCTTCAGCGCGGATCGGGCCCTTGCCGTCCAGCGGAATACCATCGGAATCGATGACGCGGCCGAGCAGGCCTTCGCCGACCTCGACGCCACCGCGACGGTAGGACGGCACAACGCGGGCATTGGGCAACAGGCCGTGCAGTTCGGCGCTGGGCATCAGATAGGTGCGGTCGCCGGAGAAACCGACGACTTCGGCATCGACCCAGCCGCCATCGATGATCTCCACCTTGCAGCTGGCACCCATCGGCGCTTCGCAGCCGACGGCTTCCAAGGTGAGGCCAACGGCGCGGCGAAGGATACCTTCGCGGACCAGGCCGTGACCGCCACCGGCATCAAGCGAGATGCCATCCAGGCGCGCGGCCAGGCGCAGGTTGCGTGCGGCAGCCCAGTCGGCGGGAGCGGGCGAGGGCGCGGAGGCAGAATTCATTGGCTGGCTCCTGCGCGGCGCAGCACGGTGGCCAGTGCAGCGCGCAGGCGTGCATCGAGGGTGCCATCGACGCGCACGGCCTCGGCGTGCACGCGCAGGTCGCCGCGGCTGAGGCTGTGGTCGGGCACCAGGCGCTGCCCGGCCGGCAAGGTCAGCAGATTGCTGATTGCAGCGATGTCATCCGGGTGCAGGCGCACCTCGACGTCGCGGTTGGTGCCGCTGACGGTATCCAGCGCCTCGTCGATCAAATCCTTGAGCAGCGATGGATCGGCCTCGTAGGCACGGCTGATCAAGGCGCCGGCAATACGTACCGACAGTTCGCCGAGTGCGCCGACCACTTCGTTCTCCAGTCGCACCAACGGGCGGCTGAAGTTGTCGAGGATGCCCTCGATCTGTGCGGTCAGGCGACGCACTTCGGCCTGGCCCTGCGCATAGCCTTCGGCGTGACCTTGCTGGAAGCCTTCTTCCTGTGCAGCATCGCGGATTGCCTGGATTTCCTCCAGGGTCGGCGGCTGCAAGGCGGGAGCTGCAGGCTCGGCAACGATGGTTTCCAGCGATGCGAGGTCGAACTCCTCCGCCACCGACGGGCTGGCAGGTGCGTTCAGATCCGGGGCGTGCCAGCGCACGGCATTGATCACAGCATGGCCTCCGCTGCGCCGCCGAGGGTGATGGTGCCTTCATCGCCCATGCGTTTGACGATGGCGAGGATTTCGCGCTGCGCGCCCTCCACATCCGACAAGCGCACCGGGCCACGCGCTTCCATGTCTTCGAGCAGGATCTCGGCTGCCCGCTGCGACATGTTGCGGGTGATCTTGTCGCGTACCTTGATGTCGGCGCCGCGCAGGGCCAGGCCCAGGCGTTCGCCGCTGACTTCGCGCAACACCAACTGCATTTCGCGATCGTCCAGGTCCACCAGGTCGTCGAACACGAACATCAGGTCCTGGATGCGGCTGCCCAGCGGCGAATCGATGCGGGCAATCTCGGTGAGGATGGCCTGGTCCTGGCCGCCGTCCATGAAGTTGAGGATGTTGGCCGCACACTGCACGCCGCCGATGTTCGAGGACTTCAGGTTCTGGTTGCCGGCGAACTGGCGCTCCATGATCTCGTTGAGTTCGTTCAGCGCGTTCGGTGGAATGCCGTCGAGGGTCGCAATGCGCAGCAGCACGTCGACGCGGGTGCGCTCGGGCAGCAGCTTCAGCGCTTCGGCGGCCTGGTCGGTTTCCAGGTGGGCCATGACAATGGCGATGATCTGCGGATGCTCGTTGCGCACCAGGTCAGCGACTGCACGTGGGTCCATCCACTTCAGCGCATCCAGGCCAGTGGTGTTGCGGCCGAGCAGGATGCGGTCGATCAGGTTGCTGGCTTTCTCATTGCCCAGTGCCTGCACCAGCATGTTGCGGATGTAGTCGTCCGAGCCGACGCTCAGCGAAGTCTTGTTGCCCAGTTCGGCGCCGAAATCATCCATCACCTGTTGCACCTGCTCGCGGGTGACGTCGCTGAGCGTGGCCATGGCGATACCGATCTTCTGCACTTCCTTCGGTTCCATGTGACGCAGCACTTCGGCCGCGTCGGTCTCGCCGAGCGACAGCAGCAGTACGGCGGCACGTTGCACGCCGGTCATCGGCATTGCATCAGTCATTTGACACCCATCCCTTCACTACCTGGGCAACCCGCTTGGAGTCGGTCTTCACTGCTTCGCGGGCCATGCGCAAGCGTTCTTCATAAGCGTCCACCGGCAGCGCCAGGGTGGGCGCGCCTTCCAGATGCAGGCGATCGGCAGCCAGCGCCGGCATTTCAGTGCCGTCGTCCAGAACCTGTACATCAGCGCGCAGTGGATCTTCCGCACCCGGCAACGCCTTCGGTGTGCCGGTGATCTGACGCAGTGCTGGACGCAGTACGCCGAACAGCAGGGCAAGGACCACGATGGCGCCAAGCACCAGGCGCAGTGCATCACGCACCTGCGGGTTCTCCCACCACTTGGGCGCCTCCACCGGGATGGATTCACGCACGAACGGTGCATTCATCACCGACACCGTGTCGCCGCGTTCGGCATTGAAGCCGACGGCCTGCTTGACCAGCGCTTCGACGCGGGTCAGTTCGGCGGCAGTGAGCGGCTGGTCGGTCTGCTTGCCGTTGGCACCGGCACGCGGCACATGGTCAACCAGAACCGCAACCGACACACGGTTGACCCGGCCCGGCGGCTGGCGGGTGTGCTGCAGGGTGCGATCCAGCTCGTAGTTGCGGGTGGCGTTCTTGGAGGTTTCGGTCGGCGTGGCAGCGGTAGCCGGCGGTGCTGCAGCGGCGCCCGGCGGGGTGTTGCTGGTCGCACCGGGAATGCCCTGCGGGCCGGCGGTGGCGCTGCTGTTCTCGCTGATCTGCTCGCTGCGTACCTTCTGCGGCTCACCGTTGAACAGCTCGCGGGCTTCCTCGGTGACCGAGAAATCCATGTCGACGCTGACTTCCGGATTGACCCGACCGGCACCGGTCATCGGCTCCAGCAGTTCGCGGATGCGCTGGTTGTAGGAACCTTCCAGACGCCGCACCTGGTCGAACTGCGCAGCATTGAGCGCGGCTTCGCTGTTGGGGTCGGCGATGGTGAGCATGCGGCCGCTCTGGTCGACCACGGTCACCCGCTCGGGTGCCAGATCAGGAATGCTGGAAGCGACCATGTGCACGATGGCATCCACCTGGTTGCGTTCCAGCTGCTGGCCACCGCGCAGTTCCAGCACCACCGAGGCACTGGCGACATCGCGCTGGCGGGTGAAGGCGCTGGGCTTGGGAATGGCCAGGTGCACGCGTGCATCGCGGACCGGGCGCAGGCTGCTGATGGTGCGGACCAGCTCGGTTTCCAGCGCGTGCTGGTAGCGAGCGGTTTCGACGAACTGGCTGACGCCGAAGCCGGGATCGCGCTCCATCATCTCAAAGCCGAGGCGGCCGCTCTCGGTCAGGCCGGAACCGGCCAGTTTCAGGCGTGCGTCGTGCACGTTCTTCTCCGGCACGCTGATGGCACCGGTGGTGGCGTCCAGCTCAAACGGAATCTGCGCCGAGCGCAGCAGGTCGGTGGCCTCGGCGGTCGCCTTCTGGTCCAGGCCGGTGTAGAGCGGCATCATCGGTGGCTTCTGCGCCCAGAAGAACACGAACAAACCGGCTGCCACGGCAACCGTGATCATCGCCATCAAGCCTAGGCGGCGGGTGATCTGCAGGCTCTGCAGACGGTCGAACCAGGCGCCAGCCCGTTCCGGATTCAGTGATTCTCTGGACAGCGCGAGTGCCATGCGTGCGGATCCTTACAGCGGCATGTTCATCACGTCCTGGTAAGCCTGGACGAGACGGTTACGGACTTCCACGGTGGCGCGGAACGCCAGCGAGGACTGTTGGGAGGCGACCATGACCTTGGCCAGATCGGCATTGGCATCGCCACGCTCGAATGCGGCAGCCAACTGACCGGACTTCTGCTGGGCTTCGTTGACGCCCTGGATGGCGCCCTGCAAGGCCTGGCTGAACGAAGGCGCGGCAACGGCGTTGCCTTCGGCCAGCCCCTGGATCGCGTTGCTGCGTGGCACATCACCAATGGGTGCGGTTTGCGCCACCTGGTTCTGCAGCGTGCGGATCTGGGAGAGAACAGAGGTGATGGAGTGGGACATCGTGCGGGGTTCCGGGCAACGTGTGGGGGAGCTGATGGGACAGTTGCAAGTTGCATGCCGGAACCGTGAAGGCCTTGATGTTCGTGAATGCGCCGGGTTTCCGTCGCCATCGCGATACCGGCGGCGACGGTTTGCTGAAGGTCGTGGGGCAGAAACGAAGACGGGCCCCCGCGGACCCGCCGGCCGGGTTGGCGGGGGGCCGCCCGGGGGGGGGGGGCG
>NZ_JASCOR010000018.1 GCF_029959445.1 Stenotrophomonas sp. PS02298 | reverse complement strand
GCTCCGAAGAGCGGGCGCAACATGGCCGATTACTCGGCTGCTGCTTCTTCTGCAGCGGCGGTCTTGGCGATGACAACGGCGTCGTCATGGCCCTTGCCCAGCTTCAGAGCCGGAATTTCCACGCCAGCCGGCAGCTTCAGGCCCGACAGGTAGATGATGTCGCCAGCCTTCAGCTCGCCCAGGTCGACTTCGATCGACTCCGGCAGGTCCTTCGGCAAGCAAGCGATCGACACTTCCTTCAGTTCGTGGGTGACCAGCACGTCGGCAGCCTTGCCAGCCGGCGAGGTGTCTTCGTTGATGAAGGTCAGCGGCACCGAAGCGTGCAGCACTTCATTTTCGTTCACGCGCTGGAAATCCAGGTGCATGACCAGCTGCTTGTACGGGTGACGCTGCATGTCACGCAGCAGCACCTTGTGGATGGTGCCGTCGAGGTTCAGGTCGATGATCGACGAGTAGAACCAATCGTTGAACTGGGCCAGCCAGATTTCGTTGTGGTTGAACTGGACCTTCACCGGCTCCTTGTCACCACCGTAAACGATACCCGGGACCACGCCTTCGTGACGCAGGCGGCGGCTCGCACCCTGACCTTGCACGTCACGACGGGCGACTTTGATTTCGTGGGAATTTGCCATTGTTGACTACTCTAGGTTGTTGCATCGCCTCGCGGCGTTGCGTAAAGACTCTTCCGCGACCAGAAGAGCCCGTGATGATCCCCGGCAAGCCGGGGACCGGATGCATCAATCCACGTACATCGAGCTGACCGACTCACCGAAGGCGATGCGGCGCATCGTCTCGGCCAGCATTTCGGCCACGCTGATCTGGCGGATCTTGGGACAGACGCGGGCCACTTCGGAAAGCGGGATCGTGTCGGTCACCACCAGCTCATCGAGCTGGGAGTTGTTCAGGTTGTCCACCGCCGGGCCCGAGAGCACGGCGTGGGTGCAGTACGCGGCAACCTTGAGTGCACCGCGCGCCTTGAGGGCGGCAGCGGCAGCACACAGGGTGCCGGCGGTGTCGACGATGTCGTCGACCATCACGCAGGTCTTGCCCTCGACGTCACCAATGATGTTCATCACGGTGGCGACGTTGGCACGCGGACGGCGCTTGTCGATGATGGCCAGGTCGGCATCATCCAGGCGCTTTGCCACGGCGCGGGCGCGTACCACGCCGCCTACGTCCGGGCTGACCACGATCAGGTTGTCGGTGCCGTAGACACGCCAGATGTCGGCCAGCAGCAGCGGCGACGCATAGACGTTATCGACCGGCATGTCGAAGAAACCCTGGATCTGATCGGCGTGCAGGTCGACCGTGAGGATCTGGTCGGTATGCACGGCCGAGAACATCTTTGCAGCAACCTTCGCGGTGATCGGCACGCGCGAGGAGCGCATGCGGCGATCCTGGCGGGCGTAGCCGAAGTACGGCACCACCGCGGTGACGGATGCAGCGCTCGCGCGCTTGAGCGCGTCGATGATCACCAGCAGTTCCATCAGGTTCTCGGCGCTGGGAGCACCGGTCGGCTGAACGACGAAAACGTCCTGCTTACGCACGTTTTCCTGGATCTCGACCTGTACTTCACCGTCGGAGAACTTGGAAACCAGCGCCTTGCCCGGCCTTACCCCGAGTTCCTTGCAGATGCTCTGTGCAAGAGGTTTATTGGCATTGCCGGAAAAGACCAGCAGGTTCGGGGAATCTTGCATGACAGCTCTCTCGGGCGGGGGCGAGTAGCAAATGGAAACGTGAGTACTGCAGTGATGGCGCAGGTGTGACTGGCGCACATCCATTGCGCTTACAGCGTTGGGAGTGTGTGGCAGGGGCGGTAGGATTCGAACCTACGAATGCCAGGATCAAAACCTGGTGCCTTGGGCCTCTTGGCGACGCCCCTGCATCAAACAATTCCCGTCGTATCCAGCGCATCCAGCAGTGGCGAGCGATCAACACCCGCAGCTACCCATGCTCGCAGTTGCGGCGGCAACTCCGCCAAGGCCTGCTCTGCAGCAGCGCGCGTGGCGAACTCGACGAAACAACCGCTTCCCGACCCCGTGAGTCGTGCCCGACCAATACCTGACAAGGCCTGGAACGTCGCCTCGATGGCAGGTTCCTGGCGCCGTAGTACCGGCTCGAACGCATTTCCGAGGACGGTCCCGGAAGCGAAGTCCGCTATTTTCACGGGCTTGGCATCCCGCGTCAAATGCTGTGAACGGAAAAGTTCAGCCGTGGGCACATGAACGCCCGGATCCACCAGCAAATACCATGCTTCCGGCAATTCCATCGGCGTCAGCAATTCGCCCACACCTTCGGCCCAGGCGCTACGCCCGCGCACGAATACCGGTACATCGGCGCCTAGGCCGACACCAAGTGCGGCCAGCGCGTCCTCGTCCAGACCAGTGCCCCATAGCGCATTCAGCGCCACCAGCACGGTTGCCGCATCGGATGAGCCACCGCCAAAGCCGCCACCGGCAGGGATCCGCTTTTCGACCCGGATATCGACACCTTTGCCGCAATTGGTGGCATTTTTCAGCGCGATGGCCGCACGAACCACCAGATCATCAGCCTCGGCTACACCAGCCACCGATGGCCCGTCCCGATGCACCTGACCATCTTCACGCAGGCGCAGCCCGATGCGATCACCCCAATCCAGTAGCCGGAATACGGTCTGCAGCACGTGGTAGCCATCCGCGCGACGGCCGGTGATATGCAAAAACAGGTTCAACTTGGCCGGGGCCGGCCAGTACGACCAGCCCGCTTCGTCAACAACGGCAGTCATGGCGCGTCCGAACCCCATTCATCCACGATCAGGCGGACCTTGGCATCGCCATTGACCGCCTCGATCCGGCGCGGCAACGACGGACGCCCGGCCTCGGCCGGGTACCAGTCCAGGTAATCCACCTGCCAACCCTGCTGGCGCAGTACCCGTGGTCGCCCTTCGGCGTCGAAGCCCAGGTGTTCGGGACTGGCACCGGCGCTGGGAAGGCCGCGCACCCACTCCGCCAGCTGGGCGACCGGGATTTCCCAGCCAGTGGCCTGCAACAGCAGCTGGCCGGCGTCATCGGCCGTGCGCGGCCCGCCATCAAGTCCCTCCAGACGCACCGCCTGGCCGGGCTCACCACCACTGAGTTGCCAGCTCTGGCGAGTCACTGGTGCAGCCAGGCTGACCTGATAGGCAGGCCCCTGCTGCAGCCAGTCGATCCGGCCGTTGCCACCGTTGCGCCCCTTGCTGATCGCCACCCGGCCCTGGAACGACCAGTCCGGCTGCGCCCGCAAGGCGGTTTGCCGCTGCTGCTCCGCCGCCTGTGCCTGCGCCGACACCTGCGCTACTTCAGCCGCTACCGGCGCCGCCTGGCGCTTGGGCACCGAACCACAGGCTGCGAGCGTGCCTACCACCAGCAGCGCCAACGGCGCCCGCCACATCATTACGTTCATACACCCAACTTTTCGATCGCACGCTGCAGCGCGCGGTTATCCGGATCCAACTTGCGGGCCTCGTCGAAGTAGCGCCGGGCTTCGTCTTTCTGCCCCAGCACCCACAGCACCTCGCCCACATGCGCGGCGATTTCCGGGTCCTTGTTCAAGCTCCAGGCGCGGCGCAGATGCACCAGCGCCTCGTCGTTGCGACCCAGCCGATACAGCACCCAGCCATAGCTGTCGACGATGGCCGCATTGTCCGGCTCGGCGACGCGCGCACGGTCGATCAGCTCCAATGCCTCCTGGTAGCGCTGGGTGCGGTCGGCCAAGGTGTAGCCCAGCGCGTTCAGCGCCGCCACGTTCTCCGGCTCGGCCACCAGCACCTTGCGCAGGTCAGCCTCGGCGCGCGGCACATTGTCGTTGCGCTCCCAGGCCAGCGCGCGGGCGTACAGCAAGGCACTGTCATCCGGGAATGCAGCCAGGCCACGAGCCAGCACATCGAACTCGGCCTTGGTTTCGCCATCACGCAGCTGCAGCTCGGATTCGAGCAGATAGGCGTCACGGCGTACATCGTCGTCCAGCGAGGCATCGGCCTGGATCGACTGCACTTCCTTGGCAGCGCGCGCCTTGTCGCCCAACAGGTGCAGCGCATTGACCGCACGCAGCTGCGCCTCACCGCGATGCTCGCCACCGGGCACGCCGTGATACCAATCCACGGCTTCCTGGTAGCGCTTCAGGTATTCGGCGATCTTGCCCAGCAGCAGGCGCTGGTCGGGATCGGGCTTGCTGGCCTTGGCCGCGATGTCCTGATACAGCGCCAGCAGCGCCACATCGTCCTTCTGCTTGGCCAGCAGCGAGGCACGCATGCCCCAGCTCTGCAGATTCTGCTCACCGACCGACAGCACATGCTCGGCGGCCGCGGTTTCACCCAACGTGTCATAGGCGATGGCCAGCGCACCGCGCAGCTCTTCGTCCTTCTCGGCCTTGGGCTCGATGCCCTTGAGCAGGGCCAGCGCCTCGTCCTTCTTGCCGGCCTGGTTGAGCTGGGACGCATGCAACAGCGCCACCCGCGGCTCGTCCGGGAAGCGCCGGACCACCTCGCCGACCATGCGCCGCGACAACTCCGGTCGCTCCATGCGCAGGGCCAGCCGGCCGAACTCCTGCCAGGCCTCCAGATCATTGGGGATCGCATTGGCGTCCACCAGCATGCCCAGCACCTGTGCCGGCACCGCCGGGTCGCGGCCACCGGTAGCCAGCGCCAGCAGCGCATAGCGCCAGGCGCGCGGCTCAGGAGAGCGCAGTACCGCCAGCAACTCCTTGCGGGCCAGCCGGGCATCACCATTGCGCATGGCCAGCGCACCACGGGTGCCGCGCACCGCGACCGAACCAGGGTCACGCTGCGCCCACAGCGCCAGCGCCTGTTCGGCGCGGTCGGCATCATCGGCCAGCATGGCGATGCGGGTGGCGCGTTCAGCCAGGCCCACGTCGCCCTTGGCTTCCTGGGCGGCCTGCAGGTACCAGCGGGCGGCATCGGGCAACTTGCCAGCCTGCAGCGAGAATTCGCCGGCCAGCACCGGGGTCAGCGGCAGGCCTTCGGCCGCCAATGGCGCCTGGACCGGCGCAAGGGGGGCCGCCAGCACCGGAAAAACCGGCAGGGAAAGCAACAGAACGGTGCATATGCGATTGAATACGGGCATCTGACGCAACCGGGCCGTAAAATGGCGGCCTTCAACAGCCAGCAGCTTATCGCAAGCAACTGAACAGATGACCCTGTGGGTGCTCGGACTGAATCACCAGACTGCGCCGGTAGAACTGCGCGAACGCGCTGCCTTTGGCGGAGACGCCCTGCCGCGCGCGATGGATTCATTGCGGCAGACCCCGCAACTGGCCGAGGCGGTGCTGCTGTCCACCTGCAACCGCACCGAGCTGTATGCCGTTGCCGAGGACAGCAAGGCCTTGAGCCACTGGCTGGAGCACCACGCCGGCAGCCTGCAGGGCTACCTCTACCAGCACAGCGACGCTGAGGCCGTGCGCCACCTGTTCCGGGTCGCCACCGGCCTGGACTCGATGGTGCTCGGCGAGCCGCAGATCCTGGGCCAGGTGAAAGATGCCTGGGCGCTGGCCCACGACAGCGGCGCAATCGGGCAACAATTGGACCGGTTGTTCCAGCAGACCTTCACCGTGGCCAAGCGTGCCCGCACCGACACCCGCGTCGGCGCCAATCCAATCTCGGTGGCTTCCACCGCGGTGCGGCTGGCGCAGGACTCGTTTGCACGCATGGATGAATCCACCGTGCTGCTGGTCGGTGCCGGCGAGACCATGGAGCTGGTCGCCAAGCATCTGAGCGATGCCAAGGTGAAGCGGCTGCTCATCGCCAATCGCACCCTGGCCAATGCCCAGGACCTGGCCAGCCGGCACGGCGGCGTGGCGCTGCCCTTGACCGAGCTGGAGCGCCATCTGGGCGAAGCCGATGTGGTGTTCTCGGCCACCGCCGCGCGCGAGCCGGTGATCCTGCACCGCCAGGTCGCCAACGCGTTGCGCCTGCGCCGGCACAAGCCGATGCTGCTGTTCGACCTGGCCGTACCGCGCGACATCGAAGCCGAGGTTGGCACGCTGGCCGATGCCTACCTGTACACCGTGGATGACCTGGAACGGGCCGTGGAAGAAAACCGCCGCGGCCGCCGCGAGGCCGCCGCCGAGGCCGAATCCATCATCGACCTGCAGGTCACCCGCTACCTGGAGAACCTGCGCGCCACTCGCCTGCAGGCGCCGATCCGGCAACTGCGCGCATTCGGCGAGGCCACCCGCGCCGAATTGCTGGCCAAGGCCCGGCAACAGCTGGCGCATGGCAAACTCCCCGACGAAGTACTGGAGCAGCTGGCGCACGGCCTGACCAACCGCCTGCTGCATCCACCCACCGCCGCCCTGCGCCAAGCCGCGCAGGATGGCGATACCGATCTCACCCGCGCCGCCGAGCGCCTGTTCCCGGCCACCCCCGGGTATCACCACCCCGCTGCGAGGAATGATGACGCCGACCCTGCGCCGTAAGCTGCTGGCACTGGCCGAGCGCCGAGAAGAACTGGAACGCCTGCTTTCCGACCCCGATGTGGTCGCCGACAACGAGCGCTTCCGCAATTTTTCCCGTGAGTTCTCGCAACTGGAACCCATCGCCACTGCATTGGCGAACGAAACCCGTGCGCTGGAAGACCTGGCCTCGGCCGAAGCCATGCGCAATGACCCGGAACTGCGCGAGCTGGCCGAGGAAGAAATCAGCGCCGCGCAGGCCCGCCTGCAGGCATTGGACGAGGAACTGGCGCTGCTGTTGGTGCCACGTGACCCGCGCGACGAAGGCAACCTGTTCCTGGAAGTGCGCGCAGGCACCGGTGGCGACGAGGCGGCGATTTTTGCCGGCGACCTGTTCCGCATGTACGCCCGCTATGCCGAGCGCCAGGGCTGGAAGGTGGAAGTCGAGTCCGACAACCCCGGCGAACACGGCGGCTACAAGGAAATCGTGGCACGCGTGGTTGGCCGCGGCGCCTATTCCAGGCTGAAGTTCGAATCCGGAACGCACCGCGTGCAGCGCGTGCCAGCCACCGAATCGCAGGGCCGCATCCACACCTCTGCAGCGACGGTAGCGATCATCCCCGAAGCCGACGATGTCGAAGACGTGGTGATCAACCCGGCGGATCTGAAGGTGGACACGTTCCGTTCCTCCGGCGCCGGCGGCCAGCACGTCAACAAGACCGAGTCAGCCATCCGCATCACCCACGTCCCCACCGGCGTGGTGGTGGAATGCCAGACCGAGCGCAGCCAGCACGCCAATCGCGACAAGGCGATGAAGCGACTGAAGGCGCAGCTGCTGGATGCCGAGCGCAGCAAGCAGGCCGCAGCCCAGGCCGAGTCGCGCCGCCTGCAGGTAGGCAGTGGCGATCGCAGCCAGCGCATCCGCACCTACAGCTTCCCGCAGGGTCGCATCACCGACCACCGCGTCGAAGGCCTTACCTTGTATGACTTGCCCAACATCATCGAAGGCGGCCTCGACGACCTGATCGCACGCCTGCAGCACGAACACCAGGTGGATGAGCTGGCGCGCCTGGCTGAAGGGACGTAACCCCCTCCAGCACGCAGCACCTGCTTTGCTCCCTCCCTTATGCGAAGCATAGGGGAGGGCTGGGGAGGGGTAGCTTTGGCTTTGGCTTTGGCTTTGGCAGCTGCCTCTGGATTTGGCCTTAGTCGCCAGCCCAGAGCAAAATCAACAGCTACCCCTCCCCAACCCTCCCCTGCGCTACGCGCAAGGGAGGGAGCAAAGCAAGCACAATGACCAACGCCCTCAACGAACGCGACCAGCTCCGCCATGCCGTCACCCGCCAGCCCGGTGACTTCATCGCCTGGGTGATGCTGGCCGATGCAGAACTTGGCATCGGCGATGTGCGTGCAGGTGAAGCCGCAGCATCCAGAGCCCTGCAGCTGCGTCCACAACACCCCGAAGCCCTCGCCCGGCTCGGGCGCGCCCGTTGGATGCAAGGCAGGCATGACGAAGCCGCCGCACTGCTGCAGCAGGCCTGCCAGCTCGCTCCGCAGCACCCCGGCATGGCCTTGTGGCTGGGTCATGTATTGGAAGATGCCAACCAGCCCGAAGCCGCCGCCGATGCCTATCGACGCGCGCATGCCCTGGCACCGGACGAGGCCTATATGGCCGCACAGCGTCTGAACTGGCAGCGCCGGCTCTGCGACTGGCGCGATATCGATGCGCTCTCGCAACAAGTGCGGCGCGCGGTAGCGCAAGGCAATCCCGCCGTGGAGCCGTTCGCCTTTCTCAGCGAGGATGCCAGCGCCGCCGAACAACTGGCCTGTGCGCGGCAACGTGCCGGCGTGCTTGCCCAAGCCATTCCGCGCCTGCCTGCAACGCAGGTGCGTGCACACGGCGCGCTGCGCGTCGGCTTCCTGTCCAACGGCTTCGGTGCGCACCCGACCGGGCTGCTGACGGTCGCCCTGTTCGAGCAGCTGCGCGCGCAGCCGCAATTGCAGGTCCACCTGTTCGCACTCAACCGCGACGATGGCAGCAGCATCCGCCAACGCCTGCACGCCGCTGCGGAACAACTGCACGACGTCAGCGGCCAAGCGCATGCGGCGATAGCCCAGCGCATCCGCAACGCAGGCATCGATCTACTGTTCGACCTGCGCGGCTGGGGTGGCGGCGGCACACCCGAAGTACTGGCCATGCGCCCTGCTCCGCTGCAGTTGAACTGGCTGGCCTACCCCGGCACGTCCGGCGCGCCGTGGATCGACTACGTCGTCGCCGATGGGTTCGTGCTGCCATCGGCGCTGGAATCAGGCTTCAGCGAAAGGGTTCTGCGCCTGCCGCGCGCCTTCCAGCCCTCGGACAACACCCGCATCATTCAGTCGCCACCGTCGCGCGGCGACTGTGGCCTGCCGGAAGCCGGCGTGGTGTTCTGTTGCTTCAACAACAGCTACAAGCTCAACCCGCGCAGCGTCGAACGCCTGCTGCAGGTGCTGCTGGGCGTGCCCGGCAGCGTGCTGTGGCTGCTATCCGGCCCAGGCAAGGCGGATCAGCGCCTGCAGGACGTCGCCCGCCAGCGCGGCGTGGATCCAGCCCGCCTGGTGTTCATGCGCAAACTGCCGCATCCGCAGTATCTGGCCCGCTACCAGCATGCCGATCTGTTCCTGGACACACACCCCTACAACGCCCACACCACCGCCTCCGACGCGCTATGGGCTGGCTGCCCGGTGTTGACGGCACCCGGCAGCACGTTTGCCGCGCGGGTGGCGGGCAGCCTCAACCATCACCTCGGCATGGATGACATGAATGTCGCCGATGACCAGACCTTCATCGCCAAGGCAATTGCACTGGGCAACGATACTGCCGCCCTGCAGGCCACGCGCCAGCGGCTGGCCGAAGCCCGCGAGCGTAGCAGCGTGTTCGACATGGCCGGCGTCGCCAGTGACCTGGCCCAGCTGCTGCAGCAACTGGCCAGCGCCAACGGCTGGCGTGGTGCAGACATTGGCTGACATGCGATTGGGTTAGGCTCGGCACTCCACAAGGAGTGTCCATGGGCAAGCTCAAGCGCAAACAGTACGAAGCGTTGCTGGAACCGATGCAGCTGGAACTGGCCAACATGGCCCGCTGGGCCCAGCACTGCGGGCAACGCGTGTTGGTGTTGTTCGAAGGACGCGACACCGCCGGCAAGGGTGGCGTGATCCAGGACATCGCCAAGCACGTCAATCCGCGCCAGTGCCGGGTAGTGGCCTTGCCCAAGCCCAGCGAACGCGAAGACAGCCAGTGGTATTTCCAGCGCCATATCGCGCACCTGCCCGCCGCCGGCGAGATCGTGCTGATGGACCGCAGCTGGTACAACCGTGCGGGCGTTGAAAAGGTGATGGGCTATTGCACCGATGCACAGTACAAAGACTTCCTCAAGCAGGCTCCGGCGTTCGAGAAACTGCTGGTCGACGATGGCATCCTGCTGTTCAAGTACTGGCTGTGCGTGGACCAGGAGCAGCAGGAAAAGCGCTTTGCCGAGCGCCGCGATGATCCACTCAAGGGCTGGAAGCTGTCACCGATCGACCTGAAATCGCGGCAGGAATACAACGCCTACACGCAGGCCCGCGAAGCCATGCTGGAGGCCACCCACACCGCGCAGGCGCCATGGACACTGGTGGATTTCAATGACCAGAAGCGTGGCCGCCTGACCCTGATCCGCGACCTGCTGGATCGCCTGCCGGATACCCACATCGATGAACCGGTGGTCGAACTGCCACCGCTGCCAGGCAGACCCAAGAAGGAGAGGTACGGCGTGGTAAAGCCGATTCCCCCGTTCGTTGTGGATGAAGAAGCCGCCAAGCCATAGCGCGCCACCAGCGCCTTGTAGTGCCGAGCCATGCTCGGCAGGAGCTTTCCCGGCAATACCCCAAAGGCTGCCCTCACCCCAGTCCCTCTCGCGTGAACGGGAGAGGGGCTTGTAGTGCCGAGCCATGCTCGGCAAGGGCATTCCCAGCCATGTCGCAGGAGCTGTAGAAACGGCGTAAGCCGCGAAGTTGGCATTGCGTGGAGAGCTGAAAAGCTACCCCTCCCCAACCCTCCCCTTCGCTACGCGAAAGGGAGGGGGCTGTTCTCGGCAATCTGCCCGATAATCGCGGCGCCGCTTTTGCTCCCTCCCTTTCGCGCAGCGAAGGGGAGGGTTGGGGAGGGGTGCTCTTGGCTTCAAAGCTTTTTGCTGTGGCCTAGAAGCTACCTCCCGCGAAAAACCACCATCCCTTTAAATCGCCTTACCCCCGGCAGCCACAATCGCCTGCTCGATCTCTTGTGCATTCACCGGACCCAGGAACTGCCTGGCCACCTTGCCGTCCGGCCCGATCAGGTAGGTCATCGGCAAGCCACGCGGCGTCGCGAAGTCCTTGGGCGGACTGAAGGTGTCGATGATGGCGATCGGATAGGCCACCGGATGCTCCTTCAGGAAGGCCTGCATCTCGTCCAGTTCGATGTCCTCATAGGCCAGGCCAACCACTTCCACGTTGCTGCGCATGGCGTGCAGCGCCGACAACTCGGGCATTTCCTGCAGGCAGGGCGCGCACCAGGTAGCCCAGAAATTCACCACCACCCATTGCCCACGGTGACTGGCCAGGTCATAGCTCTTGCCATCCACGGTTGGCACCTGCAGCTGCGGTACTTCCACCGTCTGCTGCACCACGCTGGGCTGGGTCGCCTCAGGCGCGGCCGGTGTCTCGGGTGCGGCAGCCGGCACGGCGAGAGGCGCCTGCTCGGGCTTGCACGCTGCCAGGGCCAGAGCCAGCAGCGCGACGGGAACAAACTTCTTGATCATCGACTCTCTCCGCGCTCTACATAGATGTCATCCACACGGCGCTTGAGCAGTTCGCGCAACGGCAGACGTAGTTGATCCAGGGCATCGCAGGCCGCTTGCCCGAGGCTATCCTCGCGCATCGGCAGGTATTCCTCGGCGGCGGGAATACGCAGCTGCGCGCTTTCGTACAGTTCATGCAGGCTGATGCCGTCCAGGTCGCGCGCCAGCAACCACTCCCCACGCTCGTCACGGCGCAGCACGCCAATAGCTTCCATCTGCTCCAGCAACTGCTGCAGCAAGGAGTCGGTGAGCATGGGTTCCAGCAGCAACAGCTGGTCTTCATCCAGCCCCTGCCCTCGTTGCCGCGCCTCGCGGAAGCGTCCCAGCAGACGCAGCAGGCCATAGAGCTCGCAGCCCTGTGGCAGCCGCATTGCCGCCGGTTGATAGCGGAAGGCGGCGATCGATGAGGCCAGTGACGCACCCAGCAGTACCGACACCCAGCTCAGGTAGATCCACAGCAACAGGATCGGCACGAAGGCCACCGTGCCATAGAGCTTCTGATAGGACTGGAAGCTGCCCAGGTACAGGCCCATGCCCCACTTCACCAGCTCCAGCATCAGCACCGCCAGCAGCGCACCGGGAATGGCGTGGCGCCACTTCACCGTGTGGTGCGGCACCACCCGGTAGATCAGCACCACGCAGACGAATTCGATCAGCACCGGTGTCAGTCGCAGGCCAAGATCGGCCAGCCAACGGCCCTCGGTGGTGCCGAACAAGGGCAGCGACAACACTTTGGCCGAGATCGCCAGCGAGGCAGCGGCCAGCAAGGCGCCCAGCGTCAACACCGTCCAATAGACCAGGAAGCGGGTCAGCTGCGGCCGCGCCGACGCCACCCGCCAGATCCGGTTGAAGGTCTGCTCGACGCTGTTGAGGGTGATCAGCAGCGACACCACCAGGGCCAGGAAGCCGGCCGCCGTCAGCTGCCCGGCGCTGGCCGAGAACTGTTTCAGATAGCCTTCGGCCGCACGTGCCGCCGAGGGCACGAAATTGGAGAACACATAGTCGCTCAGCGCCTCGCTCCAACGATCGAACATAGGGAACGCCGACAGCACCCCGAACACGACAATCGCCAACGGCACCAGTGCGAACACCGTGGTGTAGGCCAGCGAACCGGCGGCCTGGAACAGACGGTCGTCGAGGAAGCGCTTCCACAGGAAGCGACCGAAGCTGACGTTGCGCGCCCGGTCACGCAGGCGCTCCATCCATAGGTTGAGTGAATCCAAAGGTTCCATTCGGCAAGGGTACCCGATGCAAAGCGCGGCCCGCATCGTTGATACTGCCGGTTCCTGTAAGAGTGAGCGAATGCTGCGATGGCGGAAATCCTGGTGCTTTACTACAGCCGTGGCGGTTCGGTGGCCCGGCTGGCGCGGCAGATCGCCCGCGGTATCGGCGAGGTGCCGGGCATGAGCGCCCGCCTGCGCACGGTGCCACCGGTCGCCGCCGTCACCCAGACCAGTGCCCCGCCAGTACCAGAGGACGGCGCCCCCTATGTGGACATCGCCGATCTGGCCGAATGCGATGGCATCGTGCTCGGCAGCCCTACCCGCTTCGGCAACATGGCCGCGCCGGTCAAGCACTTCCTCGACGGCCTGGGCGCGGAATGGGTGAACGGCACCCTGGCCGGCAAGCCGGCGGCGGTATTCACCTCCACCGCCTCGATGCATGGCGGCCAGGAATCGACGCTGTTGTCGATGCACCTGCCGCTGCTGCACCACGGCTGCCTGATCGTCGGCATCCCCTTCACCGAGCCGGCACTGAGTCACACCAGCAGCGGCGGCACGCCATATGGCGCCAGCCATGTGGCCGGCAGCCAGGATGATCCGCAACCCACCGACGATGAGGCGGTGCTGGCGCGGGCGTTGGGCCGACGGGTGGCCGATATCGCCCGGCGCCTGGCGCAATGAGCGGCCGCAGCCGCGACCTGATCCTGGCCTTGGCATTGGCGCTGCTGGCCGGCCTGTATGCGTGGTGGTTCCGCGCCGACCGCCACCTGCTGGCGGTGGCCTTGGTGTTCGTGGCGCCGCCGGTACTGTTGCTGCTGGGCATACTGGCACAGCGCGCGGTCGCGCGCTTCTGGGCAGGGGTATTGGCGCTGTTCTGGTTCAGCCACGGCGTGATGGGTGCCTGGAGCCACCGCGAGACCGCACTCTACGCATGGGTCGAGATCCTGCTGGCGCTGCTGATCGTGGCCCTGGTCAGCGTACCCGGCATGCGCGCCCGTTTTGCGGCCAAGAAAGCCAGATAGCCCCAGCCCGGTTGGGGCGTTACCGACCTCCCCCTGTAGAACCGAGCCATGCTCGGCTGGGGCGTTACCGACAATCCACAGTTTGTGGGAGCGGCGTCAGCCGCGAAGCTGACATTCCTGAAACTGCAGGCAAGCTGCTGATCTGGCGGGCCGCCGGTTTCGCGGCTTACGCCGCTCCTACGAGTTGCCGATGAATCCCAGGGTACGCCCCAGCCGAGCATGGCTCGGCTCTACCTATGTGACCTGACGTGGCCCGGCGCAGCCTGCGGCATTATCATTCGCAGCATCGCGGCCCGTGCCGCTGGCAGTCACCGCAAGGATTTACCGCAATGATGGAAGAACTCCTGATCGTCACCACCGGTGGCACGATCGACAAGATCTACTTCGACGACAAGTCCGATTACCAGATCGGCGATCCGCAGATCGGCATGATCCTGCGCGAGCTGGGCGTGACCTTCCGTTTCAATGTGATCCCGATCCTGCGCAAGGACTCGCTGCACATCAGCGACGACGACCGCGAACTGATCCGCGCCACCATCGCCGCGCAGCCAACCCGTCACGTACTGGTCACCCACGGCACCGACTCGATGGTGGCCACCGGCAAGGTGCTGGCCACCATCCCCGGCAAGACCATCGTGATGACCGGCGCGCTCAGCCCGGCACGTTTCCGTGGTTCCGATGCCGAGTTCAACATCGGCTGCGCGATCGGCGCGGTGCAGTCGCTGCCGGAAGGCGTCTACATCGCCATGAACGGCCGCATCTGGAACCCGGAGAAGGTCCGCAAGAACGTCGACGCCAACCGCTTCGAATCGCTGTAAGTGGCAAAAAGCACCCGCGCTACGGCCGCATTGGACAAGGCAGGCATCGCCCATGGCGTGCATGCCTATGACTATTCGGCCGATGTCGACAGCAAAGGGCTGGCGGCAGCGCAGGCGCTGGGCATTGCCCCGCAGCGCATGTTCAAGACGCTGATGGCGTGGGTGGACAAGCAGCCACTGATCGCGGTGATTCCCTCCGATCAGCGCCTGTCCCTGAAGAAGCTTGCCGCCCACTGCGGCGGCAAGCACGCGCAGATGATGGAAATCCCCGAAGCCGAGAAGCGCAGCGGCTACAAGGTCGGCGGCATCAGTCCCTTTGCACAGCAGCGGCCGGCCAAGGTGGTGTTCGCCGCCAGCGCCGCGCAGCACGACACGCTGTACATCAACGCCGGCCAACGCGGCCTGCTGCTGGATATCGCCCCGGCCGACGCCTTCCAGGTTCTGCAGGCCAGTTGCGCCGATATCTGCGAGGACTGAGTGCCCTCACCGGCATGCGTCCGGCGACAGCACCGGGCCCATCCGCGCTGACGGGCGTTGCCTTGCACTAGAAGGTGATCGACCAGCCATTCAGACGCCCGGTATCACCACTGGCCTTGTCGTTGACGCGCAGCGTCCAAGTGCCATTCAAGGCCTCCTTGGAAAGATCGACCTCGAAGGTCTGCTTGATGTCATCGGCGCTGCCTCCTTCGTAGTTGCTCAGCAAATAGGCGCGGCCGCCAGGCGCGAGCAGCTCCACCTTCAGGTCGCCCCGCCAGCTATGGCTGATATCCACCGTTACCGGGGTGGCTGCCGGTGCGTTGGCGGTACGCCCGGATACGTTTATCGCACTCTCCACTGTGCCGTTGTCGAGGATGTCCATCCCCTCGCCGGCACGATAGGTCTGCGAGGGGACCAAGCCCCAACTTGCCTTCAGGCTCACCCCTGAATACGCCCTGTAACCCGTCAACATGACGTAATAAGTACCTGCAGCAGGCGCAGGAATGCTGCAGCTTTCGCCATTGCCTGCGCGGAACGGGCGGCAGTCGTAGGCCGAGCTGGTAGGTCGGTTTCCAGCACGTACATACAGATCCGCATCACCACTGCCGCCTGCGATACTGACAAGCAGGTTCGATGCTCCGGCAGGCAATTGCACGCTGTAATAGCGGTTGCTGCCCTTGCTGGCAGCCAGGTCGGTCAACGGCAACGCGTTGACCAGCTCAACCACCGGCTCGGGTTCGGGGTCTGGCGGCAATGTGCCACCCATCGCCACTGCAACTGCCGCCGCGGCGTTGACAATGCCTGCACCGATCTCCCGGTCCGGTGCTACCGGGAAAGGCGTTGCGGTTGCCTTGATCAGGGATTCGACCTGCGCCGGAGTCCATGCTGGATTGGATACCTGCTGTATCAGTGCCACCACCCCGGACACATGCGGTGCCGCCATCGAAGTGCCGCCACGGAAGGCGTAGTCCTCCTCCCTCGGCTGCGTGCTGCCACTGTTCAACGTTGAAATGATGAAGCTGCCCGGCCCCGCAAGATCCACCAATGGACCATGATTCGATTGCTGGCTGCGGCCCCACACCGAGCGCTTTCCATCACGATCGCTGGCCGCCACTGCGATGACGTTCGCGCAACTCGCGGGCGAAGCATTGGCTGCATTGGTGTTGCCGTTGCCGGCAGCAATGACCAATGTCGAGCCCTTTGCCACGGCCCTGTTGATCGCATTCTGCATGGTGGTACTGCAGCCCCCACCCGCGCTCAAACTGAGATTGATGACTTCAGCTGGATTCGCATTCTCCGGCACACCCTGCACCTCGTCACCCGCTGCCCAGACGATGGCATCGGCGATATCCGACATGTATCCGCCACACTGCCCCAGCACGCGCACCGGCAGGATCCTGGCGTCAGGCGCAACGCCAGCAACCCCCTTGCCGTTATTGGTCACCGCCGCGATGGTGCCTGCCACATGTGTACCATGCCAACTGGACTCCTCCGGCCCATGAAGGCCACCACATTGATTGGCAGCCACCCAGTCGCCCGGATCACTTGCATCGCCGTCACGACCATCCCCGTCGTTGGACACCGCCGTGTCGTCAATGAAGTCGAAGCCGGGTAAAACACTCGCGCTCAGGTCGCTGTGCTGGGCAATGCCTGTATCCAGCACAGCCACTACCACGCCGGAACCTGTCGCGTTGTCCCAAGCCTGCGTGGCATTGATGCCATAGCTGTCGAACAGCCCCCACTGCAAATTGAAATGCGTGTCGTCCGATACGGCAGCGATGGTATGGCGTCGATCAACTTCGACGTAGTCGACATTGCGATCGGCAGCCAAACGATGCATCAGTGCTTGTGCCTCGATGCGATCCAGCGGGGTGTCAACCTGCACCACATCCGCACCTACCGCCAGCCGCCGCAGGTGCCGCAGCGTGCCTGGCCTGCCTGCGCGCACAGGCAGCGCCCGTGCGGCAGAGGTCAAGGCGTTAGCCAGCGCGACCTTGCTCTCAATGCGAGTTGCGTCCTGGCGAAGCTTGACGATGAAGCGTTGATGCGCAGGTGCAGAGTCCAGGCCTGCCAGTTGTACTTCACCGGCCAAGGCCGGCTTGCAGAGCAGCAGGGGAAACAGCGAAGCAGTGCCAACTGCCACGAACCCACGGCGAAGCGTACGGCGCGAAATGGATGACATTGTTGAATCCTTCTGCATGGAGGTTGCCGCATGCGCGGCGCCGGTCCTGCCCGATGTGCCCAGCGTGCTCAGCACGCCCATACCCGGGTAGAACACTCCGGACCGGCCCCCTTCGCCAATCCGCCAGCAGACAGTAGGCAGGCGGATTGCGCGCTCCCATCGGCGCACTACTGAAACCACTGTCCCCATCGCCGTCATAACTCCCCGATCAATCAGTCAGGGAAGCGTGCACCGCGTGCTTCAACGCATCTTCGCCAATATCGATGCTGACAACCCTTACTCATCACATGCCTCAGCTCAAGCACCCGGCACACCCCCGAAGCGCTGCTTGCACGCCCATATTCCGTGTCGGTAATACATCGGCAAAAGCATCCTGGTCAGCACGCTGTCTCAAACGGAAACGCGGGAACGTCGTGCAGGCAGCGCGCGGCCTGTAGCCCGGGTAAGCGCAGCGCACCCGGGGCTGTTGACGGAGAGCCTGAAAGTTCGCCGGGGCATTGTTCCCGGGGGCGCTGCGCTCACCCGGGCTACAGGACTGCGGCGAAGGAGGCATCCAGCCAATCAGAACGCCATGGGAAACGTGTGCACTGGAGTCCATCAAGCAACAAACAAAAGGCCCCGGCGAAACCGCTGGGGCCGGATCACATCGCAGCTGAGCGACAGCATCAACAATCAGCGATCAACTGCCGCTTGAACTACAAACAACTCAGAACCTGATCGACCAACTGTTGATACGGCCGGTATCGCCACTGGCCTTGTCGTTGACGCGCAGCTTCCAGCTGCCATTGAGCGCTTCGCTGGACAGGTTCACGTTGAAGGTCTGCTTGATATCGTCCGCGCTGCCTCCGGCATAGTTGCTCAGCACGTAGACGCTGCCATCAGGCGCGACCAGATCCACCTTCAGATCGCCCTTCCAGGTGTGGCTGATATCAACCGTCACCAGCGTGGACGCAGGCGCGTTGCCAGTGCGTCCGGAGACGGCGATGGCGCTCTCCACCGTGGCGTTGTCAGCGATGGTGACAGCGGTTGCGTTGCTATAGGTCTGCACGCCACCACTGCCGCCACCGGTACTCCAACTGGCCTGCAGGCTGACCCCCGAGAACGCCGAGTACGCGGACAACATCACGTGGTAGGTGCCTGCCACTGGTGTTGCGAAGCTGCAGCTCTCCGCATTGCCAGTCTTGTACGGCCGGCAATCATAGGTGGACGTGGTCGGCTGGCTGCCAGCACGCACGTACATGTCGGCATCACCGCTGCCGCCGGAGCTGGCAATCACCAGATTGCTCGCGCCCGCCGGCACCTGCACGGTGAAGTACTGCGTGCTGCTGGCCGCACCGGAGAGCCCGGTGATCGGCACGCCGTTGTTCAGCACCGTGCCGCCTGGGTTCGGATTGCCACCGCCGTTGGCCGCATCCACCACTGCCTTGGCATTGAGGATGCCGGGGCCGATGCTCTGCGACGGCGTGGACGGGAACGGAGTGACGTTGGCCTTGATCAGGGCCTCGACCTGAGCCGGTGTTTTCGGCGTGGTTGAAACCGCCTGCAGCAATGCAACAACACCAGCCACGTGCGGGGTCGCCATCGAAGTACCGTTGTACGCGGCATAGCTTTCCGCACCCGGCGTGGTGGTGCCGCTGTTGAGCGTGGACAGGATGTTGGAGCCCGGTGCGGCGATGTCGATCAGCGCGCCGTAGTTGGAGAAACTCGAACGTGCGCCGGTGCTGGTCGTCGAGGCCACCGCGATCACGTTGTTGCAGTTGGCGGGCGAAGCGTTGGAGACATTGGTGTTGTCGTTGCCCGCAGCGATCACCAGCGTGGTGCCGCGACTGACCGCGCCATTGATCGCCGCCTGCGTGGTGCTGCCGCAGGCACCTGAGCCACCCAGGCTGAGATTGATCACCTCGGCCGGATTCGCATTGGCCGGCACACCGGATACCGTGCCACCGGAAGCCCAGATGATGGCATCGGCAATATCCGAGTCGTAGCCACCGCAGGTACCGAGCACACGCACCGGCACGATCTTGGCGCCATACGCCACGCCGGCAACGCCCTTGGCGTTGTTGGTGACCGCAGCAATCGTTCCGGCCACATGCGTGCCATGCCAGCTGGAACTCTGCGCGGCATGTGTGCCGCCACACTGGTTGGCGCTTACCCAATCACCCGGATCGCTGGGATCGTTGTCGCGGCCATTGCCATCGTTGGACACCGTGGTGTCGTTGATGAAGTCATAGCCCGGTAGCAGGTTGGCGGCCAGGTCGCTGTGGGCGGTGATGCCGGTATCCAGCACCGCCACCACCGAACCGGCGCCATTGGTGACATCCCAGGCCTGGTTGGCCTTGATGCCATAGGTACCGGAATAGCCCCACTGCTCGCCGTAGCGGGTGTCGTTCGGGGTCAGGCGGATGGTGTTGAGGCGATCGACCTCTACGTACTCGACGTTCGGATCGGCAGCCAGCTTGCGCATCAGGGTTTCGGCTTCGACACGGTCCAGCTTGGCATCGGCGCGGACCACATCCGCACCTACCGCCAGTCGCCGCATGTGCTGCACGCCGACGCTCTTGCCGGCGCGGGTCGGCAGCGCGCGGGCAGCGGACACCAGGGTTTTCTGCAGGGCCGCGTCGCCTGCGGCCTGGCGGCTGTCCTGACGGTATTTGACGATGAAGCGCTGATGCGTCGGCGCGGAATCCAGACCGGCCAGATGCACATCACCGGCCCAGGCCGGGGCACACAGAAGCAGGGACGACAACGAAGCAGTGCCAACAACCACCAACCCACGAACAAGCATACGGCGCGATTTGGATGACATTGATGAGCCCTTCTGCAGTGAGAGGAAGCCGCTTGCGCGGCATGCGTCCTACCCCGGGCCCTGCCAGATGCGAAGAGGTTGCTGCCCGGGTAGAACTACCCGAACCAGTCCCCTGTTACCGATCCGTTGGCGGACAGTAAATGGCGGCTGAATCGATGACAAGAGGGTTACAACAGAAACTGTTGCTCCGTCACGTTTACCCAAGTGAGTGATTCGTAAAGAAAATTTACGCACCCGTTGGTACTGCTGGCTTGCACGGCCGGGTGTCCGGACAAAGAAAAACCCGCTGCGGACAGGCCGCAGCGGGTTCTTTACTTACCCGGACCGGACGCTCAGGCGTCCAGGCGCACCAGCCAACCGTGACGGTCCGGCTGACGGCCGTACTGGATGTCGGTCAGTTCCTTGCGCAGCGACATGGTGACCTCGCCGGCCGGTGCGTTGATATCGCCAACCGAGAAGTCTTCGCCCTTGAGCTGGCCGATCGGGGTGATCACCGCAGCGGTACCACAGGCAAACACCTCGGTGATTTCGCCCGAGCTCACGCCCTGCTTCCACTCGTCGATGGTGACCTGGCGCTCTTCCACGTTCATGCCGCGGTCGCGGGCCAGCTGCAGCAGCGATTCGCGGGTGATGCCTTCCAGGATGCTGCCCGACAGTGCCGGGGTGACCAGTTTGTTTTCCTTGCCGTAGACCAGGAACACATTCATGCCGCCCAGTTCTTCCAGGTACTTGCCCTCGACCGGGTCGAGGAACAGCACCTGCGAGCAGCCCTGTGCCTGCGCCTGCTGCTGCGGCAGCAGCGAAGCGGCGTAGTTGCCGCCGCACTTGGCCGCACCGGTACCGCCCTTGGCAGCGCGCGCGTAGTCGGTGGACAGCCAGATCGCCACCGGCGCAACGCCCTTGGCGAAGTACGGGCCGGCCGGGCTGGCGATCACGTAATACGTCGCCTTGTGCGCGCCGCGCACGCCGAGGAAGGCTTCGTCGCCGATCATGAACGGGCGGAAGTACAGGCTGGCTTCGTCAGCATCGGACACCCAGTCCTTGTCCAGCGCGACCAGCTGCTTGAGCGACTCGACGAAGATATCCGCCGGCAGTTCCGGCAGCACCAGACGACGCGCCGAGCGCTGCAGGCGCGCGGCATTGGCCTGCGGACGGAAGGTCCAGACCGAGCCGTCGGCGTGACGGTAGGCCTTGATGCCTTCGAAGATTTCCTGGCCGTAATGCAGCACGGCTGCGGCCGGATCCAGCGAGATCGGACCGTACGGCGTTACCGCTGCATTGTGCCAGCCGGTGTCCTTGTCCCAGCGTACGGCCACCATGTGGTCGGTGAAGTGCAGACCAAAGCCCGGCTTTTCCAGGATTTTGGCGCGCTCCTCGGCGCTACGCGGATGGTCCGAACGGGTGACATCGAAGCTCAACGAAGACTGGGACACCGGATAATTCCTTCCAGATTGCGGGATGGGACAGCCCCGACGCCACAGCGGCAACGGGGGTGCAGCACAAACCGTCACCGGCAGCCGCCGGCACGGGCTTACAGCATGCCAGTTTCCAGGCGCGCCGCCTCGGACATCATGTGACGGCCCCACGGCGGGTCGAACACCAGGTCGACGTCGGCCTGGGCCACGGTCGGGATCATCTCCAGCTTGCTGCGCACGTCATCGACCAGGATCTCGCCCATGCCACAGCCCGGTGCGGTCAAGGTCATCTTGACGTCCACCTCGCGCTGGCCGTCATCCAGATGCTTGATATCCACTTCGTAGATAAGCCCAAGATCGACGATGTTGAACGGAATTTCCGGATCGAAGCAGGTGCGCAGCTGTTGCCACACCAGCTTCTCGACCTCCTCGTCGCCTGCGTCATCGGGCAGTTCCAGCCCCGGCGGGGGCTCCTTGCCGATGGCATCGCCGTCCTTGCCGGCGATACGGAAGAGATTGCCTTCGACAAACACCGTATAGCTGCCACCCAGTGCCTGGGTGATGTAGCCATAACTGCCGGCCGGCAAGGTCACGCTATCGCCCTGCGGCACCATCACGGCCGGGCAATCACGCTCAAAATGGACAGGTTCACTGCTACGGGAATACATGTAGATGGATATGGGGACGCGGTGGCTACCCGCAATGGCCCCATTTTATCCGACTGGGCGCCATCGCCGCTGAAACGCTATGCTGCGGAATCTGTTCGGGAATGCACATGTCGCCTGTTTCCACCTCGGCCAGCCGTAGCCGCCACTGGCTCTGGCCTGTTTTGTTGTTGCTCGGAAGCCTCACCCTGACGCTTGCCTGGATGTTTGCCGCCCTGGCCACCGGCACCCAGGCTGGCTGGATGGCCGTGCTGGCTGCGCTGGAAGCGGCGTGGATGCTGCGCCTGGGCGCATTCAGGCCGGGCCCGGCGCGGGCTGCTGTAACCATCCTTGCAACCCTCCTGATCGCTGTGATCGCCAACTGGCTGATTGCAGCAGCCTATGTCGGCGGCCCGATGGGTCTTAGCCCTTGGGAATCAGCCCTGCGTATGGGTCCGCATTTCGCCTGGACCCTGCTCTCGCTGGCCAACGGCCTGGGTGAGTTGATCTGGCTGGGTATCGCGCTGCTGGTTGCGTGGCGTGTTGGCCGTTGAACGCTGACCAAGCATCGTAGCTCACCCAAGTCGGTCGATATCGGTTCCGCAGCGAAGATGGATTTCCACGCAGTCGACTGCTCCAACCCTGCAGCAGGGTTCACCGCACTGCACCCGCAACAGCGCTGATCCATTGGCCAATCAAATGCCCCGTCCGGAGGCTGATTCCGGCTGAGCCCGCGTGCGCGGAGGTCCGGCCAGCGATCAGTCAACAACGGCGACACCGCTTCGCCAGGCCGATTGCGCCACTCCCACCGCATCCAATATGCGGACAGCGACCTCATTGGAATTCGCAGGAATATGCGGCGTCCGCCGCTTTCACATTCCCGATTCGGCAAACCCTGAGCACAGCCCAACGTTCTTCCTGATTGGTACAGGTGAGGGATTCGGCCATCGCCTGCGTCTGAAATGAGCAGAGCTCCACAAAAAGCTCAAACGGCGACCGGAGTGATTCCGGTTAACAACGCGACTTCGCGCCCGCCGTCCGTTCACGCAGAAACCATGGGGAAGCGCGATGGGCATCAAACATCATCTTGTTCAGGGTTCACAGCCGCTCGATCTATCCATTCAACGTCTGGACTGCGTCCACGCCATCATCGGCAGAGGCAAAGGTGGACGACTGATCATTCCTGCAGGCTGGATCAGCGTCACCCTGGTCCTGCGTGGTTCACTGGAACTGGGCAATGGCGATCTGCCCTGGCAGCTCCAGGCCCGGCAACTTCAACTATGGGTCGACGGCAGCCTGCGCCAAACCAGCCGTGAACAAGCCTGGTGGCTGTGCATCGCCGCCCCTGCAGCACTGTGGCAGAAGCAACCAAAATCCACTGCATCCATCTTCAACTGCCTGATTCCCCGCGAAACAACCTGCGACAACGGGCTCGCACGCGCAGTGTTGCACCTGTGCCGTCCCCGCTGGTTCAAGCACAATTCCGCAGTCAATGACGCTACCTACAAACTGGGCATGCTGCGTGACGCGTTGATCGAACGCCAACAGCCGATGCAAACCCAGCTGGAACGCTGCAGTGGTCGCACCATATTGCGTCGCCACCAGACGCTGCTGCGGCTGCTACGCGTGCAACACCTGATCCGCTGCACCATCGAGACCCGCCTGGACCTGATCAGCCTGGCGGCGGTAGCGAATTACTCGCCTACACACCTGATCCGCATCTACCGCGAGGTCTTTGGTGAAACACCCAGCGAGTACGCCGCAAGACTGCGCAACAAGCGTGCGCTGGACCTGGTGTGCAACACCGACCTGTCGGTCTGTGAGATCGCCGAGTCATTGGGATTTGAAAGTGAAAGCGCGTTTTGCCGCGCATTCAAGCACGCCTTCGGCTGCACCACCACCGCCGCCAGGCGTGGCCAGCAGGTAGAAGCGAGCGCACTGATCGCACCCAACCTGCAGCCTCCCCGCAATACCGTGGTTGCACCGCCCATGCAGCAATGGGCGGTGGCCTCCTGACCACCACCCAGCGGTATCAATGCCCGCCGTCCAGCGCCTTGAGTTCGCTGACCAGGGCGCTGGCCGCCTCGGCACCATCGCCGTACAACATGCGGGTGTTGTCCGCGTAGAACAGCGCGTTCTCGATCCCGGCAAAACCGGTACCTTTGCCGCGCTTGATGACGATGGTGTTCCTGGAATTGACCACATCCAGGATCGGCATGCCGTAGATCGGACTGGTCGGGTCGGTCTTGGCGACCGGGTTGACCACGTCGTTGGCACCGATCACCAGCGACACGTCGGTGTTGGCAAACTCCGGATTGATGTCGTCCATGTCGGCGATCAGGTCATACGGCACGCCGGCCTCGGCCAGCAGCACGTTCATATGACCGGGCATGCGCCCGGCCACCGGATGGATCGCGAACTTCACCTTGACCCCGCGTTCGATCAGGCGCTGCGCCAGCTCCCAGATCTTGTGCTGGGCCTGCGCCACCGCCATGCCGTAACCGGGCACGATCACCACGCGCTCGGCGAAGGCCATCATCGCCGCGACATCGGCTGCCTCGATGGGCTTCTGCGAGCCGCTGATTTCCGCGCCCTGGCCGCCGCCACCGAAGTTGGAGAACAACACACCGCTGATGGGACGGTTCATCGCCTTGGCCATCAAGCGGGTCAGCAGGATACCGGCCGCACCAACCATCATGCCGGCGATGATCAATGCCTCGTTGCCGAGCACGTAACCTTCAAACGCCACAGCAAGGCCGGTGAACGCGTTGTACAGCGAAATCACCACAGGCATGTCGGCACCGCCAATCGGCAGCGTCATCAGCACGCCCAGCGCCAAGGCGACCACGAAGAAGCTGATGATCGCCACCGGCTGCAGGCTGATTGCCGCCCATGCACCCAGCACCACCATCGCGACAGCGACCAGCAGATTGAAAACCTGCTGCCCCGGGAAGGTGACGCGCTTGTCCAAGCGACCATCAAGCTTTGCCCAGGCAATGATCGACCCGGACAGCGATACCGCGCCGATCGCCGAACCAATCACCGCCAGCGCCAGCACCGTATTCGACGGCAACCGCGCCGACAGATCGGCGATGGCCTGTGCACTCCAATGGCTGGTGTCGCGGTTGGCCAGCTCGGAAAAGCGCAGCAGCTCCACCGCACCAATCGCCGCCGCCGAACCACCACCCATGCCGTTGTAAAGCGCGACCATCTGCGGCATGTCGGTGATGGCCACTTTCTTCGCCGATACCCAGGCCAAGCCGGTACCCAGCACAAGGGCAACCGCGATCAGCGCGAGGTTATGCAGGCCAGGCAGGAAGAACGTCGCTGCAGTCGCGATCAACATGCCCGCGCCAGCCCATTGGATGCCACTGCGCGCGGTCTTGGGCGAGGCCATGCGCTGCAGGCCGAGCAGGAACAGCGTCGCGGCAACCAGGTAACTCGTATTGACCAGGATCGATATGCTCATGCATCGGCCTCCAGAGCCGTGTCGGAGTGGCAAGCAGCCTGCTTGTCGAGGCGATGGTGCTCGCGCATTTCAATGGCGGTCTTGAGCAGGCCGATCATGCCCAGCCCGAATGCCACCATGCCCAGCGCCAGTTGCGACAAGGCCGTGGTCGGCGCAAGCGCGGCGCCCAGCAATCCCAGCACGATCGGCAGCAGTGCCTGCGCGCTGAGCAGCCACAGCATCAGGCCACCCTTGCGCGGGTCCTGCCAGACTTTCTTCGACATGTTGTTCTGGGTCTTGGACGGGTCCTGCAGCGAGGACATGCCCACGCCCACACCCGCATACAGCAGTGCGCTGTTGTAGGCATCAAGCGCGCCCTCCATGCCATTGAACAGCGGCCGTGCCGCATAGGCGAAAGCCACCAGCAACGCCGGATACTGCAGGTAGCTGAGCCACTGGAAAACCTGCCGCGCGCCGATGGAGGAACCGCCCGCAATACCAGTGGAAGAACTCACTTGTCCTTCCCTTCCGGCTTCTTCGAGCTCTTGAACATATCCAGCATGCGCTCGGTCACCACATAACCGCCGGCCGCATTGCCTGCGCCCAGGGCCACGGCGATGAAGCCGATGACCTTCTCCAGCGTGGTATCGGCATGGCCGAGCACCACCATCGCACCGATCAACACGATGCCGTGGATGAAGTTGGAACCGGACATCAACGGTGTGTGCAGGATCACCGGCACCCGCGAGATGATCACGTGGCCGGCAATCGCTGCCAGCATGAAGATGTACAACGCTACGAACCCGTCGCTCATTGCTTGGTCTCTCCGAGGCTGGAAGCGCCTGTCCGGCATCATAACCATCTGGCCGAAGCCGGCGCGACCGTTGCGTTGTCAACCGATTCCGCACCCGTGCGTTATCACTCCCAGAGACCACGATCGGGACGCTACCCTGTGCTGGTGACCAGCCCACCCTTGATGCCGCCTGTTGCTGTACCCGCCTCGCTGGACGCGTTCCTGGCGGGCATCGGCCCGCGCGCGTTCCGTTTCGCCGAGGCCGGCCTGCGCCAGCGCGACGATGCGTTGGACGCGGTACAGGACGCCATGGAGCGCATGCTGGGCTATCGCGAGCGGCCCGCGGAGGAATGGACGGCCTTGTTCTGGAGCATCCTGCGCCGGCGCATCATCGACCTGCAGCGCCGCCGCAGCTTCCGCCTGAAGTTCTGGGTACCCCAGGAAGACCACGACCAGGACAGCACCATCGACTGGGCCGACGAAGCACTGGGCCCTGCGCAGACCCATGAACAACAGCGCGAGTACGCGCAGCTGGTGCAGGCCCTGCGGCAGCTGCCGGCCCGCCAGCGCGAAGCCTTCAGCCTGCGCGTGCTGCAGGAACTGGACGTGGCCACCACCGCCAAAGCCATGGGCTGCTCGGAAGGCTCGGTAAAAACCCACCTGTCGCGCGCACGCGACGCATTGCAGAAACAACTGGAGGCCACGCGGTGAACCGCCTGCCCACACATCCCGAAGCATTCGACCATCAGGCCCGGCAGCTGCAGCAGCGTGCCGATGCCGCGCTGTCTCCCGCCACCCTGGCGCGGCTGCGGCAGGCCCGGCAGCAGGCCGGCACGGCGAGCACACCATCGGTATGGCGCCGCCATCGCTGGTGGCTGGCGACCGCCTGCTCGGCGCTGCTGGCCGTGCCGGTAGCGATGCAGTTCAACCACAGCACGCAGCCACCTGCTGCGCCCCTGATCGCCAGCCAGAACGTTGACGCTGACGCTGACGACAGCTTGCTGTTCGACGAAAGCCCGGAGCTGTACCTGTGGCTGGGCTCCGACAATCTGGCGATGGAATGACGATGATGAAAACCTTGCTGTCCTACCTGCTGCCGTTGCTGTTGATCTGTGCCAGCGTCCCTGCTATCGCCCAGCAACAGTTGCCCGAATGGGACCAGCTGACCCCCGCCCAGCGCGAGACCCTGATCGCACCGGTGCGGGATCGCTGGAACAGCTCCTCCCCCGATCGCCGCCAACGCAGCTATGAGCATGCCCGCAGCTGGCAGCAGATGACCCCGGCGCAGCGCGAGCAGGCCCGTCGCGGCATGCACCGTTTCGAGAACATGTCGCCGGACCAGCGCCGCGACGCGCAGGCGCTGTTCGACAAGATGCGCGGCATGGACAAGGACCAGCGCCAGCAGCTGCGCGAGCAGTGGAACAGGATGAGCCCGGAACAGCGCCGGCAATGGGTGCAGGCCAACCCGCCAGCGGCTCGCTCCCCGCGCTGATCCCGTCGGCAGTGCCGAGCCATGCTCGGCAGGGGCTTTCCCAGCGAAAAGCCGCCCTCACCCCAACCCCTCTCCCGCATGCGGGAGAGGGGCTAAAGCCAGTGCCAATCCAGCCCTGTAGTGCCGAGCCATGCTCGGCGGGGGCTTTAGCAGCGAAAAGCCGCCCTCACCCAACCCCTCTCCCGCACGCGGGAGAGGGGCTAAAGCCGGGGCCGATCCAGCCCTGTAGTGCCGAGCCATGCTCGGCAGGGGCTTTCCCAGCGAAAAGCCGCCCTCACCCCACCCCCTCTCCCGCATGCGGGAGAGGGGCTAAAGCCGGGGCCCATCCAGCCCTGTAGTGCCGAGCCATGCTCGGCAGGGGCTTTAGCAGCGAAAAGCCGCCCTCACCCCAACCCCTCTCCCGTATGCGGGAGAGGGGCTAAAGCCGGGGCCGATCCAGCCCTGTAGTGCCGAGCCATGCTCGGCAGGGGCTTTCCAGGCAATACCAGCACCCTTGTGGGAGCGGCGTAAGCCGCGAAGCTGACTTCAATGAAATAAACGCAGGCGCCTGCATCCCGATGGATGATCGGCTTCGCGGCTTACGCCGCTCCTACAAGGTGGTTTCCAGGTAGAGCCCCTGCCGAGCATGGCCCGGCTCTACCCAGCCCGGTCGGATGGCTCAGACCGGCGGAATCTCGCCCCCAGCGGGGCGCGGCGGCCACACGGTCTTGGCCAGCAACTCGTCATTCCAGTCGAACGACACCTTGCCGTCCTTCAGGAACAAGGCCACGAAGTTGTAGACGTTGCGGGCGAACATCTCGCTTGCGTGCACCGCACCCATGCTGGCCAGGTTGAGCGGACCGGCGACGGTCACGCCACCAACCTCAATGGTCTGGCCCGGCTGGGTGGCTTCACAGTTGCCACCGGTTTCCGCAGCCAGATCGACAATCACGCTGCCCGGGCGCATGCCCGCCACCATCGCCGCGGTGACGATTTTCGGCGCCGGACGCCCCGGCACGGCCGCAGTGCAGACCACCACGTCCACGCCTTTCAGATGCTCGGCCAAGCGTCGCTGCTGTTCAGCGCGCTCGTCATCGGTCAGCTGCCGCGCGTAACCGCCTTCACCTGCCGCACTGACGCCCAGATCCAGGAATTTGCCGCCCAGCGACTCAATCTGCTCACGGGTTTCCGGGCGCACATCGAAGCCCTCGACCGCTGCACCCAGGCGCTTGGCCGTGGCAACCGCCTGCAGGCCTGCAACGCCAGCGCCAACGATCAATACCTTGGACGGGCGGATGGTGCCTGCGGCGGTGGTCAGCATCGGGAAGAAGCGCGGCGCCAGCTGCGCGGCGATCAGGGTCGCCTTGTAGCCGGCCATGCCGGCCTGCGAGCTGAGCACATCCATCGCCTGCGCACGGGTTGTACGCGGCAATCGTTCCAGCGGAAAGGTCTGCAGCTGTCGCGCCTGCAGTGCGGCCGCACGCGCGGGATCGGCTTCAGGCTGCACGCCGCCCACCAGCACCGCACCCGTCTTCAAGCGGGCAATGCTGGACAAGGATGGCGCCTGTACACACAACACCAGGTCCGCGCCTTCCAACGCGTCACCCAGCTGTGCACCTGCATCCACATAGGCCTGGTCGGGGAAGCCCGCGGCCGTACCGGCGCCGGCCTGCAGGTGTACCTGCGCGCCGGCTGAAACAAGCTTCTTCACCGTTTCCGGCGTGGCGGCAACGCGTCGCTCGCCCTCAGCGGTTTCCTTCAATACCAAGACATCTACGGCCATTCCAGTCCTCGATGCGCAGCGGATCAACCGCCGGATCGTAGCAAAGCCGATGCCCTGTGCGGCAGGCCCTGGCCTGCCGGTCTGCGGTCAGTGCGCCGCGCCCTGCGGCTCAAGGCGGTCGATCACGCCTTGCATGGCGCTGTCGAAGGCGCCGTCATCCACATGCGGACGCAGCCGTTCCAGGCGCACCATCACCGCCAGCTCTTCCGGCGAGGCCACGCAGAAGCGGATGCCGCGACGGTTGACGAACAGCAGTCGCGAGGAGATCGGGCTCACCCACGACAACTTGCCGGCCTGCATCTTGCCGTCCTTGTCGATGAAATCCAGCCAGGTACCAATCTCCATTCGCCGGAAACGCTCGGCATCGGTGTCGTCAAAATCTTCGGCCTTGGTCGCACTGCCAAACTCGATGGCCGGCGTTTCCGGCGCTGGTGGCGTGGGCAGGGCAACCGGTGGCAGCTCCGGCAACGCACGCTCGAGCTCCGGGCGCAGCTCGGCGACGGACTGCAAGGTGTCATGCAAGGCATCGATGGCCGTGGTGCCGCCGTCGCCATGCAGGCCGACACTGGCAAACACCTTGCGCAGACCCGGCTGGCAGGACTGCAACCACGGCTTGCCAACGATATGACGGCGCGCCTCGGCCACTTCCTCCAGCACGTCGTCTGCCAGCTTCAAGGCTTCGGTCACGCCCTCGCCTTCGTCACCTTCGCGCAGCAGGGTAAGGGTGAGATGGTGGTTCCAGGGCTGGCGAAGGAAGTCTTCGATGGCCTTGGGCAGGCTGGTATCGGCGACACGCTTGTCCAGCTCGGCGCTGGCACGATTACGTGCAACCTCGAGCTTTTCCTGGCCGCGCTGGGTTTCCGCGGCACGCCGTTCGGTGATTTCAACACGACGACGGTGCTGCGCGAGGAAGTCGCGGAATTCTTCTTCCAGGGTAAGGAAGATCGCCAGGTTCTCGTTGAACTCGGCGGTCAGCCGTTCAATGATTTCCTCAACCTTGCCCATCAGCGCGCGCTCGGCCTGGCTTTCACCGGCATTGCCCTCGCAGGCCTCGGCCAGCGAATTGAGCAACTTGCGTGCGGGATGGGTCTTCTGCACGAACATGCGCCGGTCGAGCATGGCGACCTTGACGAAAGGAACTACCAGCCGGCCGATCAACTCGCGCGAGCGGCCCTCAAGGTCCCGCTCGTCCAACATCACATCAAACAGCATGCCGACCAGGTCGATCGCATCCTCGTCCTGCGGGTCCAGATGCGTCTGCTGCGGATCAACGCCCAGCCGCGTCGCGCCGGACAGCACTTCACTCTTGAGCCGCTGCGCCAGCGATTCACCGTCCTCGCCCACCGCCGCGCGCAGGGTTGCGCTGGGCGTGGCCTGCAGCAGCGACAACACCGACATCATCTCGCGCTGGTTCAAGGAACGCTGATGGCTAGCGCCGGCTTGCCCCGCGTCCGCTGAAGATGCTGAGGCACCTTCACGGGTCTGCCGGCTCTGCGCCAGCAATTCGTGCAGTGCTTCCAGCACCATGTTCTGTGGATTGCCGAAGGCCTGTTCGGCCTCGAAGCCCGCCGCTGCCTGCGCGGCAGCCTGGCCGGCCATGCTGCCACGGCGCTGGCTCCAACGCTCGGAAAAGCGCCGCGCCCACATCGGCGCGTGACCCGGGTCAAACCCGTCCTCTTCTTCCTGTGCAGCCTGCTCCATCTGTTCAGCAGGCGTGCGCTGCGGTGCGGAGCGACGTGGTGCAGCGATCTCGGGGGCCGCACCGGCCTGAGCCAGTCGCTCGTCTACTGCCTGGTAGAGCTTGCCGATACCGGCCGCAAACTCACGCTCGCACAGCTTGAACAGCACCAACCGCACTTCTGCGGCCAGGTCGCAGGTATAGAACGCCTCGTGCACGGCAACACCAATGTGTTCCGGGCCGATCGGGTTGGTATCGGCATCCAGCGCCGCCACCCCGGCCACCCAGGCCAGGCGGTGATCGATGCGCTGCAATACCTGCTTCCAGTCACGCAGCAGCACGGTCGCAAAATTGCGCACGGCCAAGCGTGACTCAAGAATATGCTCGGGCACCAGGCTCAGACCGCCATCGCTCTGCCCGGCCAGTACGGTTTCCGCCGACTGCGGGGTGCCTGCTTCCAGCGCGGCCCAGGCCTGCTGAAGGTGCGAGTCGAAGCGGCGCGAGATCTCATCGCGACGGCGGCGCAGCTCGCGCATGCCGTCCAGGAATGCCAGCTGCGACGAGCCCGCCGTCTCCGCACGGTCGAACAAGGCATCGTCAAACCCCGCCAGCACCTTGGCGAAAGCCTGTGACAGCACAGGCAGGGCAGCCTCGCGGGCCACGCCAAGCAGGTTCTGGTTGCGACCGGGCTGACCGGCGGGATGCGGACTGGACATCATGCGCAAAGGCTCCACACCCATACAGGCGCTGATCTTCTTGTAAACGATTGAGGAAATGCAGACGCGGCCCCTGAATCCGCACGCGCATGGTAGGCGGAGAAGATGAACAGGGTCAGTGATGCAGTACGCACTTCCTACCTCATGAGCCCTTCCCCGCATTACCAGCAATGCTAAGCGTGTCGGCGATTATTAGCGACCCGTAGCTCGTTCAGGGCACACGACACAGCGCACAAAACCGACCCTGATCTACGCTAAACGGCCGGTACATGGGCGGCGTCTATAATCAGTGGCCACCTCAGCCCCTGTGAACCATGTCCGACAACTGCTTCCTGCAAGCGCTGGATCAGCGCCATTCGGTGCCCTCCCTGCAACTGGGCGAGCCAGCGCCGGACCACGCCACGCAGCTGCGCATGCTGCAATCGGCCGTCCGGGTACCGGATCACGGCAAGATGGTGCCGTTCCGCTTCCTGCGCCTGCAGGGCGACGCCCGCCACGCCCTGGGTGAGTTCCTGGCCCAGCGCAGCCGCCAACGCGACCCCAATGCATCTGACGCGGCGGTCGAGAAGGACCGCAAACGCTTCTCGCATGCGCCGCTGATCATCACCGTGATCGCCCGCCTGCAGGACAACCCCAAGGTGCCCATGCAGGAGCAGCTGCTCACCGCCGGCTGCGCCTGCTTCGCGCTGCTGCAGGCCGCGCAGGGCGTTGGCTTCGGCGCGCAGTGGCTGACCGCGTGGATGAGCAGCGACCCCGAAGTCGCCCGCCATCTGGGCCTGGCCAGCAACGAACAGATCGTCGGCTTCATCCATATCGGCACCCCGAAGATCGCCGTCCCCGACCGCGAGCGCCCCGATCCGGCCGCGCTGCTGCAGGACTGGCAGCCGTGACGGCTGCCAATACCCCGCTGCAGCCGCTTTACCTGATCGACGCCAGTTTGTATGTGTTCCGCGCCTGGCACTCGATCCCCGACGAGTTCCAGGATGCACAGGGATGGCCGGTGAACGCAGTTCACGGTTTTGCCCGCTTCCTGCTCGACCTGCTGGAGCGCGAGCGCCCGCAGCACATCGCGGTGGCTTTCGACGAAGCGCTGGACAGCTGTTTCCGCCACGCGCTGTATCCGGCCTACAAGGCCAACCGTGATCCGGCCCCGGAGGAACTGCGCCGCCAGTTCGCCCATTGCAAGGCGCTGTGCGCCGCCTTGGACCTGGAAGTACTGGCCGACCGCGAATACGAGGCTGACGACCTGATCGGCAGCGCCCTGCATGCCAGCCGCGGCCGCCTGCGCGGGGTCATCGTCTCGGCCGACAAGGACTTGTCGCAGCTGCTGCTGGAACACGACGAACAATGGGACTACGCCCGCAACCAGCGCTGGGGCGCGGACGGGGTGAAGGCACGGCAAGGCGTGCACGCCCACCAGGTCGCCGACTACCTTGCGTTGAGCGGCGATGCAGTGGACAACATCCCCGGCGTCTCCGGCATAGGCGCCAAATCGGCGGCGGTGCTGCTGGCCCACTTCGGCACGATGGATGCCCTGCTCGAACGCATCGACGAAGTGCCGTTCCTGCGCCTGCGCGGTGCCGCCACCATGGCGGTGCGGTTGCGTGAGCAACGCGAGCAGGCGCTCCTGTTTCGCCAGCTGACCACGGTTGCCTTGAACGCACCGCTGCACAACGCCGCTGGCGGCTTCGTGCGCGCCAATGGCGACGGCGACATGCTCGGCGGGCTGTGCGAGGCGCTTCGGTTCGGCCCGATGACCCGGCGCCGGCTGATGACTGCGGCCGGCCTGCAATCCCCTTCCACTCCAGCCAACGAGTTCGCATGAGCCAGAACACTGCTGAACCCCGCGTCGTCTACGAAGGCAAATACCAGCGCATGCTGGTGCGCGGCACCTGGGAGTACAGCGAGCGCACCCATGCCGGCGGGCTGGCTGCGATCATCATCGCGGTCACCCCCGATGATGAAGTGCTGTTCGTCGAGCAGTTCCGCGTGCCGCTGCAGGCGCGCACCATCGAGATGCCGGCCGGGCTGGTTGGCGATATCGATGCAGGTGAATCCATCGAGGTTTCAGCCGTGCGCGAGCTGGAAGAGGAAACCGGCTGGACCGCCGACCAGGCCGAAGTGCTGATGATCGGCCCAACGTCCTCCGGCGCCAGCAGCGAGAAGATCGCCTTCGTGCGTGCCACCGGCCTGCGCAAGGTCGGCGACGGCGGCGGCGATGCCAGCGAAGACATCACCGTGCACAGCATCCCTCGCCAACGCGCTGCAGCCTGGCTGGTCGAGAAGATGGGTGAAGGCTATGAGCTGGACGCGAAGTTGTGGGCCGGCCTGTGGATGATCGAACACCATCTGGATGGGCGTCCGCGTGGCTGACTCGGGCTTGCAAGGCGTCGCCCAACTGCTCGGTGCCGATGATCCAGCGGTTTACACCGTGCACAACCCGCACGGCGGTTCACCATTCCTGCTGCTGGCCGATCATGCCGGCCAGCGCGTGCCGCAGGCGCTGCAGGACCTGGGCTTGCCGCAGGCCGAACTGGACCGCCACATAGGCTGGGACATCGGCATCGCCGGCACCACCCGCGCCCTGGCCGAGCGCCTGGACGCCTGGGCCATCGAACAGACCTATTCGCGGCTGTTGATCGACTGCAACCGGCCGCTGGTGTCGCCGACGCTGATTCCTGAAGTCAGTGACGGCACGGCTGTTCCCGGCAATCGCGGTCTTGATCCGCAGCAACGCCAGCAGCGCATTGATGCGATCCACGCGCCCTACCATGCACGCATCGACGCCGAGCTGGACCGTCGCCGCGATGCGGCCATGCCAACGCTGCTGGTGATGATGCACAGTTTCACCCGGGCGATGGCCGGCGTGGAACGTCCATGGCATGCAGGCGTGCTGTATCACCAGGACACGCGCTTCGCGCATGCACTGCTGCAGGCCTTGCGCGAGGAAGGCGACCTGGTGGTCGGCGACAACCAGCCGTACTCAGTGAACAGCAGCAGCGACTATGCGGTGCCGGTGCATGGCGAAGGCCGCGGACTGGTGCATGTGGAACTGGAGATCCGCCAGGACCTGATCGCAGATGTGGCCGGGCAGCAGGCCTGGGCAGAGCGACTGGAGCGGATATTCCGCAACCTGCAGCCGATGTTGCTCACCCTGCAGGAACCGCGCGGCGCGTTGTAGGAGCGGCGTAAGCCGCGAAGCTGATGGCGTCTCGGACGTTGCGTTTGTAGAGCCCCTGCCGAGCACGGCTCGGCACTACAGGTGCTGACGCTTCTGTGGGAGCGGCGTAAGCCGCGAAGCTGATGACGCCTCGGACGTTGCGTTTGTAGAGCCCCTGCCGAGCATGGCTCGGCACTACAGGTGCTGACGCTTTTTTGGGAGCGGCGTAAGCCGCGAAGCCGATGCAGCTTCCGGCAACTGCAATGCCTCGCATCATGCATTGCCAGCTTCGCGGCTTACGCCGCTCCTACAACAACCGTCGGCGTCGGCGCTGCTGACCACGGGAAGGGTTTGTAGCCTCGCACCTGCAACGGCACGCCGAAGGCATCGAAGGCCGCGACAATTCCGGCGCAGCGCTTCCGGTCCAGCTGTTCACCCAGACACACCGGCAGATCGCGGCAAGCAGCCAAAGCCTCGCCAATCGATACCGCCAACAACACCGCCACCTGCCGCGCTGCATCCTTCACATGCTGCGCAGGACATTGCGCCAGCACCACATCGAAGCTGGCGTAGATACCGGGCCCGACATCCAGCGCCCGTGCGGCTTCCTGCTCGGCCTCCGCGGCCTCGCCCAAGGCCTCATCGATACCCGGCACCTGCAGGAACGCATCGTACTCGGCGTAATAATCCAGTGCCGCTGCGTAATCCTCCAGCGTCGACAGCGGACGCTGGCGCTTCTGCACATCGAGCACATCGGCGAAGGTCGCCGGTTCCAGGAAACTCGAAAGACCCAAGGCACGCGCCGCCGTCGGCAACTCATCATCGTCGAACGCTTCCGCTTCGCTGGCCGGAAGCCAGAACGAAGCACCGAGCGCACCCCCATCACTGGCGTGGACCCAGCCGTAGCGCGCCCACACCTCATCGTCGTCGTTGCAGCTGGCGAAGCTGTCCAGGGTCTGGCGGAGATCCAACAGTTCAATCATGCGTCGCTTGGCAAGCAGTCGGCGGAGCTGCAGTCTAGCGGCGCCGGCCGCAGGCGCAATGCAACCACCACGCCGAGTGCGGCGAACAGCGCAGCACCATATTGCGCATGGACCAATCCCTGCAGCGCCTGCGCGCTGTCAGCCGGTGCGGTTGCACGTGCCGCATTGGCCAGCATCACCAGCACAGCCAGGCCCAGGGCACCGCCGATCTGCTGCGCAGTGGCCGCCATGCCGGAAGCCACGCCTTGCTGCGCGGCAGGAACGCCCTGCCCGGCCACGATCCACATTGCCGTCCAGGTCATGCCCTGGCCCAGGCTGAGCAGCACGATGCCCGGCAGCAGCGGCCAGTAACCAGCACCGTGCGGCAATGCAAAGGCAACGCCAGCAATTCCCAATGCCCCCGCCGCCAAGCCCCACGCCAGCACCTGCCGTGGCGAACGTACCGCCAACATGCGCTCGGCGATGCGGATGCCGACGGTGCACACCAGCGTCGGCGGCAGGAACGCCATACCTGCCTGCAACGGGCTCCAGCCATAGCCATCCTGGTAGTACAGCGCCAGGAAGTAGTACTGCACGCCGAAGCTGCTCATGAACAACATGGTCAGCCACATCGCGGCGCGCAGCCCGGGTACCCGCAGCAAGGCGAAGTGCATCAACGGATCGGCACTGCGCCGTTCAATCAGCACGAAGGCTGCCAGCAACAACAACGACAGCAGCAGGCAAGCCAGCGTTATCGGTGCGGCCCAACCCCATTCCGGCCCCTGCACCAAGGTGGTGACCAGCAGACTGCCGCCGACAGTCACCGTGAAACAGCCGGCGAGATCGAACGACCGACCACGCGCGCGCGGGCCGTCCAACGGCAACCAATAGCCACCCAGCACTGCGCAGGCCCCGGCAATCGGCACGATCACCAGCAGCACCGATGCCCAGCCGAACTGCTGGGTGAGCACGCCTCCTAGCAGCGTCCCCAACGCAAGGCCACCGGCACTGGCCATGCTCCAGATCGCCAGCGCGCGGTTGCGCGGCGCGCCTTCGGCATACAGCGTATTGATCAGGGCCAGGGTGGCCGGGAACAGCAAGGCCGCACCGATGCCCTGCACCGCGCGCGCCGCCACCAGCAGCCACGCGCTGCTGCTGAAACCACCAACCAGCGAAGCCAACGCGAACACGGCCATGCCAATTCGATAGAAACGCCGCTTGCCGAGCAGATCGGCCGCGCGGCCACCCAGCAACAGGCAACCACCAAAGGCCACGGTGTAGGCGCTGACCACCCATTGCAGCTGCTGCGCATTGATCTGCAGTGCGCGCCCCATGTCATGCAGGGCGACGAAGATGATGGTGGCGTCCAGGGCGATGATCAGCTGTGCCGTAGCCAGCAGCGCAAGCGCCAGCCGCGGTGTGGCAGAGAGTGGTAACGATGAAACCTGCATTGCCTGAATCCAGAAACACGGGGGCGCACAGTCTTATTGATGACGCGACGCAGATAAATCATGATACATGCATATTTGTAATGCGGATTTGCATCAATGGATGCCATGGACCTCAACGCGGTACGCATGCTGGTGCAGGTCGCCGACGCACGCAGCTTCACCGTAGCCGCGGGGCAGCTTGGGCTCAGCCAATCCGGCCTGTCGCGGGCGATCAGCCGGCTGGAGCAGTCGTTGGGCGTACGTCTGCTCCACCGCAACACCCGCAACGTCAGCCTGACGCCGGACGGGCGCCTGTTCGTCGAGCACTGCCAGCCGCTACTGAGTGGACTGGAAGACGCACAGCGCCAGCTGGGCGATCGCCCGTGTATTCCCTCAGGCGTATTGAAGCTGACCGCGCCCTCGATGTTTGGCCGCAAGGTACTGGTGCCCTTGGCCGGAAAACTGATCGCCGCGCATCCACAGCTGCAGTTTGAACTGGTGCTCAATGACCGCCTGGTCGACCTCGCCGAAGAAGGTTTTGACGCAGCCCTGCGTACCGGCCCGATCAGCGATGTACGAATGGTGGCCAGACCCTTGCGGCCGCTGCGCTGGGTAACGGTTGCCGCACCGGACTACCTCGCCCGCCACGGCCAACCTGCAACCGTGGAAGCGCTGCAGGAACACACCTGTCTGGCGGTACGCAATCTGCGCAGTGGCCGCTTGGTGGATTGGCAGTTCCGGGCGCTGGATGGGCAGATGCACGACTTCACCCCGCCGACGCGGATGGTGTTCGACAGCGGTGACCCGTTGGTGGAAGCCGCCTTGGCCGGTATTGGCATCGTCCAGGTGATGGACTTCGCCGTCGCCGACGCCCTGGCCGATGGGCGCTTGCAGCGCGTGTTGCAGGCCAACGAAGGACGAACCCGCGCCCTGTCGCTGGTCTATCCGCCATCACGGCAGGTGTCGCCCAAGCTGAAAGTGCTGGCAGAAGCCTTGTTGGCCGGCGAATGGTGAAACGCAACAGCGCCGGTGCTGTCTCGCGTTGTCCACACAGGCTGTGTCCCGGCACATACACAAGCTGTGGATAAGAACCCGCAGACCTTGTGTACCAAGCCCTGGCAACCACTGGTGATTTTTTGGCCAGACCTCACATGTAGTGCCGAGCCATGCTCGGCAGGGGCCTTACCAGCAACCCGACAAATGCAGGAACAGCATCAGCCGCGAAGCGCTGAAAGCACCAGCCAAAGCACCCCTCCCCAGCCCTCCCCTTCGCTACGCGAAAGGGAGGGAGCAAAGCGGTAGTGCCGGGCCATGCTCGGCACTACAGGGGCTCGCTTATCAGCCGGCGAAGCTGTCGGTGGCGCGCACCAGTGCGTCGACGTTCTCGGCTTCAAATGCCGAGTGGCCAGACGCAGGGCTGATCTGCAGCTGCGCCTTCGGCCAGGCCTTGTGCAGTTCCCAGGCATTGGCCAGCGGGCAGACCACGTCGTAACGGCCGTGCACGATCACACCCGGGATGTGGGCGATCTTGTGCGCGTCGCGCAGCAACTGGTCTTCCACCTCGAAGAAGCCACCGTTGACGAAGTAGTGATTCTCGATGCGGGCGAAGGCCAGTGCGAACTGCGGGTCTTCGTGGCTGTTGACGAAATCGTCGTCCACATGCAGGAAGCTGGTGGCACCTTCCCACACGCTCCATGCCTTGGCGGCAGCCAGGCGCGTGGCCTCGTCGTCACTGGTCAGGCGGCGGTGGAAGGCCGAGATCAGGTCATGGCGCTCAACCAGTGGGATCGGCTTGAGGTAATGCTCCCAGGCATCCGGGAACAGGCGGTTGGCGCCTTCCTGGTAGAACCATTCCAGCTCCCAGCGCCGCAGCATGAAGATGCCGCGCAGCACCAGCTCGGTCACGCGTTGCGGATGGGTTTCGGCATAGGCCAATGCCAGCGTTGAACCCCAGCTGCCACCGAATACCTGCCAACTGTCGACGCCGAGCTTCTCGCGCAACTTCTCGATGTCGGCGACCAGATCCCAGGTGGTGTTGTCGACCAGATCGGCATGCGGGGTGGAACGGCCCGAGCCACGCTGATCGAACAGGATGATGCGGTACTTGGACGGGTCGTGGAACTGGCGCATCTTGTCGCTGCAGCCGCCACCGGGGCCGCCGTGCAACATCACCACCGGCTTGCCGTTGGGGTTGCCGCATTGTTCGAAGTACAGCGTATGGCGGTCGTCGACCTTGAGCGTGCCGGTATCGTAGGGCTCGATGGCGGGGTAGAGCGTGCGCATGACAGCCTCGCGGGGAACAGGACGGCTAGTCTAGCGCAGCGGTGTTTGCGTCTTGTTTGTAGGACACGGCGAGTTGAAGGGGTTGGCGTTGGCCTAAGTGCCGTCATTCCCGCCTACGCGGGAATGACGAGCTGAAACAACCGCAAAGGCCCACCGCAACAACAACCTCAACCAGGCCAACGGCCCAAGGTCACCCGATCGCGCTGTTCCAGATCCTGCACTGTCTGCGCTTCCACAAAGCCTGCCTGCTCAAGCAGCGCGCGGATCGCGTCACCCTGATCCCAGCCGTGCTCCATCAACAGCCAACCACCGGGCACCAGATGCTCGTGCGCGCCAGCAACAATCTCGCGGATCGCATCCAGACCATCCGGACCCGAGGCCAGGGCCGGCGGCGGCTCGAAACGCAGATCACCTTCAACCAGATGCGGATCACCCGCAGCGATATACGGCGGGTTGCTGACAATCATGTCGAAGCGATCCGCACCCAGCGCGGTATACCAATGCCCGCGCCGGAACCACACGTTCTCCAGCCCATGTGCCTGCGCGTTCTTCACCGCTACCGCCAAGGTCGGGCCGAGCACGTCGGTCGCCATTACCGTCGCCAATGGCCGCTCACTGGCGATCGACAAGGCGACCGCGCCACTGCCGGTGCCCATGTCGGCCACCCGCACCATGTCGTCGGCCGGCAGCCGTGCCAGCGCCTGCTCGACCAGCAGCTCGGTTTCCGGGCGCGGAATGAGGGTCGCCGTGTTGACCTGCAGGTCCAGGGTCCAGAAGCCGCGACGGCCTGTCAGATAGGCCAGCGGATGGCCTTCGGCACGACGCGCCAGCAGCACCTCGAAACGCTCCACCGCGTCGGTATCCACCTCGTCGGTGGCATGCGAGAACAACCAGGCCCGCTCCACGCCCAGCACGTGGATCAGCAACTGCTCGGCCTCATGGCGGGCATCTTCACCCGGCAGGCGTGCAGCAGCCTCCCGCAACAGCTCGGCAACCTTCAACGTGGACACTGCTTTACCTCTTCGCGGGTTCGTTCAGGAGGGCGAGGATAGTCAGCGCACCCGTCCCTGCCTACCGCCATGATCCTTGCCCTGGGATTAGTCCTGTCTATGCCTCGCCGTTCAGCTTGGCTCTGGATGGCTTGGAAAGCCCGCAAAGCACCCGATATCAGGCCTTGAGGCAGTTCCGGAGCATCAATTGATAGGCTTTATCTATTGATACGATGCATCCAATTCATTTGTTTTATTAGATCCTGCCTATTAGTCTTGCTCCAACGATTCACCCCGCCCTACACCCAAGAGGAAACTTCATGTCCCTTATCAACACCCAGGTCCAGCCGTTCAAGGTCAATGCGTTCCACAACGGCAAGTTCATTGAAGTCACCGACGAATCGCTGAAGGGCAAGTGGTCGGTCCTGATCTTCATGCCGGCAGCCTTCACCTTCAACTGCCCGACCGAGATCGAAGACGCCGCTGACAACTATGCCGAGTTCCAGAAGGCTGGTGCCGAGGTCTACATCGTGACCACCGATACCCACTTCTCGCACAAGGTGTGGCACGAAACCTCGCCGGCCGTGGGCAAGGCCAAGTTCCCGCTGGTTGGCGACCCGACCCACCAGCTGACCAACGCCTTCGGCGTGCACATTGCGGAAGAAGGCCTGGCCCTGCGTGGCACCTTCGTGATCAACCCGGAAGGCGTGATCAAGACCTCGGAGATCCACTCCAACGAGATCGCCCGTGACGTGTCCGAAACCCTGCGCAAGCTGAAGGCTGCCCAGTTCACCGCCGCACACCCGAACGAAGTGTGCCCGGCCAAGTGGAAGGAAGGCGAAAAGACCCTGACCCCGTCGCTGGACCTGGTCGGCAAGATCTAAGTCCCAGTCAGCCGGTGGTGATGAACCAGATACAAGGTTCATCGTCATGGCACTCCCACCCCGCCCTCGCGGCGGGCGTGGGGGTGAACCGCAGCGTGTTGATGCCAGCCAGCACCACGCCCGCACGCCACGCAGCCCGCTGCGGTTCACCCCTACTTCTACTGGCGCCCCGCTTCATGCAGGGGCGTCACTCCCCCGCTTTGCCTCAACGAAGGAGTTGACCGTGCTCGACGACAGCCTCAAGACCCAGCTGCAGCAGTACATGGGCCTGCTGCGCCAGCCACTGCGCCTGATCGCCTCGCTCGACGACAGCAGCGCCAGCCAGGACATGCGCGGCCTGCTTGACGATATCGTCGCGGCCGGCGGCGGCAAGATCTCGCTGGACAGCTCCGGCGATGATGCGCGCAAGCCTTCCTTCGTGATCGCCCGCGAAGGCCAGAACCATGGCGTGCGTTTCGCCGGCCTGCCGCTGGGCCACGAATTCGAATCGCTGGTGCTGGCCCTGCTGTGGACCGGCGGCCATCCGCCGAAGGTTGCGCAGGACGTCATCGACAGCATCACCGCGATCGACGGCGAGTACAGCTTTGACGTCTATATGTCACTGACCTGCCACAACTGCCCGGACGTGGTGCAGGCGCTGGCGCTGATGGCGATCCTGAACCCGAAGATCAGCACCACGGTAATCGAGGGCGGCACGTTCCAGCAGGAAGTTGAACAGCGCCAGGTGATGGCGGTGCCGATGGTGTTCCAGGGCGGCGAGATGTTCGATTCCGGCCGCATGAGCCTGGAGCAGATTGTCGCCAAGCTCGACACCGGCGCCGTTGCCCGCGAGGCCGAGAAGATCAAGGCCAAGGATGCATTCGACGTGCTGGTTGTGGGCGGTGGCCCGGCCGGTGCGGCGGCGGCGATCTATGCCGCACGCAAGGGCATCCGCACCGGCGTTGCCGCCGAGCGTTTCGGTGGCCAGGTGCTGGACACCATGGCGATCGAGAACTTCATCTCGGTGCAGCACACCGAAGGCCCGAAGCTGGCCGCTGCGCTGGAAGCACACGTACGTGAGTACGAGGTGGACATCATGAACCTGCAGCGCGCGGCCAAGCTGTTGCCGGCCGGTGCCGATGGCCTGGTCGAAGTGCAGTTGGAGAACGGTGCTTCGCTGAAGTCCAAGACGGTGATCCTGTCCACCGGCGCCCGCTGGCGGCAGATGAACGTGCCGGGGGAAGACGAGTACCGCAACAAGGGCGTGGCCTACTGCCCGCACTGTGACGGTCCGTTGTTCAAGGGCAAGCGCGTGGCGGTGATCGGCGGCGGCAACTCCGGCGTGGAAGCAGCCATCGATCTGGCCGGCATCGTCAGCCACGTCACCGTATTCGAGTTCGACAGCAAGCTGCGTGCCGACCAGGTGCTGCAGGCCAAGCTCAACAGCCTGCCCAACGTGAAGGTGGTGCTCAACGCACAGACCACCGAAGTGCTGGGCGACGGCCAGAAGGTCAACGGCCTGGTCTATACCGACCGCGTCGGTGGCGATTCGCACCGGGTCGAGCTGGAAGGCATCTTCGTGCAGATCGGCCTGCTGCCGAACACCGAGTGGCTGCGCGGCACGGTGGAGCTTAGCGGTCGCGGCGAGATCATCATCGATGATCGCGGCCAGACCAATGTGCCGGGCGTGTTTGCGGCCGGCGACTGCACCACGGTGCCGTACAAACAGATCATCATCGCGATGGGCGCCGGTTCGACTGCCGCGCTCAGTGCCTTCGATCATCTGATCCGTACACCGGTGCTGCAGCCTGCAGCGGTAGAGGCAGCAACCGCCTGAAGCTAGAAGCCCCTCTCCTGCGGGAGAGGGGTTGGGGTGAGGGTAAGACCTTCTGCAATCTTGGAAAACCTGGGCTTGGCCCAACCCTCATCCGCCCCTTCGGGGCACCTTCTCCCGCAGGAGAAGGAAACACCCGGGAGCCCGACATGAACCTTCGTGACCTGAAATACCTGGTGGCGCTGGCCGAGCACAAACACTTCGGCCGTGCCGCTGCAGCCAGCTTCGTCAGCCAGCCCACCCTGTCCACCCAGATCAAGAAGCTGGAAGAAGAGCTGGGCGTGCCGCTGGTGGAGCGCGCGCCGCGCAAGGTGATGCTGACCCCGGCCGGCCGCGAGGCCGCCGCGCGGGCGCGCAGCATCGTGGCCGAAGTAGAGCAGATGAAGGAAGCCGCCCGCCGCGCACGTGATCCGGAAGCTGGCACCGTGCGGCTTGGCATTTTCCCGACCCTCGGCCCCTACCTGTTGCCGCATGTGGTGCCAGCGATTCGCCAGCGCTTCCCGCAGCTGGAGATGTTGTTGGTCGAAGAGAAAAGCGATGTGCTGCTGGCACAGCTGCGCAATGGCCAGCTCGATGCTGCGCTGCTGGCCCTGCCAGTCGCCGACGAGCAGCTGCACACCGAGTTCCTGTTCGAGGAACCCTTCGTGCTGGCCGCGCCGGAAGGTCATCCGCTGACCAGCCACCCATCACTGACACTGGATGACCTGTCCGACCAACGCCTGCTGCTGCTGCAGGACGGCCATTGCCTGCGCGATCAGGCACTGGATGTCTGCCATATGGCCGGCGCGCTGGAGAAATCCGAGTTCCAGGCCACCAGCCTGGAAACCCTGCGGCAGATGGTCGCAGCCAATGTCGGTGTCACCCTGTTGCCGATGCTGGCGGTGAAGCCGCCGGTGGCGCGTTCGGAGAACGTGCGGTTGATCCCGTTTGCCGGCAATCCGCAACCGAACCGCAGGATCGGCATGGTCTGGCGCCGCAGTTCGGCGATGGGCGCGTTCCTGGAACAGTTCTCGCAGCTGTTCAAGCAACTGCCGGAGGGGTTGTTGGAGGTGCCGGCGGAGGCTGCTCGGGTTCAGCCTTAAGAGCTTACCCCTCCCCGGCCCTCCCCTCCGCCTGCGGCGTAAGGGAGGGAGCCAAGCCTTGCCCCCTCCCTTACGC
>NZ_JASCOR010000189.1 GCF_029959445.1 Stenotrophomonas sp. PS02298 | reverse complement strand
CCGCGGCGGGGGTGGGGGGCGGCCCCCCCCCCCCCCCCCCCCCCCCGCCGCCCGCGGGGGGAGGGGAGGGTTGGGGAGGGGAGCTCTCCGCAGCCCCCCAAAACCTGAATACCACCCTCCCCCACATTGCATCCGGGCCGCACCGGCCCCATGATCTTCACAGGGCCGCCGATGGCCCGCTTCACCTGCACAACAGAAACCCGGGCGGCGCCGACAAAGCGTCGCCTTTTGCTTGTTCTTCAATCAGATAAGGAATTCCCATGACCAGCCACAGCGGTCTGCCACCATCCATCGTTGTTTCCACCCGTGACATGGCCCGCCTTGAGGCCCTGCTGGACTCCCCGGCACTGAGCCGGCACCCGGCCGCTGTTGCCCTTGCGCAGGAACTTGAGCGCGCGCAGGTGCTGCCGCCGGAAGAAATCCCCGAAGGCATCGTCACCATGCACTCCCGCGTGGACTGCGAAGACGAACTGCACAACGAAAAACATTCCCTGACCCTGGTCTATCCGCACGAAGCGGACTTCGACAAGGGCCGCGTGTCCGTGCTGGCACCGGTCGGCAGTGCCCTGCTGGGCTTGTCGGTTGGCCAGACCATCGACTGGACCGCACCCGGCGGCCGCAAGCTGCGCCTGCGCGTCACCGCCGTTCACTATCAGCCCGAAGCGGCTGGTGATTTCCACCGCTGAGCGCGTTCCGCGCCGCACCTGCAACAGGAAACCATGATGTCCCAGGCCCCCTCCAAGCTCGCCCAGCTGCGTGAACTGTCCGTCGTCGTCGCCGATACCGGCGATTACGACGCCATCAAGCGCCTGCGTCCGGTCGACTGCACCACCAACCCGACGCTGGTGAAGAAAGCCCTCGACCTGCCGGTCTATGCCGGCCTGATCGAGCGCGAGCTGCAGTGGGGCCGCGCCCAATCCGGTGACAAGCAGGCCATCGCCAATGCCGTGGTTGATCGCCTGACGGTCGGCGTCGGCACCATGCTGGCCGAACTGGTGCCGGGCCGCGTATCCACCGAAGTGGATGCCGACCAGGCGCACAACACCGAGGCTACCGTCGCCAAGGCCCGCGAGTTCATCGCCATGTACGAAGCGGCCGGCGTGCCGCGCAGCAAGGTGCTGATCAAGATCGCCGCGACCTGGGCCGGCGTCGAAGCCGCACGCGTACTGCAGGCCGAAGGCATCGACTGCAACCTGACCCTGATCTTCAACCCGACCCAGGCCCTGGCCTGCTCGGAAGCCGGCTCCTTCCTGATCTCGCCGTTCGTCGGCCGCATCCTGGACTGGTACGTGGCCAACGGCCAGACCCCGGCCAGCATTGATGAAGACCCGGGCGTGGTGTTCGTGCGCGGCGTGTTCGCCGAGTTCAAGCGTCGCGGTTCCAGCACCGTTGTCATGGGTGCGTCGTTCCGTTCGACTGCGCAGATTGAAGCGCTGGCTGGCTGTGATCGTCTGACGATCTCGCCGGACCTGCTGGAGAAGCTGGATGCTGACTTCGGCGAGCTGCCGCGCAAGCTGGTGGCTGGTGCTGCTGAAGCGGTGAACGTCGCTGCGATTGATGAAGCGAAGTTCGATGCCGATATGGCGGCTGATCCGATGGCTACCGAGAAGCTGGCTACGGGTATTGAGGCGTTTGCGAAGGATCTGCAGACCTTGCGTCAGCGGATTTTGGATGAGTTGGGCGGCTGAGGCTGGCCCAACAGACTGCACAAGGCTTTATGTCTGCCTTCTCCTGCCGGCGGGACATCAGCCCCCTTTTTGGGAGCAAGGCCCGCCCCCTGCGAAGGCAAGAGGAGGATGAGGAAATTTTTGATGTTCCTCCGCTGCCCCCGTTTGTGGGGCTTCAACGATCACGCAGGGCGTCAGCCTCATGGAGCCGCTGACGCAGCCGCGCCGGATCGAAAGCCAGCTTCTGAACACCCCAGCGGCGTTGCACAGACGTCCCGGATTCACTGGAAGGACGCGCACGTGCCGCCGCCAGACGAACGGCCTCGGCAAGCTCCACTGAAACTGGCGCAGCGCCCAGCAACATGACCGTCTCCAATGTGGCGCCAAGGTCCTTGACGCTGGCCAGCGACATCCGCGCCAGGTCCTTTCTCAAGAGCTTCATCTCCGGAGCCGAAAGCCACCGTGCCACAGCCGCTTCCGCGCCACGGTCATGCGGGCCTTCAAACGCTTGGGCGAGGGGGCTGGTGAGCACGGACATGGTTGATGGCTTCCCGGATATTGATCCGCAGCAAGTTCGGATTATGCCCCACGGCCGTCTCCGCCGCTTCAAGGGCGAGCCGTTCCAGTTCATCGGCATCCAGATGACCATCGGCAGCCAGAGCAGCAACATCTTCCTGGTCATGCGGGGCCCAGCGGGCCATCTTGCTGATCGCAAGATCTTCCGGAGCCAGGACGTAGACCTCCAGCTTCCCCTTGCCGCCCAGCTTGTCGCCAAGGCGGATTGAGCGCGCCACGTAGTCCTCGTGCATGAGTGCAAAGACTGGCGTGTAGTTGCGGTCGATATGGATGGCACGGGTCCTACCCTCATCGTCCACGTAAGCCATCACGTCGTCGATCGGGAGGAAATGCCGGTAGCCTGTACCCTCCAGACTGAACTCTGCGTCCACGTCGGCAGTCACGCGAACTCCAACCCAATAGTGGACGGCAACCCCCCCGGCAAGGAACGCCTTGATGGGCTCCTTCAGCTCGGGCAACTGATCGGCTTGCAGATCAAACAGCTGGCGAACCGCATTGATCAAAGGAGAGTAGATGGTGGCCATATCGTTCCCGGTCGTCCTGCACTGGCTGAAGTCTAAACGGCGGAAACTTCGCTGGCATGAAGAACCTCTCTCTGCCCCCGCTTTCTTTCGCCGCGAGTAGCCAGTCAGAATTTGCGGCTTGAGAGGCTGGACTACCCACCACCCTGGCAAACACTAGAAAATCCCAAGCTCCAGCCCCGCCGCGAGCAACCCACCTAATTCCCTGCCACGTTCCAGCTTTTCCTGCGGCAAGTTCTTGAGCGCGGTGATCGCCTCAGCCGTCTGTGCCTGCGTACATACCAGCACCGGCTCGGCCACTTCCTTCAAACGCAACCCCAAAGCCACCCTGCGCAACTGCGCAATCGTCGGCTGACCATCCGATCCAGCACATACCAGCAGCGCATACGGCTTGCCCTCGCAGCGCCCCAACAGCGGGTAATAGCTGCGATCAAAGAAATCCTTCATCGCCCCGCTCATCGAGGCCAATGTCTCCGGCGTGGCGAACACCACCGCATCGGCAGCAAGCACATCGTCCGCACCGGCATCTGCAGCGCGCAAGGCAATCACCTGCACCGCATCACCCGTACTCTCGCGGGCACCCTGCAGCAACGCACCCACCATCGCCGCAGTAGCGCCGGTGAAGCTGTGCCACACCACCAGTAAACGGCGCGGTGTGGCACTCACTGCTCAGACATCCAGGCCAATCGGGCAGCTCACACCGGTACCGCCGATGCCGCAATAACCATTGGGATTCTTGGCCAGATACTGCTGGTGGTAATCCTCGGCGTAGTAGAACGGCGGTGCCGGAAACAGGATCTCGGTGGTGATCTCGCCGAAACCAGAAGCAGTCAGCTGCTGCTGGTAAGCAGCACGGCTGGCAAGCGCCGCGTCGTACTGTTCCTGCGTGTGGCAGTAGATCGCCGAGCGGTACTGGGTGCCGGTGTCGTTGCCCTGGCGCATGCCCTGGGTGGGATTGTGGTTCTCCCAGAAGGTGCGCAGCACCGTCTCCAGCGTGACCTGTGCCGGGTCAAACACCACCCGCACCACCTCGGTGTGGCCGGTAAGACCCGAACAGGCTTCTTCATACGTAGGGTTCGGGGTAACACCGCCCTGGTAGCCCACCGCCGTGGTCACCACGCCCGGCAGCTGCCAGAACTTGCGCTCGGCACCCCAGAAACAGCCCAGGCCCACGTCCAGTACCTGCAATCCGTCGAAATCAGCCTGCAAGGGCTGGCCGTTGACGAAATGCTGGTTGTGCAGCGGCAACGGTGTGTCCCGCCCCGGCAACGCTTCCTCCGGGCGCGGCACGCGCTGCTTGAACGCGCCGATACCCAGTATTCCCTGGCCGATTCCCAACATGTCAGCTCCTCAGGCCGGGAGGAATCCCGGCGCTTCATCGTCATCCAAGATGGGGTCGGCGGGGCCATCGTCCAAGCCCAGCGCGGCAACGATGTCCTCGGCCTCGGGCTTGGCCGAATCCGGCACGCAGACCCGCAGCAGGCCAAACAAGGGCAGTTCGCCGCCCGCGCCCAGCAAGGACTCACCGAACACGAAGGCCGGGATGCCCGCGTCCTCCAGCGCATGCTTGACCAGATGCGCGTCGAACAGGTTGTTGCTCTGGTAGATCAGCTGCATGGGATTCTCCGTTCAAACCGGCTGGCGCAGGTCATCAGTGGCCGCGACGTGCTCGCTTTCCGCTGCACCGGCCTGCCGCCACTCGCGCAGCGCCGGCAGCGCCAACAGCGCCTGCAGATACTCGCCGGCAACACCTTCTGCAGCCACGCCATAGCCGTCGAAGCGTACCGCCACCGGCGCGAACATCGCATCGACGATGCCGAATTGGCCGAACAGAAACTCCCCGCCCGCGCCGTATTGCCGGCGCAGCTCGCTCCACAGTGCGCGGATACGGTTGATGTCGGCCTGGGCGGCGGCGTCCCAGCGGTCGCCATCCGGCTGGCGCCGGCTGTTCATCGGCAGCTGGCTGCGCAGCGCGGTGAAACCTGAATGCATCTCGGCCGCGGCAGCCCGCGCCACCGCGCGTTGCACCAGATCGGCCGGCCAGCCGCGTCCGCCCAGCCAGCGCTCGTTGGCGTACTCGCAGATGGCCAGCGAATCCCAGACCAGCAGCGCGCCATCGCGCAGCGCGGGCACCTTGCCGGTGGGCGAATGCTGCAGCACTTCGCTGGCAAAACCAGGCGTATCCAAGGCCAGCCGCACCTCATCGAACTCCACCCCGAAGTGGCGCAGCAGCAGCCACGGGCGTAGCGACCAGGACGAGTAGTTCTTGTTGCCGATCACCAGAACGGGGCGGTCCATCAGTGCCAATCCATGGGGCGGGAGGCCCCAGCATAGCCCCGTCCCGGCAACCAGCGCCCGGCTCGGCTAAACTTGCGGTTTACTTCAATACACTGCGTCCCCCATGTCCGAGAACACGCCTGCTGTCGCTGCCACGCCGGAAAACGCTCCCGAAAAGCGCGATTTCATCCGTCAGATCGTCCGTGAGGACCTGTCCAGCGGCAAGCACACGGCCATCAAGACCCGCTTCCCGCCCGAGCCCAATGGCTACCTGCACATCGGCCACGCCAAGTCGATCTGCCTGAACTTCGGCATCGCCGGCGAGTTTGGCGGCGTCTGCAACCTGCGCTTCGATGACACCAACCCGGCCAAGGAAGACCCGGAATACGTGCAGGCCATCCAGGACGACGTGCGCTGGCTGGGCTTCGAATGGAACGAGCTGCGCCACGCCTCGGACTACTTCGACGCCTATTACCTGGCCGCACAGAAGCTGATCCGCGACGGCAAGGCCTATGTCTGCGACCTGTCGGCCGAGGAAGTGCGCGCCTACCGCGGCTCGCTGACCGAGCCGGGCCGCCCCTCGCCGTACCGCGAGCGCAGCGTCGAGGAAAACCTGGACCTGTTCGCCCGCATGCGCGCCGGTGAGTTCGCCGATGGCGCCCGCACCGTGCGCGCCAAGATCGACATGGCCAGCGGCAACATCAACCTGCGCGACCCGGCGATCTACCGCATCAAGCACGTCGAGCACCAGAACACCGGCAATGCCTGGCCTATCTACCCGATGTATGACTTCGCGCATGCGCTGGGCGATTCGCTGGAAGGCATCACCCATTCGCTGTGCACGCTGGAATTCGAAGACCACCGCCCGCTGTACGACTGGTGCGTGGACAACGTCGACTACGCCCACGACAACGCCTTGACCCAGCCGCTGGTCGACAAGGGCCTGCCGCGCGAAGCCGCCAAGCCGCGCCAGATCGAGTTCTCGCGCCTGAACATCAACTACACGGTGATGAGCAAGCGCAAGCTGATGGCGCTGGTCACCGAAAACCTGGTCGATGGTTGGGAAGACCCGCGCATGCCGACCCTGCAGGGCCTGCGCCGTCGTGGTTACACCCCGGCAGCGATGCGCCTGTTCGCCGAGCGCGTGGGCATTTCCAAGCAGAACTCGCTGATCGATTTCAGCGTGTTGGAAGGCGCCCTGCGCGAAGACCTGGACAGTGCTGCGGCACGCCGCATGGCAGTGATCGATCCGCTCAAGCTGGTGCTGACCAATCTGCCGGAAGGCCACGAGGAATCACTGAGCTTCAGCAACCACCCGAAGGACGAAAGCTTCGGCAGCCGCGACGTGCCGTTCTCGCGTGAGCTGTGGATCGAGCGCGAAGACTTCGCCGAAGTACCGCCGAAGGGTTGGAAGCGCCTGGTCCCGGGCGGCGAAGTGCGCCTGCGTGGTGCCGGCATCGCCCGCGTCGATGAAGTGATCAAGAACGATGCCGGCGAGATCGTCGAGCTGCGCGGCTGGCTGGACCCGGAATCGCGCCCGGGCATGGAAGGCGCCAACCGAAAGATCAAGGGCACCATCCATTGGGTCAGCGCCCAGCACGCGGTGGAAGCCGAAGTGCGCCTGTACGACCGCCTGTTCTCGGTCGCCAACCCGGACGATGAATCCGACGGCAAGACCTACCGCGATTACCTGAATCCGGAATCGCGCAAGGTCGTCACCGGCTACGTCGAACCGGCCGCCGCGCTGGCTACGCCGGAGCTCAGCTACCAGTTCGAGCGCACCGGCTACTTCGTCGCCGACCGCCGCGATCACACCCCGGCCAAGCCGGTGTTCAACCGCAGCGTGACCCTGCGCGATACCTGGTCGGCCTGATCGGGATGGGTGGGGTTGCCGGCTGACAGCCCGGTAACCCCCTGCTCACACGCTACGCGGCTACCATGGCCGCGTGCCCAGAACAGGATTCGCCCATGTTCCGTCTGTCACTGCTGCTCTGCCTGCTGCTTGCGATCACCGCCTGCAGTTCACCGGCTGCCACTGCGCCGGTCACCTCGCAAACGCCCGCGCCGGTCCCGGCCAGCAAACAATCAAGCCCTGCCAAACCTGCTACCACGCCCGTCGTGGTCGACAGCAGCTGCAAGGTCGACGCCGATTGCACCGTGAAGAACGTCGGCAACTGCTGCGGTTATTACCCGGCCTGCGTCAACGTCAACAGCCCCACCGACCCGGCCGGCGTACAGGCCAGCTGCCAGGCCAAGGGCATGATGAGTGTCTGTGGATTCGCCGAGATCCAGGGCTGTAGTTGCGTCAACGGCCAGTGCGCGTCAGCCGGCAGCAGCGATCCACTGCGCCAGCCAATGACAGAGAATCCCGCTGCGGAGCGCTGAGCAAGCGCAATGCGCTCCGAACGTAGCCCGGGTAAGCGCAGCGCACCCGGGATCGGTGACCGATCATCTGGAAGACAACTGGATCCCCTTGTCCCGGGTGCGCTGCGCTTACCC
>NZ_JASCOR010000188.1 GCF_029959445.1 Stenotrophomonas sp. PS02298 | reverse complement strand
TGCCAGACCTCTGGCATCGGATTTTTTATTGTTTTGTGGGAGCGGCGTAAGCCGCGAAGCCCACACACGATCAGGTGGCGCGAAAACCTCTCCAGGGAGCGAACAGTGCCAGCTTCGCGGCTTGCGCCGCTCCCACAAACGGGCGCCAGCAAGGCAGCGTCCGTTTGACCAGTTGGGGTGGCCGGCGCAAGCTCGGTGTCCTTGTTTGCCTGTACACAGGAACTGCGATGAGTGTCTTCGATCTGCGGCTGGAAACCGAACGCCTGCTGTTGCGCCCACCGGTAGCCGAGGATTTCGATGCTTTCGCTGCGTTCTGTGCCGATCCACAGACAATGCAGCATCTTGGCGGCGTGCAGCTGCCTTCGGTGGCGTGGCGCAGCCTGGCGGCGCTGACCGGTAGCTGGCAGCTGCTCGGCTACTCCATGTTCTCGGTGATCGAGAAGAGCAGCGGGCGCTGGATTGGCCGGGTTGGGCCGTGGCAGCCGCATGGCTGGCCGGGCACCGAAGTGGGCTGGGGAATCGCCTCCGAGTTCTGGGGCCGTGGTTATGCGCCGGAAGCAGCGCGGGCGAGTATCGACTGGGCGTTCGATGCACTGGGTTGGCAGGAAGTGATCCATACCATCGTGCCGGCCAACACCAGTTCGGTGGCAGTGGCGCAAAAGCTGGGCGCGACCTTGCTGCGGCAGGCACGCTTGCCGGCGCCCGCCGATATCGAGGTGGATGTGTGGGGCCAATCCCGCCAGCAGTGGATGTCGCAACGCTGAGATCACATGTTGAGAGCGCACTTTGCTGCGGTCGCAGCTTTACCGCGATGCCTGTGATCCGTTCAGATGGAGGCTGTCGTCTGCCATTCGGTAGCGGGGAGCGGATCAGTGAGTTTTTCGGGTGCTGGGTTGCGGGTGTATGGCATGTCCACGTCGGGCAACTGCCACAAGGTGCGGCTGCTGCTGGAGCAGATGGGGACGCGCTATGAATGGGTCGAGGTCAACAGCGCCGAAGGCCATACCCGTACCCCGGAGTTCCTCGCCCTCAATCCCAACGGGAAGGTGCCGTTGGTGCAGCGCGCCGATGGGCGGGTGCTGACCGAATCCAATGCCATCCTGTTCTGGCTGGCCGAAGGCACGCCTTATCTGCCAAGTGATGGATGGCAGCGGGCGCAGGCCTTGTCGTGGATGTTCTTCGAGCAATACAGCCATGAGCCTTACATCGCCGTTGCGCGTTTCATCAGCATCTGGACGCCTGCCGATTCGCCGCGCCGCGCTGAACTGCCGCGCCTGCGTGAGCGTGGCCATGATGCGCTGGCAGTGATGGAGCGCCACCTGCAGGGCAATCCCTGGTTTACCGGCCCCGACTACGGCGTGGCCGATATCGCGCTGTTTGCGTACACCGCTGTCGCCGAGGATGGTGGCATTGGCCTGTCCTCGTACCCGGCGATCCAGCGCTGGTTGCAGGCGGTGCAGGCCCAGCCCGGCTTCATGCCGATACTGGCTGGCTGAGCGCTCCTTGTTGATGTTTGATTCCGTTGTCTCACCTGTTTGCTGTGGAGTCTGTCTGCATGTTTGCTCGTGTACCGAATCCCATCCCGGCCCGCATGAAGGGCCTGAACCGCGCTGAGATCTGCGACACCAATTTCATCGAATTCGTCGGCGCGCTGCCGCCTGGTCCGCAACAAGGGCCGCAACCGGCCGCACCCATACTGCCAGGCAGCACGCTGGATGCGCAGAGCTTCCGTGAGTTGTTCGAGTCGCAGTTGATCAGTCGCCATCTGGACCTGATGGCGCGCGTGCTGCGCGTGCAGAACAAGGTCTTCTACACGATTGGCTCCTCCGGCCACGAAGGCAATGCGATGGTGGCGCGCGCCGCCCGGCACACCGATCCGGCTTTCCTGCACTACCGCTCCGGCGGCTTCATGGCCGAGCGCTTCCGCAAGCTGCCGGGCATGGACCCGGTGATGGACTCGGCGCTGTCCTTCGCGGCCAGCAAGGACGACCCGGCCAGCGGCGGCCGCCACAAGGTGTGGGGCAGCAAGCCTTTGTGGGTGCTTCCACAGACCTCGACCATCGCTTCGCACCTGCCCAAGGCGCTGGGCACGGCGATGGCTATCGAAGCGGGCAAGCGACTGGGGCAGGGCCTGCCGATTCCCGATGACAGCATCACCATCTGTTCGTTCGGCGATGCCTCGGCCAATCACGCGACCGCCCAGACTGCGTTCAATGCAGCGGCGTGGAGCAGCTTCCAGAAGCTGCCGGCGCCCGTGCTGTTCGTCTGCGAGGACAACGGCATCGGCATCTCGGTGAAGACCCCGGAAGGCTGGATCGCCGAGAGCTTCCGGCATCGCCCAGGGCTGGATTATTTCCATGCCGATGGCCTGGATCTGGTCAACGGTTACGCCGACGTGGAGCGTGCGGTCGAGCATTGCCGGCGCACGCGTCGGCCAACTTTCCTGCACCTGCGCACCACCCGTCTGATGGGCCATGCCGGTACCGACTTCGAGATCGAATGGCGGGCGCTGGAGGAGCTGTGCGCGGTGGAGGCGGGCGATCCGCTACTACGCTCGGCACAGGTTGCGGTGGAATCGGGGCTGATGGACAAGGCCGAAGTGCTGGCCTTGTACGAACACACTCGCCAGCGCTGTTTCGCTGCCGCCGAAGATGCCGACAAACGCCCACGCCTGACCGCGCTGCAGGATGTGATCGCGCCGCTGGCGCCGTATACGCCGGACAAGGTGCAGACTGAGGCGTCGCGCGCCGATTACAGCGAACGACGCCTGCAGGTGTTCGGCAGCGAAGCTGGCTTGCCGGAGAACCAGCCGGCCAAGCATCTGGCAGTGCAGATCAACCAGGCGCTACACGATCTGTTCGCCAAGTACCCGGAGACTTTGCTGTTCGGCGAGGACGTGGCGCAGAAGGGCGGCGTCTACACCGTTACCAAAGGGCTGCAGAAGGCATTCGGCCCGCGTCGGGTGTTCAATACCCTGCTCGATGAAACCATGATCCTGGGCATGGCCCAGGGCTTCGCCAACATGGGCATGCTGCCGCTGCCGGAAATCCAGTACCTGGCCTACCTGCATAACGCCGCCGACCAGGTGCGCGGCGAGGCCTGCTCGTTGCAGTTTTTCTCCAATGACCAGTACCGCAACCCGATGCTGATCCGCATCGCCGGGCTGGGGTATCAGAAAGGATTTGGCGGACACTTCCACAACGACAATTCGATCGCAGCCATCCGTGACATCCCCGGACTGGTGGTTGGTTGCCCGTCGCGCGGCGATGATGCCGCGGCAATGTTGCGCACGCTTGCTGCCCTGGCCAAGGTCGACGGGCGGGTCTGCGTGTTCCTGGAGCCGATCGCGCTGTACATGACCAAGGATCTGCATGCCGCTGGCGATGGCCAATGGCTGTTCCCGTATCCGGCGCCGGATCAAGCACTGACGCTGGGCGAGGGCAGGGTTTACGGCGAAGGCAATGATGACCTGCTGATCATCAGCTACGGCAACGGCGTACCAATGGCGCTGCGCGCTGCCAGGACCATCGAGCAGCAGCACGGCTGGAAGGTACGGGTGGTCGATCTGCGCTGGTTGGTGCCGCTCAATGCCGGCTATATCGCCGGGCAGGCCAAGGGCGCCAAGCGCATCATCGTGCTCGACGAAGGTCGCCAGAGTGCCGGCGTGGGCGAGGGCGTGATCACGGCCCTGGTCGAGGCCGGCCATGGGCAGGTACCGCTGCGCCGGGTGACCGGTGTGGATACCTATACACCGTTGGCTGGTGCGGCCTTGCTGGTGCTGCCGGGTGATGCCGATGTGGTGGCGGCAGCGACAGAGTTGGTCTGAGCGTTAGCGTTTGTTTGTGGGAGCGGTGTAAACCGCGAAGCTGGCAATGCTGAAATCACCAGCACACCTGCGACCTGACTGATCGGTAGCTTCGCGGCTTACGCCGCTCCTACAGCTGCGCTCCCTCCCTTTGGCGTAGCCAAGGGGAGGGTTTGGGATGGGTTGGCTTTTGCGGCCTTTAGTCACTGCCAGCTTCGCGGCTTATGCCGCTCCCACAAGGCAGAAAAAAAATCGTCACCTCGCAGACAAACAAAACCCCGCCAAGGCGGGGTTTTGTTTTCATGCATCAACCGCTGGATCAGCTATTGGCTTTCAGCTTGGCCAGACGCAGCCAGGTGTCGACCACCGTGTCCGGGTTCAGCGACACCGACTCGATGCCTTCCTGCATCAGCCACTCGGCCAGATCCGGGTGATCGGACGGGCCCTGGCCGCAGATGCCGACGTACTTGCCCTTGGCGCGTGCACTCTTGATGGCCATCGACAGCAGCTTCTTGACCGCGAGGTTACGCTCGTCGAACAGGTGCGCGACGATCGAGGAGTCACGGTCCAGGCCGAGGGTCAGCTGGGTGAGGTCGTTGGAGCCGATCGAGAAGCCGTCGAAGATCTCGAGGAATTCATCGGCCAGCAGCGCGTTGGACGGCACTTCGCACATCATGATGATCTTCAGGCCGTTCTCGCCCTGCTTCAGGCCATTGGCGGCGAGCACTTCCACCACCTTGCGGCCTTCTTCCAGGGTGCGAACGAACGGGATCATCACCCACAGGTTCTCCAGGCCCATTTCGTTGCGCACGCGCAACACGGCCTGGCATTCCAGTGCGAAGGCCTTGGAGAAGCTCGGATCGACGTAACGGCTGGCGCCGCGGAAGCCGATCATCGGGTTCTCTTCGTGCGGCTCGTAGTTGTTGCCGCCGATCAGGTTGGCGTATTCGTTGGACTTGAAGTCCGACAGACGCACGATCACCGGGTTCGGTGCGACCGACGCGGTCAGGGTGGCGATGCCCTCGGCCAGACGATCCACGTAGAAGCTCACCGGATCCTTGTAGCCGGCGATCTTGTCGTCGATCTTCTTCTTGGTGGCAGCGTCCTGGCGGTCGTATTCCAGCAGCGCATTCGGGTGGATGCCGATGTGGCTGGCGATGATCATTTCCAGACGGGCCAGGCCGATGCCGGCGTTCGGCAGCTGGCCGAAGTCGAAGGCACGTTCCGGGTTGGCCACGTTCATCATGATCTTCAGCGGTGCCGGCGGCATGTTGCCCAGATCGGTGGTGCTGCGGTCGAAGGCCAGCTTGCCAGCGTAGATGAAGCCGGTGTCGCCTTCGGCGCAGCTGACGGTCACTTCCTGGCCGTCCTGGATCAGCTGGGTCGCATTGCCCGAGCCAACCACGGCCGGCACGCCCAGCTCACGCGCGATGATCGCGGCGTGGCAGGTGCGGCCACCACGGTTGGTGACGATGGCCGACGCGCGCTTCATCACCGGCTCCCAGTCGGGGTCGGTCATGTCGGCGATCAACACGTCGCCCGGCTGCACGCGGGCCATGTCGTCCAGCGACTTGACCACGCGGGCCACGCCAGCGCCGATCTTGGCGCCAACGGCGCGGCCTTCGGCGATGACTTCACCCTTTTCCTGCAGCGCGTAGCGCTCGATCTGGGTGGCCTTGGCGCGCGACTTCACGGTTTCCGGGCGCGCCTGGACGATGAACAGCTTGCCGCTGACGCCGTCCTTGGCCCACTCGATGTCCATCGGGCGGCCGTAATGCTTTTCGATGACCAGCGCCTGCTTGGACAATTCCTGCACGTCCTCATCGCTGATCGAGAAGGTGTTGCGCACCTCGACCGGGGTGTCCTCGATCTTGACGCGCTCGCCCGGGACGTCCGAATAGACCATGCGGATCGCCTTGGAGCCCAGGGAGCGGCGCAGGATGGCCGGCTTGCCGGCATGCAGGCTGGGCTTGTAGACGTAGAACTCGTCCGGATTGACCGCACCCTGCACGACCATTTCGCCCAGGCCGACCGAAGAGGTGACGAACACCACATCGCGGAAGCCGGACTCGGTGTCCAGGGTGAACAGCACGCCGGAAGAGCCGACGCCCGAGCGCACCATCAACTGCACGCCAGCGGACAGGAAGACGTCTTCGTGCTTGAAGCCGTGGTGCACGCGGTAGGCGATGGCGCGGTCGTTGTACAGCGAGGCGAACACTTCCTTGACCTTATGCACGACGTCGTCGGCACCGGTCACGTTGAGGAAGGTTTCCTGCTGGCCGGCAAAGGAGGCGTCCGGCAGATCTTCGGCGGTTGCCGAGGAGCGCACGGCAACGGCGATGTCACCGCCACCGTTCTCGGCGCTCAGCTTGGCGTAAGCGTCACGGATGTCCTTGTCCAGCTGCGGCTGCAGCGGGGCATCGATCACCCAGCCGCGGATTTCCTTGCCGGCAACGGTCAGGGCGGCGACATCTTCCACGTCCAGCGTGGCCAGCTTGTCGAAAATGCGCTTGGACAGGTCGTTGTGGGCAATGAAGTCCTTGAACGCTTCGGACGTGGTTGCGTAACCACCGGGGACGGAGACCCCCAGACCGGCAAGATTGCCGATCATCTCCCCGAGTGAGGAGTTCTTGCCACCTACGCGGGCCAGGTCGGCCAAGCGCAGCTCATGCAACCACAGGATATTCTCGTTCAAGCGCGATGCTCCGTTGAGGCCATCGCCCGTGGCGGGCTTGGGATGGCCACGTCCGTAGGAAGAAGCCAATATGATGCAGTGCACACCGAAGCCGCACAAGCTTGTGACAATACTTTGTCTTGTGCTTGTCTTTTTCGGGACAGGCTAGGCCATCACGCTTGACCCGTGGTCAGGATCACACTCTGAAGGAAGCTTTCATGACGGCAATCCGGCCGGTTTTCTATGTTTCCGACGGCACCGGTATTACTGCCGAGACCGTCGGCCACAGCCTGTTGACCCAGTTCAATGGCTTCAGTTTCGTTACTGATCGCATGTCGTTCGTCGACGATGCCGACAAGGCGCTCGAGGCAGCGGCGCGTATCCGGGCCGCCGGGGAGCGCTACCAGGTGCGCCCCATCGTGATCAGTTCGTGCGTGGATTCCAGCCTCGGCTTGATCCTGGAAGAGAGCGGGGCCCTGGTCCTGGATGTCTTCGCCCCATTCATCGGACCGCTGGAACAGGAGCTGAGCGCAGCCAGGCACTCCAAGGTGGGCCAGGCGCACGGCATGGTGGATTTCGATACCTACCATCGCCGCATCAACGCGATGAATTTTGCGCTGAGCCACGACGATGGCATCGCGGTGAATTACGACGAGGCCGACGTGGTGCTGGTGGCGGTGTCGCGTGCCGGCAAGACCCCCACCTGCATCTACCTGGCGCTGCATTACGGCATACGCGCGGCCAATTACCCATTGACCGAGGAAGACCTGGAGCAGGATCGCCTGCCGCCACGCCTGCGTCCCTACCGCAACAAGCTGTTCGGGCTGACCATCGACCCGGAGCGCCTGCAGCAGATCCGCCAGGAGCGCCGCCCCAATTCGCGCTATGCCAGCTTCGAGACCTGCAAGCGCGAAGTCACCGCCGCCGAGACCATGTTCCGCATGGAGCGCATCCCGACCCTGAGCACCACCCACACCTCGATCGAAGAGATCTCCAGCAAGGTGCTGAGTACATTGAGCCTGCAGCGGGAGATGTTCTAAGCCAAAGGGCGCTGGAACAACCAACGGTAGTGCCGAGGCATGCTCGGCAGGGGCTCTATCGGTAACGCCCCTGCCGAGCATGGCTCGGCACTACAGGTGGGCTCCTGGGTAAAGCCA
>NZ_JASCOR010000187.1 GCF_029959445.1 Stenotrophomonas sp. PS02298 | reverse complement strand
AACACCCCGGGGGGCGCGGCGCTTACCCGGGCTACGACGCTGGGCAAACAGCAGCCCCCAACACGCCCACACAGCCCCCCCAAAAAAAAGAGGCGATGCCGCAAAAGCGCGGCATCGCCTCCCACACACAACACCTGCTGGATTGCTACTGCGGCAACTTAGAAGTTGCCGCCAAAGCTGGCGAACACCGTCGCATCACGTGCGGATTTCTGCATCGTGGTGGTGCTCAGGCCGATATTGCTTTCCAGGCCGAACAGGCTCAGACGCGCACCCAGCACTGCGGTGGCGTAATTGCGATCGAATTCCAGCCCCGGCACCTTGTACATGCCAACGTCCGCCATGGTCTGCAACCAGGCGCTGGCCTGCTTGCCGTCCTCGAACTCATGATCGTAGGTGACCTGCACGTAGGGCTTCACGCTTCCGCCATCAAAGCGGGCCTGCCAGCCGATGCGACCAACGGTCGAATCCAGGTCCTGGTCGCCATAGCCCAACGCGGTGGCACTGGCATTGCTTTCCACGTAGCCGTCCAGCTTCACCTTCTGCCAGACCACGGCAGCCACCGGACCGTGACGGAAACCACCTGCCTGACCGAACTCATAGCCAGCGTTGATTGCGGCAGTCAGGTTGCTGCCATCCGGTGAGCCCTTGTGCTCGCGGGTAGCCGGGCCGAGCTGCACCTTGCGGGTGACGTCGTAACCCAGCCAGCTGTAGCTCACCTGGCCGTTGACCCACGCGCGCTCGCCGTACCAGCCTGTGAACAGACCCAGCGTGGTGTCGTCCTGGGTGAAGTCGCCCTTGCTGTTGCCGAAATCGGCACTCATGCGGCCGTAGCCGGCGAAGCCGCCCAGCACCATGCCACCACGCGCCCAATCAACACCGAACAGACCAGCAGGCGCCAGACCGTCATACAGATCAGCATGGTCGTAGCGCTGCATGTCGCCGCGCACATTCCCCCACCAGCTCAGGCCATCGGCCGGACGCGAACCCAGGTGCGCGCCAACCTGATCGGCACGGGCGCGACCGGTGGTCTGTGCCGAATGGCTCAGGATCTGCTGCAGACGCGGCGCTTCCAGTACCGAGAGCGAGTACTGGCCGAGGATCTGGTGCGCCGCAGTGGTCGGATGTACACCATCGGCGAATACGTAAGTGTTGTTTGCATTCGGCGCAACCAGGCTCAGCGGCGAGCAGGTCAGCGACGAGGCCGAGGTGCAGGCCATGTTGCTGACGTTGGTGAAGCCATAGGTTCCCGGGTTTGCGACGATTTCCTGCAGGATGGTGAAAGTATCGACCGGAATCACCTGCAGCCCAGCCTGCTTGAGGCCGCCGAACAAGGCGTCGTTGTATGCCTTGGCCAGCGCGGTACCCTGCGCCATGCCGACGGCGCCGCCTGCGCGGGACGCCGGGGTCAAACCGATGTCAGGCAGCGTCGGGACCATCACGTACTGGGCACCTGCGGACTTCAGCGTGCCGACAATGCCGATCTGGTCGGTCACCGCCGCGCCGATGATGGCCTGCGCCTGGGCCGGCGCCGCCTGCACCGCAAACAGATCGTTTGCACCGCCCCACACCGTGTACAGCGCATTGGCATCAGCCTTGCCGCCGTTGGCCGCCAGGTACCTGGTCATCTGGGTTTTCATTGACGGGGTTGCGCCCAGCGCACCCACCGTATCCACACCCACGCGGGCGCCGCCAACAGCATAGTTGTCGCCAGTCTGGCCATTGCCGTTCGGGCTGGCATTGGTGCCGTACTGGTTGGCTACGTAATCCGCCCACACCCAACCCGGGTTGGTGGTGAAGCGGCCCACCACTGCAGCATTCGGATCCAGCTGCATCAACACCGGACGGAAGTAACCGGTATCGGTCAAGCTGTCACCGAAAAACACCGTCTTGGAATACGGCGACTGCGCCATGGCCGGCGCTGCCGCCAAGGCAATGGCGACAGCCACGGCAGCGCGCAGCGGGCGAAGGGAAAGAGACATGTTGAACTCCTGGGTGGGGAAAAGCGGGCAGACATACGCTGCCGCACGTTGTTATGTTTTCATTACCGCGTAAGACACACACGCTGCGCTGCCGCAAACTGTCTGTCCGCTGGGCTTTTGCGGCGGCTCTGGCGAGAATGGCGGCATGAACATCCATCTGAATGGCGAACCCCGCCAGCTGCAGCCCGCCCTGACCCTGATCGAACTGTTGGCCGCCGAAGGGCTGGCCGAACGCCGCGTGGCGGTTGAGATCAACGGCGACATCGTCCCGCGCAGCCAGCATGCGAGCCACACACTGCAGGACGGTGACGTGGTGGAAATCGTGCACGCGCTGGGCGGCGGCTGAAGCGCCGCAACCAGGTAATGCCGAGCCATGCTCGGCAGGGGCATCACCGGCGCACCATCAAATTTGTGGGAGCGGGGTAAGCCGCGAAGCTGCCCATACACAAAGGCAGAAAAGCCAACCGCTCCCCAGCCCTCCCCTTGCCTGCGGCAAAGGGCGGGAGCGACAGCGGCGGCTGCCAGCGCCACCTGTAGAGTGCAGACATGGCTGCGCCTGGGCTTTACCGATGATGCCCATGCCGAGCATGGCTCGGCACTACAGATCGGCGGGATGGGTGATAATTCGGGCATGAATGCAAATGTCCCCACCGATTCGCTGGTCATCGCCGGCAAAACCTATTCATCCCGGCTGCTGACCGGCACCGGCAAGTTCAAGGATCTGGAAGAAACCCGCCTGGCTACCGAAGCCGCTGGCGCCCAGATCGTCACCGTGGCCATCCGCCGCACCAACATCGGCCAGAACCCGGGCGAGCCCAACCTGCTCGACGTACTGCCGCCGGACCGCTACGCCATCCTGCCCAATACCGCCGGCTGCTATACCGCCGAAGACGCCGTGCGCACCTGCCGCCTGGCCCGTGAGCTGCTGGACGGCCACAACCTGACCAAGCTCGAAGTGCTGGGCGACCAGAAGACCCTGTACCCGGACGTGATGGCTACCCTCAAGGCCGCCGAACAGCTGGTCAAGGACGGTTTCGACGTCATGGTCTACACCTCCGATGACCCGATCCTGGCCAAGCGCCTGGAGGAAATCGGCTGCGCCGCGGTGATGCCGCTGGCCGCGCCAATTGGTTCTGGCCTGGGCATCCAGAACAAGTACAACCTGATCGAGATCATCGAGAACGCCAAGGTGCCGATCATCGTCGATGCCGGCGTCGGCACCGCCTCGGATGCGGCCATCGCCATGGAGCTGGGCTGCGACGGCGTATTGATGAACACCGCCATTGCCGGCGCCCGCAACCCGGTATTGATGGCCAGCGCCATGCGCAAGGCCGTGGAAGCTGGCCGCGAGGCTTTCCTCGCCGGCCGCATCCCGCGCAAGCGCTACGCCAGCGCCTCCTCTCCCGTTGATGGGCTGATCGGCTGATGACCAATCCTTTTGACAGCGCGGGCTCCAAGGCACCGCCCAAGCCCTTCACCGTGACCGAGGGTCGCCGCGAGATCCGCAGTTTCGTCCTGCGCCAGGGCCGCTTCACCCCGGCCCAGCAGCGCGCGTTCGACGACCGTTGGCCGCGCTTCGGCATCGACTTCAATGGCGAGCCGCGTGACCTGCAGGCCACCTTCGGCCGCAACGCCCCCAAGGTGCTGGAAATTGGCTTCGGCAACGGCGCCGCGCTGCGCTACGCCGCGCAGTTCGACACCTCCAAGGACTACATCGGCATCGAAGTGCACGCACCGGGCGTCGGCCGCCTGCTCAATGCGCTGGCCGATGACAATGCCGACAACGTCAAGCTCTACCACCACGACGCGGTCGAGGTGCTGGAGAAGGAAATCGCCGACGGCGCCCTGGACGAGATCCGCATCTACTTCCCGGATCCCTGGCACAAGAAGCGTCACAACAAGCGCCGTCTGGTGCAACCGGGCTTTGCCGAGCTGCTGGTGCGCAAGCTGCGCGTTGGCGGCCGTCTGCATTGCGCCACCGACTGGGAAGACTACGCCGAGCAGATGTGGGACGTGCTCGACGCCACGCCCGGTCTGGTCAACCGCGCCGGCCCGCGTGGCGCCGTGCCGCGTCCGGACTGGCGTCCGCAGACCCACTTTGAGACCCGCGGGCAGAAGCTGGGCCATGGCGTCTGGGATCTGCTGTATGACAAGCCCGGCAACACGGACGCCGGCTGAGTGATGAGGACGCGATGACAGCTGCACGCTTCCATGAGATTGCCGAACACGCTGCCTGCGCAGCGTTGATGGCAGAGTGCACTGTCAAACCGTCCCCGCTCCTCTCTTTGAAGTCACTGCCCTGATGGATACCGCGCTGACGCTCACCACCGATATGAAGCTCGTGCTCGGGCTGGTGGGCTTCACGATGGCGATGTTCCTGTTCGAGCGCATCCGCGCCGACGTGGTGGCGCTGGTGGTGATGGTGGTGCTGGGCGTCACCGGCTTGATTGCACCGGAGGAAATCTTCGGCGGCTTTTCCGGTAACGCCGTGATGAGCATCATCGCCACCACCATTCTCGGCGCCGGCCTGGACCGTACCGGCGCACTGAACCGGCTCGCCGGCTGGCTGCTGCGACGTTCGCATGGACTGGAACAACGGCTGCTGCTGCTGACCAGCGCAACCGCCGGCTTGAACTCCTCGTTCATGCAGAACCCATCGGTGATGGCGCTGTACCTGCCGGTCGCCTCACGACTGGCTTCGCGTACCGCGCTCACCCTGAAGCGCCAGTTGTTGCCGATCTCCGCCGCCATCGTGATGGGTGGCGCGCTGACCATGGTCGGCAACTCGCCGCTGATCCTGCTCAACGACTTGCTGGTCTCGGCCAACAACAACCTGCCCTCAGGCACCGCCACCATCGAGCCGCTGCGCATGTTCGCGCCGCTGCCGATTGGCGTAGCACTGCTGATCGCCTCACTGGCCTACTTCCGCTTCTACGGCAGCCGCAAACTGCAGGAAGAAGAAACCGAGAGCGAGGATGGCCAGGCCCCGGCCCGAACCGAAAGCTATTTCGCCAAGGCCTACGGCATTGAAGGCGATGTCTTCGAACTGCTGGTCACCGCCGAGAGCCCTCTGGTCGGCATGACCGTGGGCGAGGCTGAAAACCTGTTCGACGCTCCACTGTTCCTTGCACTGAAAACCGGCGACGACACTCGCCTGTCGCCACCGGCGGACATGCGCATCTGGGTCGGTAGTGCACTGGGCGTGATGGGTCCACGTCGGCAGGTCTCGGACTTCGCGCAGAACCAGTTCCTGCGCATGTCCTCGCGCCTGAAGCAGCTGGGCGACCTGTTCAACCCGGCCCGCGCCGGTATTTCCGAAGCGGTGGTGCCACCAACCTCGCGCCTGATCGGCAAGACCGCAGGTGAGCTGCGCCTGCGCAAGGAACGCGGCATCAGCCTGCTGGCGATCAACCGCGACAAGCAGGTGATCCGCGAGGACGTGCGCAACACCCCGCTACGCGCCGGCGACATGCTGGTCTTCCACAGCATCTGGCAGGACCTGGCCACTGCCGCCGAAAGCCGCGACTTCGTGGTGGTCACCGACTATCCCAAGGGCGAGCAGCGCCCGCACAAGTTCAAGATCGCGATGGCGATCTTCGCACTGACCATCATCATCGCGCTCACCTCGCACCTGCCGGTGGCCCTGACCCTGCTCACCGGCGTGGCTGGCATGCTGCTGACCGGCGTGCTGCGCATGGACGAGGCTTACGCAGCGATCAACTGGAAGACCATCTTCATGATGGCCGGCCTGATTCCGCTGGGTTGGGCGATGGACAGCAGTGGCGCGGCCGCCTGGATCGCCGGCCACACCATCGACAAACTGCCCGCTGGCATTCCGGTGTGGGCGCTGGAGATCGCCTTGGCGTTGCTGACCACCGCCTTCTCGCTGGTGATCAGCCATGTCGGCGCCACCATCGTGATGGTGCCGATCGCAGTGAACCTGGCCTTGGCTGCCGGCGGCAACCCCACCGCGTTCGCGCTGATCGTGGCCTTGTCGGCGTCCAACAACCTGATGACCGCGTCCAACCCGGTGATCTCGATGGCAATGGGCCCCGCCAAGTACACCCCGCGCGAGATGTGGCGGGTCGGTGGACCGCTGTCGCTGCTCTATACCGTGATCGTGGTGATCATGATCAACATCATGTTCTGAAAGGCTCCGGATCCTGTAAGAGCGGCGTAAGCCCCGAAGCCAGTGCACCTGCCGGCGCTAGCGGCGGAGACCCACCAGCCACCCAGCGAACAGCGGGTTTTTCCGATCAACAGACACTATCGGCCTTGAAGCACCAATGGCTTCGCGGCTTACGCCGCTCCTGCAAAAGCCGCAGCGCCTGCAAAACCGCTTGCCCAGCCTTCAACCCAGCAACACCTTTTCATCGCTCACCAGCACCGGGACCGCGCGCAGCGAGTCACCTTTGCACGGACCTGCGACGCAGATACCACCTTCCAGTTCGAACGAGGCACCGTGCACGGCGCAGACCAGATGCCCTTCGCGGCTCTTGAGGAACTGGCCCGGCGCCCAATCCAGGGCGCGCCCGGCGTGCGGGCAGACGTTCAACCACGCCCGCACCGCATCGCCATCGCGGTACAAGACCAAGGTTTCGGCATCGCCATCAACCACCGCCACCACCGCATGAAAGCCTTGATCAGGCACGGCGGCCAGCGGACAAAGTTCGATTCCGGAAGCGATGGCGCTGGACATTGGAACACCGATGCAAGTAATGCACTTATTGTCGCATGGGCAGCCAAGGCCAAAGCGAAGCTGACTCACGGCATTGTCGCGCCCCCTATTCAGACATCAATTAACGACAACTTCACGCAATTGGCCCGATCGCACCTGATACTCCACAGCAGACTCAACGTCATAGAGCTTTCATGAACATCCGTTACGTCCAATTTGCCAAGCTGCGCAACCTGTTCGAGCCGCGCAAACCGCGCAACCCGTTGGTGCGCATTGCCTTGGGCCTGCTCGGCATCGCAATCCTTGCGGTGCTGGTGGTCGGCGGCGTGTTCATTGGCGCGGCCATGATCCTGGGCGGCATCGCCTGGAAGCTGTTTGCATCGCGCAAGGCCCGCGCCATGCGCAAGGCCGACCCGACTGTGGTCGACGCCGAGTACCGTGTAGTGCGCAAGGCCGCCCTGCCGCAGGCACGCTAAGCCACGCAATGTAGTGCCGAGCCATGCCCGGCAGAGGCTTTGCCGACCATCTCTCCGGTAGTGCCGAGCCATGCTCGGCAGAGGCTTTCCCGGCGGTGCGGCAAGCGCCGCGATGCCACAGATGCGCCAACCAGTGAAGCGCTTACCCCTCCCCAACCCTCCCCTTCGCCACGCGAAAGGGAGGGAGCAGAAGCGGTAGTGCCGAGCCATGCTCGGCAGAGGCTTTCCCGGCGGTGCAGCAGGCGCTGCGACGTCACAGATGCTCCAACCAGTGAAGCGCTTCCCCCTCCCCAACCCTCCCCTTCGCCACGCGAAAGGGAGGGAGCAGAAGCGGTAGTGCCGAGCCATGCTCGGCAGAGGCCTTCCCGGCGGTGCAGCAAGCGCCGCGATGCCACAGATGCACCAACCAGCGAAGCACTTACCCCTCCCAACCCTCCCCTTCGCTACGCGAAAGGGAGGGAGCAGAAGCGGTAGTGCCGAGCCATGCTCGGCAGAAGCCTTACCGGTGCCCTCAAACTGTAGGAGCGGCGTGAGCCGCGAAGCAGGTGGTCGATCAGATTGCCGACATGCCGAGAGCTTCAAGTGTGCCGGCTTCGCGGCTC
>NZ_JASCOR010000186.1 GCF_029959445.1 Stenotrophomonas sp. PS02298 | reverse complement strand
ATGTAGAGCCGAGCCATGCTCGGCAGGGGCGTCACCCGGTAAAGCCTCAGCCGAGCATGGCTCGGCTCTACAGTGATATTTCAGACAACAAGCGCTTACAGATAGATCCGGGTCGTGCCCTGCGGCGCATCATCAATGATGGCGTGCGGCAGGAAGCGGGCGCTGTCGCGGGTGATGCGGCTGTTGTCTTCACGGATGCCAACGCCGCAGGCGCGGTCGCCTACGATCCAGCTACCCACCAACGGGTAGTTGCCGTCAAACACCGGCAGCGCATGGAACGCCTGACGAATGCTCGGCCCGTTGTACGGCCCTTCGCTCTCCTGCCAGCTACCGTCGCTCATGTGCATCGCTACATTGGCGCCTTCGCGCGAATGCAGTGGCTTGCGCACCCAGCCGGCCGGCAAGGCACTGCCATCGTCGAAATAGGATTCCAGCAGATTCGGGTGGCCGCGATGGCGCGCCCACAACAACGGCAGGATGCCCTTGTTGCTCAGCACTGCTTTCCATGCCGGTTCCAGCAACTGCACGCCCGAACGCGGCAAGGCTGCACCGAATTCCTCGCGCATCAGGTCTTCCAGCGGATACAGCTTGAACAGGCTGCCGATCACCACGTCATCCAGATCGGTGAAGCGGCCATCAGCCGACAAACCGATGTCCTCGATGGCAATCGCCGCCGCATGCAGCCCGGCCTGTGCCGCGCAGTCGCGCAGATAGGCTACCGTGCCCTGGTCTTCCTCGGACTCCCCCACCGCGCTGAAATACAGCGGCGGCGGCAGCCGCGAGGTCAACTCGGCGAAGCGCTCCACCAGGGTCTCGTGGATGGAGTTGAACTGATCAGCCTGCTGCGGCAATGCGCCACGGTTACGTTGGTCTTCCAGCCACTGCCATTGGAAGAACGATGCTTCGTACAGCGAGGTCGGCGTGTCGTAGTTCAGTTCGTACAGCTTGGCTGGACCGTTGCCGTCGTAAGCGAAATCCAGACGACCGTATAGATGCGGATCACGGCGGCGCCAGCTCTCGGTGATCCAGTCGCGGAACGCTTCGGGAATGGCCAGCTGCGCCATCAACGCATCGCTGCCCACAACCTCGCCCACCAGATCCATCGCCATCGCGTGCAGCTCGGCGCTGGGGTCTTCGATATCGTTCTCGATCTGGCGCAGGGTAAACGCGTAGTACGCGCTTTCATCCCAATACGGCGCACCGTCGATGGTGTGGAAGCGGAAGCCCGCTTCCGCAGCACGGGCCTTCCAGTTACCACGCTCGGCAATTGCAACGCGCTTCACTGCATCAACCGCCGACGCTGCTGCGGCCGCCGCTACGCGCACCAAAACCACCACGACTGGCGGTGACGGCGCGGTTCGGGGTGGCGTTGACCGGCGCCAGGCCAGCCTTGCCTGCACCAATGCCGCTACCGGTGTTCAAACCGCCCGTGCCGCCCGGTGCGGCCGGCTTGGCCCAACCATTGGCCTTGTCCTTGAACGCAGGCTGCGATGCCGGCGGTGCGGCCACGGCGCCACGGCTGCCGTTGAGCATCTGCGACATGAAGAAGCCCATCATCATCGGGCCAATGAACGAGGTGCCGGCACTGGTCTGCTGCTGCACGCACTGCTCGGCCGGGTATTCCTTGGCGCACTCTTCCTTGCTGGCGTACTTGGGCGCGGCATCGGCCGACTGCTGCTGCGCGGTGGCAAACGCCTCGCGGCAGCTGGACGGATTGCCGGTGGCCTCGCTGCAAGCCTCCACCGAGGTGTACAACCCTTCCTGCACCTGCACCGTTTCTTCCTTCTGGCAGGCGGTCAGCAGCAGCGGCACGGCGCTCATCAGCACCAGTGCGGTGGCTTTGGATCGCTTCATGGTCGGTTCCCCGTCAATTTGATCCCCAATAATGCCCGATGCGGGCTGCAAGGCGGAAACCAGAAACCTCCCGAAACTGAATCGGTTTTCAGCTGATGCCTGGAAAGGCCTTGGGGTGACTGGGGTTTCGGCAGGTTTTGCGCGTGCAGCTATTCAGCGCGTGGGCGTTGCTGGTGTGTTGGAAGATCAAAATCCAGAGCACCCCTCCCCAGCCCTCCCCTGCGCTGCGCGCAAGGGAGGGGGTAAAGGCGGCTCGTTCGCGGCCTGAACAAGCGCAGCAAACAGCCCCCTCCCTTGCGCGCAGGGTTGGGGAGGGGTGCTTTCCGCTTCCGCCTCCGCTTTGCCTCGCTCTGGATGTGGCTCCGCCACCTCCCCCACCAAGCAACATTCAAGCCCCAACCAACCGCCCCATTCCACCCTCAAACCACCGCAAACCAATGGTTGCAGCTGCAACCGGGAACTTGATGCAGAATCAATCGCACTGCACTTCTGCCAGCCCGTTCCAGCTCGCCCCCATGCCCGAATACCGCTCTAAAACTTCTACCGCTGGCCGCAACATGGCCGGCGCCCGCGCCCTGTGGCGTGCCACCGGCATGACCGATGGCGACTTCCACAAACCCATCGTCGCGGTGGTCAATTCCTTCACCCAGTTCGTGCCCGGCCACGTGCACCTGAAGGACCTTGGCCAGCTCGTGGCGCGCGAGATCGAAGCAGCCGGCGGCGTGGCCAAGGAGTTCAACACCATCGCCGTGGACGACGGCATCGCGATGGGCCATGACGGCATGCTGTATTCGCTGCCCAGCCGCGAGATCATCGCCGACTCGGTCGAATACATGGCCAACGCCCACTGCGCCGATGCGCTGGTGTGCATCTCCAACTGCGACAAGATCACCCCTGGCATGTTGATGGCCGCACTGCGCCTGAACATTCCCGCGGTGTTTGTCTCCGGCGGCCCGATGGAGGCCGGCAAGACCAAGCTTGCTGACCATAAACTCGACCTGATCGACGCGATGGTTGCTGCTGGCGATGACAAGGTCAGCGACGAGCAGGTGGCCGCGATCGAACGCAGCGCCTGCCCAACCTGTGGTTCCTGCTCGGGCATGTTCACCGCCAATTCGATGAACTGCCTGACCGAAGCACTGGGCCTGTCGTTGCCTGGCAACGGCACCGTGGTGGCCACGCACAGCGACCGCGAGGCGCTGTTCAAGCGCGCCGGTCGCCTGATCGTCGAGCTCTGCCATCGCTGGTACGGCGGCGAGGAGGCCAACGTGCTGCCGCGCGGCATCGCAACGTTCGAAGCGTTTGAAAATGCGATGACGCTGGACATCGCCATGGGCGGTTCCACCAACACCATCCTGCACCTGCTGGCTGCCGCACAGGAGGCAGAAGTGGCCTTCGACCAGCGCGATATCGACCGCCTTTCGCGGCGTGTGCCACAGCTGTGCAAAGTGGCGCCGAACACGCAGAAGTACCACATCGAAGACGTGCACCGCGCTGGCGGCATCATGGCCATCCTCGGCGAGTTGGCGCGTGGCGGCCTGCTGCATACCGATGCCTCCACCGTGCATAGCCGCACGCTTGGCGAGGCGATCACGCATTGGGATGTCACCCAGACCCAGGACCAGGCCGTCCATCAGTTCTACAAGGCTGGTCCTGCAGGTATCCCGACGCAGGTGGCTTTCAGCCAATCCACACGTTGGCCGTCGCTGGATGTGGACCGTGCCGAAGGCTGCATTCGCGACGTTGCCCATGCGTTCTCCAGCGAAGGCGGCCTGGCCGTGCTGTACGGCAATCTCGCCACCGATGGCTGCGTGGTGAAGACCGCCGGCGTGGACGAATCCATCCACGTGTTCGAAGGCAATGCCCGCGTCTATGAAAGCCAGGACGCCGCAGTGAAAGGCATCCTCGGCAACGAGGTGCAGGCCGGCGACGTGGTGGTGATCCGCTACGAGGGACCGAAGGGTGGCCCGGGCATGCAGGAAATGCTCTACCCCACCAGCTACCTCAAGTCCAAAGGCATGGGCAAAGCCTGCGCCCTGCTCACCGACGGGCGCTTCTCCGGTGGCACCTCCGGCCTGAGCATCGGCCACTGCTCACCCGAAGCCGCAAGCGGTGGTGCCATCGGCCTGGTCCGTGACGGCGACCGCATCCTGATCGACATCCCACAGCGTGGCATCAACCTGCTGGTGGATGATGCCGAACTGGCACGACGCCGCCGCGAGCAGGATGCCAAGAGCTGGAAGCCAGCCGAAGCACGCCCCCGCAAGGTCACCACCGCGTTGAAGGCATATGCCCTGCTCGCTACCAGTGCCGACAAGGGCGCCGTGCGCGACAAGGCGCTGCTGGACGGCTGATCACTGCCTTCACACCGGGAGTGGCGGCACTCCCGGTAGCCGGTCCAAGGGGCTAAGCAGACCGCCTGCACCACGCCCGAGAACGTGCGTGTAGATCTGGGTGGTAGTGACATCCTTGTGCCCAAGCAGTTCCTGCACAGTGCGGATGTCATGCCCGGCCTCCAATAGATGCGTCGCAAAGGAGTGCCGCAAGGAATGGCAGGTTGCGGGCTTTGTGATGCCTGCAAGCGCCCGTGCCATTTTCACCGCTTGCTGCAATGCCTCTTCGCTGACGTGATGCCGCCCGATTGCCTTGGTTCGAGGATCGGTAGAGAGTCGGGTAGACGGGAACAGGTATTGCCAGCCTGGCTCAGCGTTCGCATTTGGGTACTTGCGTGCCAGTGCATGCGGCAGCTGCACGCGGCCCATTCCTTCGTCGATATCCGCGCGATGCACCAGCAACACACGTTCGCGCTGTCGCAGCAATTGTTCGCACAACGATACCGGAAGCGGTACGCGCCGATCCTTGTTGCCTTTGCCACTACGCACGCAGATCTCGTTCCGCCCGAAGTCCACGTCTTTGATGCGAAGCCGAACACACTCCATCAAGCGCATGCCAGTTCCATATAACACCTGCGCCATCATTGCCGTTTGCCCTTGTGGAATGGCTTGCAGCAGCCGCGCAACCTCGTCCGGTGACAGAACAACCGGAAGACGACGCGGCCGCTTGGCACGTACCACCTGATCCAGCCGCGGCAACTCCATGTCCAGCACCACGCGATAGAGAAACAGCAGCGCCGACAGCGCCTGGTTCTGGGTGGCAGCCGACACGTTTCCGACCGTCGCCAGATGGGTCAGGAAGTTTCCCACTTCGGTAGCGCCAAGCTCCTGTGGATGGCGCTTGCCATTGGCATGGATGAAGCGCCTTATCCAACCAAGGTAAGCCTGCTCGGTACGCAAGCTGTAATGCCGAACCCGAATTTGCTGGCGCACCTGATCAAGCAACCGCGGGGGTCTGGCGCTTTTTACGCCCGCTGAGACAGGGGTGTATTCCATATCACGGCTTCCTAGCGGTAATTAGCTTGGAGCTTGATATGGCGATGCAGGCCGCATAATCACGCAAGCTGTTGTTTCTTTGTGAGAATTTTCCGGCTTGAAAGCGGCCCGAAAGTAGGCATACTCGGTTCTATACCGCTTTTAGGCGGTCTACTAAGAGTTAGGGGGCTTGGATGTCGCGAGGTGTACGAAGTCTTCTCAACATCCTCATTGCTGCTCAGGCGGCAGTGCTTCTGGCACCAACCTCCATCATCTGCGCTGTAGGTTTGCTTTTTTCCGCAATTCTACTCGCGCGCAGCCCAACCAATGTCGCCTTGTGGATGCTAGTGGGCTGTGTCGTATTAATGACCTACTCGCTGCTTTCTCTGTGGTGGCTATTATTCAAGTACCGCTCCATTCATATTTCAAGAATTCCCCGTTCAATCTGGTCCGGACTAGCTTTTGGTGTGGTCGCAGCACTGACGCTTAGCTCTCCTCATCTGATCGCAGTAGCTTCCGGGAAAAACTCAATTGGATACAGTGTCAAATACATCCTCGGCTTTGGCATTGGCCCCGTCATTTTCTTGGTGACCGTGCTTGTCACCGTCTGGTACCGTGGCAAACATGCCCCCTAACAGTTCATTCAAGCCGAACCCGCTGCGCGGGTCGGCTTAATTCCAGAGTTAGGCGGCGGTGTGTTTGGTTGGCTGGCCCTTCTTCTTTCGGCAGCAACATCGGCAAGTCGCCGGTCGGCTCCAGGTAACAGTTCCAACTGTTCCTGGCAGCGGCAAGCCTGCCACTTCGTCTTACGCCTCACCACCCTGCCGCAATCATTTCATCGCACTTCGGCGGTAGCGCTCGGCCAGGATTCTGGGGCAAGCTCCATCCCGCAAGCTGTGGCATGATCGGTTCGCATTGGGTTGCACAAGCAAGGCAGCATTGGCCCGGGGAGCGATAAGGGCCACAGCCGCCTAACAGTTCATTCAAGCCGACGCCGCTTCGCGGCGCGGCTTAATTCCAGAGTTAGGCCGCTATCAGGAGTTCTCGCAAGATGGAAAGGACACAAGCAGGCGCGATTGCACAAGCCATTCTGGCGCCGGATCTAAACCGCCAAGAAGAAGCTCGGCAGAAGCGAGCAATTGAGGCCACGTACCTTTCGCGCAAGCGCAAGGTAGCTTGGCTTGCTCTCGTTGGCGCGGCCATTGGCGCTGCCGTGGCATACCTGAGCGGAACGAGCTTCTCGACCGGAGTGATTTGGGGCGGGCTTGTCAGCTCCGCATTAGGCTGGCTTGTCACACACCGGGCTGCGGCCTAACAGTTCATTCAAGCCGAACCCGCTACGCGGGTCGGCTTAATTCCAGAGTTAGGGCCCACATGAAGCGTCTCGCAAAGTTCGTAGTCGCCCTTCTCGCTACGCTCATACTTCTGCCAGCTTTAGGCTTCTTGGCTTATGACGCTTTGGTGTTCTGGCCCCACCGAGATGACATTCAAGCCATCTTGGCTAAGGCCGACCCTCTAGACCGCACGCCTCCACCCAAGATCCGCACATACATCATTGCGCAGCAACAAGGAGGCGCATCGCCTTCCGCCATGGTGGCCCGGCAGCTGCACTATCGCCTTCTCCCGCGCAAAGGAACGCTCAACTGGCACATACGCAGCATTCTCTGGGAGCGGCTTGTTTCGCTACACCTTTCCCAAGATAAGGTTCTTGGGTTGTACTCCACTCTCGTATTTAACGGGCAGGGACATGGCCTAAACGCCCTATCCACTCGCATGTTCGCTAAACCACTCAGCGCACTTTCGGACCAAGAGGCGGCAACGGTGGTTGCCTATACATGGGGGCCAAGCTTGTACGCACATCACCCTGATCAGCTCGAGACGCGTAGGGATAAACTGCTCTCCAGGGTCCGGGGTGGGCCCTAACAATTCATTCAAGCCGAACTCGCTTCGCGAGTCGGCTTAATTCCGGAGTTAGAGACCATGAAAAGCACAATCGAGTGCCATGTGCACGGAGAGCAGGAACAGACCTTCGTCTGTTGTCACCTCGCTTCCACACTTAGCACCGGCGAGAACGTTGGGTTCTTCTGGGCAAGCGAACCTCGTGGCGACGCTTGGTGCTCGTCATGCGAGGATGTCCGCATCGCGGAAGGCGGCATATCCGGAGACTGGAATGATTGCTCAGAAAAATTCGCAAATATCCAGCTTCTGTGTGGTGCTTGTTATGACCGTGTTCGCGCGCAAAATGGGCTCTAACTATTCATTCAAGCCGAACCCGCTTCGCGGGTCGGCTTAATTCTGTCGTTAGCTCTCAGGGGGAAGTATGCGTAAGCGCCTCACTTATGTGACAGCTCTGCTGCTGTTGTCGTCTTGCGCTACGACACCGCGTGAAGAGCTCGCACTGAATCGCCCAGGCTTTTGTAGACACTCTTCAGCCGTTTAGTGCGTACTGCCGTTCAAACTCTATCGGGGACAGGCCGCCATTGGAACCGTGTCGCCGTGTCGGGTTGTAAAACATCTCGATGTAC
>NZ_JASCOR010000185.1 GCF_029959445.1 Stenotrophomonas sp. PS02298 | reverse complement strand
GTGCCGAGCCATGCTCGGCAGGGGCTATACCGGGAACGCTTCTGCCGAGCATGGCTCGGCACTACAAATGAAGCACCACCGGCAACGCCCCAGCCGAGCATGGCTCGGCTCTACAAATGAAGCGTCGCTGCGCTCTATACATCGCGCACAAATGAAAAGGGCCGCTACGCGGCCCTTTTCACTCTTCGATCACTTCTTCTTCGGGATATACAGATCGGTGATGGTGCCGTCGTAGATCTCCGAGGCCATCGCCACCGACTCGCTCAGGGTCGGGTGCGCGTGGATGGTGTGGCCGATGTCTTCGGCCTCCGCACCCATTTCAATGGCCAGGCCGATCTCTGCCAGCAACTCACCGGCATGCACGCCGACGATGGCACCACCGATCACGCGGTGGGTCTCTTCGTCGAAGATCAGCTTGGTGAAGCCCTCGGTGCGACCAATACCAATTGCGCGACCGCTGGCCGCCCACGGGAACTTGGCCACGCCCACCTTCAAGCCCTTGGCCTTGGCCTCGGTCTCGGTGACGCCAACCCAGGCGATTTCCGGGTTGGTGTAAGCCACCGACGGAATCACCCGTGCCACCCACTCCTTCTTCTCGCCGAAGGCAACTTCGGCCGCCAGCTTGCCTTCATGCGTTGCCTTGTGCGCCAGCATCGGGTTACCGACGATGTCGCCGATGGCGAAGATGTGCGGCACATTGGTGCGCATCTGCCGGTCAACCGGAATGAAGCCACGGTCGGTGACTTCGACGCCAGCCTTGTCGGCATCGATCTTCTTGCCGTTGGCCGAGCGGCCGACGGCAACCAGCACGCGATCAAACGTGCCGCTTTCCATCGCCGGCTTCTCGCCTTCGGTGGCGGCGTCGAAGGTCACGGTAATGCCCTTGGCATCGGCGCTGACGCCGGACGCCTTGGTCTTCAGATGGACCTCGATGCCCTGCTTCTTCAAACGATCAGCCAGCGGCTTGACCAGGTCCTTGTCGGCGCCCGGCATCAGCTGGTCCATGAACTCGACCACGGTCACCTTGGAACCCAGGGCGCTGTACACGGTGGCCATTTCCAGACCGATGATGCCGCCACCCACAACCAGCAGCGAACCCGGCACTTCGGCCAGTTCCAGTGCATCGGTGGAGTCCATCACGCGCTTGTCGTCCCACGGGAAGTTCGGCAGCTTCACCGCCTGCGAACCGGCAGCGATGATGCACTGCTCGAAGCGCAGCAGCTGGGTCTTGCCGTCGTCGCCGACGATCTCCAGCTCATTGGCCGAGACGAACTTGGCCAGGCCGTGGACGGTGCGGATCTTGCGCTGCTTGGCCATGCCGGCCAGACCCTTGGTCAACTGACCGACGACCTTTTCCTTGTAGCCGCGCAGCTTGTCCAGGCTGATCTTCGGCGCGCCGTATTCGATGCCCAGTTCGTCGGCATGCGCAGCGTGATCGATGATTTCAGCGGCATGCAGCAGCGCCTTGGACGGAATGCAACCGACGTTGAGGCAGGCGCCGCCGAGGCTGGCGTAACGCTCGATCAGCACGGTGTCCATGCCCAGATCGGCAGCGCGGAAGGCAGCGGTATAGCCGCCCGGGCCTGCGCCCAGCACCACGATGCGGCATTCGATGTCAGCGGTGCGACCGCTGGACGGCAGCGCCTTGGCGGCAATCGCCGGGTCCGGCGCGCGGTGCGACGGGGTCACCGGCGGCTTGCTGCCCGGGGCCGCCTTGGCAGCAGCCGGTGCAGCACCGGCAGCGCCTTCGAGCACCACCACCACGTCGCCGACCGACAGTTTGTCGTCCAGCTTGACCTTGATTTCCTTGACCACGCCATCGGCCGACGAAGGCACTTCCAGCGTGGCCTTGTCCGATTCCAGCGTGACCAGGCCCTGGTCCTTCTTCACCGTGTCGCCGACGGCGACCAGGATCTCGATCACCGGCACGTTCTGGTAATCACCGATGTCCGGCACCTTGACCTCGACCGGGCCGGATGCGGCTGGCGCAGCAGCGGCAACCGGCGCGCTGACGGCTGCCGGAGCGGCGGCAGCAGCAGGCTGTGCAGCCGGCGCAGGTGCGGCAGCAGGTGCCGGAGCTGCGACCGGGGCAGCGCCCTCGCCTTCAGCTTCCAGGATCACCACCACATCGCCCTCGGACAGCTTGTCGTCGAGCTTGACCTTGATTTCCTTGACCACACCCGCAGCCGAGGACGGCACTTCCAGCGTGGCCTTGTCCGACTCCAGCGTGACCAGACCCTGGTCTTTCTTCACCGTGTCGCCCACGGCCACCAGAATCTCGATCACCGGCACGTCGTTGTAGTCGCCAATGTCCGGAACCTTGATTTCAATCGTCGCCATTGTTTTCTCCTGTGGGCTCAGCCGGCTTCGCCGACGAACCGGTCATGCATCTTGTCGAGCGCGCGTTCGATGTTGGCGTAACGCTTCTCGTATTTTTTGTCTTTGCTATGGGCCAGCTCGATCAGCAGCGCCGCCTGTTCCTGCAGCGCTTCAAGCTGACCGCAAGCCGGCCGCTGACCGCTGTAACGCTCGCCGTTGACGGTGAAGGACAGCACCTCACCATCGGTGACCGGCGCCCGCGCCGCCACTTCGGACGAGGCCAGGGCCTTGCCCCATACCTCGAGCAGGCGCTGCGCCAGTGCATCGGGCAACGGCGCCTGGGCGAACTCGGGCTCCTGGTCCAGCTGCAGGTTGACGCCACCGCGACCGCCGGTAGTGTTCCAGCTGTAGATGCGCTTGTCGGCCGAGCCAGACAGCACCATCCACTGCCCGTTGGCGGCATCGCGGCGCAGCAGCACCTGCGACTCCACCCCACGTGCCGGCAGCACCAGCAGCGACAGGCCGTCTTCGGCCTGGCCGCCCAGCAGACTGGTCGCCGCCTGGCCGTAGTTGCCCACCGCCGGCGGCCAACCCTCACCGACCACCGGCAGGCACTGGCTGGCGGCCAGTGCCGGGCCCGCCAGGGCAGCCAGCACCAGCGTCAGCAGGGCGCGTCGCGGCGCCACTGGCATCACAGCAGCACGCGCCGCATGTCGGCCAGCACCTGCGACAGGTAGGTGGTGAAACGGGCCGCCAGGGCGCCGTCGATGACGCGGTGGTCGTAGCTCAGCGACAGCGGCAGCATCAGCTTCGGGGCGAATTCCTTGCCGTTCCAGACCGGCTGGATGGACGACTTGGAGACGCCGAGGATGGCCACTTCCGGCGCATTCACGATCGGGGTGAAGGCGGTGCCGCCAATGCCACCCAGCGAGCTGATCGAGAAGCAGCCGCCGCTCATGTCGGCCGGGCCGAGCTTGCCGTCACGTGCCTTCTTGGCCAGTTCGCCGGTTTCCTGGGCGATCTGCACCACGCCCTTCTTGTCGACGTCACGGATCACCGGCACGACCAGACCGTTCGGCGTATCGGCGGCAAAGCCGATGTTGAAGTACTTCTTCAGGGTCAGGTTCTCGCCGCTGGCGTCCAGCGAGGCGTTGAACTCGGGGAACTGCTTCAGCGCGGCAGCGCTGGCCTTGATCAGGAAAGCGAGCATGGTCAGCTTGATGCCGGCCTTCTCGTTTTCCTTGTTCAGGGCCACGCGCAGGCCTTCCAGATCGGTGATGTCAGCCTGCTCGAACTGGGTGACGTGCGGGATCATCGCCCAGTTACGGGCCAGGTTGGCGCCGGAGATCTTCTTGATGCGCGACAGCTGCACCACTTCGGTCTCGCCGAACTTGCTGAAGTCGACCTTCGGCCACGGCAGCAGGTTCAGGCCGCCGCCAGCCGCCGCCGGGGCACCGGCGCTGGCAGCAACGCCGCCGGACAGCGCGCCCTTGACGAACTTCTGCACGTCGCCCTTGGTGATGCGGCCGCCCTTCTCCGTGCCCTTGACCTGCTGCAGGTCCACGCCCAGTTCGCGGGCGAACACGCGCACGGCCGGGCTGGCATACGGCACATTGGCCGGCAGCACGCCTTCGGCGTTGAACTGCACCGGCGGGGTGGCCGGCTTGCTGGTGGTGACCACCTCTTCCTGGGCGATTTCGCGCTGGGCCAGCTTGTCGGCGACCGGGGCAACCGCCACCGGCTCGACCTTGGTGCCAGTCTCGACAGCGGCTTCGACCTTGGCCGGGGCTGCCGGAGCGGCAGCGGCGGCAGGCTTGGCGGCCTCTTCGCTGACTTCGATCAGGGCCACGACCTTGCCCTCGGACAGGCCGTCGCCAACCTTGACCTTAAGCTCCTTGACCACACCGGCGTAGGCCGACGGCACTTCCATCGTCGCCTTGTCCGATTCCAGCGTGACCAGACCCTGGTCCTTCTTGACCGTATCGCCAACCGCGACCAGCACTTCGATCACCGGAATGTCGCTGTAGTCACCGATATCGGGGACAAGTGCTTCCTTGATTTCGGCCATGAACTACTCCAGCAACAAATGAGGGAATCCCCTATTGTGGCGTTAGCGGGCCGCAGCGCCAACCGCTACAAGTGAATTCGCCTGCGTATGTCCCCGGACAAGGCCACGCCACGCGCGCCGTGACGGCCGGAATTTCGGCTCAACGCCCTGCTTTACGACGTGTCGGCTGTCTTGCCTGTCCTAGTCGGCCAAACCATTGGTTGCAGGCGATACCACCGCATTCGGCGCATTCAACCACGGTTGCAGCGCCTGCCACTGCCCAGTCAGGCGCTGCAGCGACCACGCCGCATTGGCCGGACTGGTCGATGGCAGGGCCAGCAGCGGTAGCGCAGCCGCCAAAGGCGGCAAAGCCGGTGCGATCCATCGCTGGAACGCAGTGTGTGCCGCAGCGCCATTACAGGCGATTGCCCGCAGCTGCGGCAGGTCGGCCAACAGCTCCGCAATGCGATTGGGCACTTCGCTGCCACGGACGATGGCTGTATCCAGGCTGCCGGCGCGCTGGCACTGCCCGATCACATCCCACAACCCGACGCCGGCCTGCTGCAGGCAGTGCAATCGTTGCGCATACGCAAGCTGCGCATCGAAGCCGCACAGCGCCGCCATCACTGGCCAGAAGCGATTGCGCGGATGCGCGTAATAGCGCGCTTCGTGCAGCGATACCGCGCCCGGCATCGAGCCCAGCACCAATACACGACACGCTGCAGTCACCTGCGCGGGCAAGCCCTGCAATACATCAGCACTCATCACATGCTCCACAAGATCGTGAACGGAATATTGCTGCGAAACATCGTGCGCATGGGATCTCCCCGATTTTTCGCTGAACGCAAAGGCACTGAAAAATCCCCGCGTTTAGAGCGATTCATCTTGCCATCGTTAGGGTGACCTCGCCCCGCAACGAGGGCCTTGATAACAACGTAGTCCCGATCGCAGTAGTTCTGTTCGCAATATGAGGAGTTAGTCATGCGTTCCATCAAAATTCTCAGCCTTGCCACCCTTGGCGCACTTGCGCTGTCTTCCACCGCCTTCGCACAGGATGGCAATGGCGATACCGCATCCGGCAAGCATTTCGCCGTGGTTGGCGGCATCAGCCTGCTGCAGCCGAAGAACGATCCGGTCGACGGCATTGGCAAGGTCGATGGCGGCCCGGCACCGACGATCAGCGCCAGCTACTACTTCAACGACAACTTCGCCGTTGAGCTGTGGGGCGCGGCCGACAAGTTCGATCACCGCGTGCGCACCGATGGTGGCGCCAAGGTCGGCAGCGTCGAGCAGCAGCCGCTTGCACTGAGCGCGCAGTACCACTTCGGCCAGGCGGACAACGTGTTCCGTCCGTTCGTCGGCTTGGGTTACTACGAGTCGAACTTCAGCAACGAGAAGATCGACGGCCTGAGCAGCACCGGCAACCACGTTGGCGTGGATACCGCCAAGGGTGCGATCGGCACCGTCGGCGTTGACATGAACATCAATTCGACCTGGTTTGCCCGCGCCGATGCGCGCTACATGCACGCTCGTCCTGACCTGCGCGTCGCCGGCCAGAACGCCGGCGAGCTGAAGCTGGATCCGTGGACCGTTGGCTTCGGCCTGGGTGCACGCTTCTAAGCGACAACGTTCCTGGCAGTACCGTTGTAGATTCAATGCAGTGCTTGTAAATGAAACACGGGCCGTTCGCGGCCCGTGTTTTTTTTGGAACGTCGCTGATCAATGCCAAGGCAGAAGAGCGCCCCTCCCCAACCCTCCCCAACCCTCCCCTGCCCCTTCGGGGCAAGGGCGGGAGTGATCATGGGCTGCCGTCATCACTCCATTGCAGCGCCAGGTAATCGAAGTTGTGCTGCAGGCGTGGCTTGACCACATCGAAGAACGGCGACACATCGAAGTCGCGCGGCGTGTACAGGCTGTAGTTGCGGATGTGCAGGATCTCCTGCGACTGCTCGGCGCCACCTACCTGCGCCAGCACCGTTTCGATCTCCGGCAAAATCGGGTAGCGGATCGACTCGAAGGCCTGCGCCAGCAAGGTCGAACAGATCGCCTTGGTTGGCTCGCCACTGCCCAATGCAATCAAGCGACGGCGCATATGACCCGGTACCGGCGGCTGCCGGATCAGGAATCGCGCCAGATCGAAGACATTCTTCAGGTCGTAGCTATAGCCCAGGCGTGCGCGCATGAAGCCGACCAGTTGATCCACCACTGCCGGTGACAGGCCTTGCGGACGGCAGATACGGGTGTGCTGGTTGGCGAATTCGGTCAACGGAATGCGGCGCACCCCCTGCTCCACATCGACATCGATCAGCATCGGCTGCGCTTTGCCGCCTTCGAGCAGCGGTTCTTCGCCGATATAAAGCGCCGCATGCGACCAGGTGGACTGGCTCAGGTATTTGATGGCGGTGGAGAAGCGGCTATTGCCCTCCACCAGCAGCACATCGCCACGACGCAAGGTGCGCAGCAGCATTGCGGGGTCGCTGGTCGACGGCCGCATCTGGTTGGCGCGTGGCTGCGCCAGGAAGTGCGCCAAGCGGCGCCCGAAGAACTGCAGCACACCCATCAAGCGTCTCCGTATCTGCTTGCATCAGACTAGCCGGGACAGCCTCCGCCTGCCATCGGATACAGGCTCAGCGCGGACTACGATCAAACTGCCGATAGCGTTGATGGTGACGAACCCGGCGCCGCAGCAGCCAGGCGTACATGCCTGCATAACCGAGCAGCAGCGCCGCCATCGCCAGCAAGCCGGCATGGCTGAGCCAGCCCGAGTCCGGCCACGGCACGCCGTTCACCGATGCCTGCCAGCCCTGTACCACGCCGGCGACCACACGCACGACGATCATCGCGGTCAATGCCAACACCAGCCAGGTATTGGGCTTGTAATGCAGCGCCTCTGGACCGGGCTCGAAGCGGGTCAGGTAGTGGCCGAGCACGCCGACCAACAGACCGGCCAGCCAACCAAGTGCCGCGTAGGACCAGGCACCAGCCCACCAGAACCCGGCGATGCCGACGAACACCGCGAACAAACCTGTGGATACCAATGTCGCCCAGAAATTGAAGGTGATCAGCCAGGGCCGCGCCTGTCGGCGCGCGCCACCACTGCGAACGCGCTGCCACAGTGACAGCGGCATCAGCAGCAACATGATCGCGACGAACACCAGTATCGCCAGCGGCACAGCGAGAAGCACAGGCATGGGGATTGATCCGGGGATATTGGCCCAGAGATTACGCCATGCCAGATGCAGGTAGTGCCGAGCCATGCTCGGCAGAGGCCTTACCAGCATTCTCGACCAGTAGCTCGGCAGAGGACTTACCGGGGTACCAAACCGGTAGGAGCGGCGTAAGCCGCGAAGCAAGCGCACTTCCGGATCGCAATGTCGCGAGCTCCGGTGGCGATATCGGCTTGGGGGGCGTGCGCCCCCCCAGAAAGGCGTTACGCGCCGCCCC
>NZ_JASCOR010000184.1 GCF_029959445.1 Stenotrophomonas sp. PS02298 | reverse complement strand
GCCATGCTCGGCAGAGGCTCTACAAGCAAACCCAAACGTAGCACCGAGCCATGCTCGGCAAGGGGCTTTACCGGTAAGGCCTCTGCCGAGCATGGCTCGGCACTACAGGGCAGAACAAAACAGGCGCCTTTCGGCGCCTGTTTTGTTTTCAAGCCAAGGGCAACAGCACTCAGCCCTTGATGACGCCAAGCTCCAGGCCAATCCGGGTGAAGGCATCGATCGCGCGGTCCAGGTGTGCGCGGCTGTGCGCGGCGCTGATCTGGGTGCGGATGCGGGCCTGACCCTTCGGCACCACCGGGAAGAAGAAGCCGATCGCATAGATGCCTTCTTCCAGCAGGCGCTGGGCGAATTTCTGCGCCAGCGGTGCGTCGTACAGCATCACCGGGCTGATCGGGTGCACGCCGGGCTTCACGTCGAAACCAGCGGCGGTCATCTTCTCGCGGAAGTAGGCGGTGTTCTCGCGCAGCGTTTCACGCAGGTCATCGGCGGCAGCCAACATCTCGAACGCCTTGATGCCGGCGGCAACCACGTGCGGCGGCAACGAGTTGGAGAACAGGTAGGGGCGCGAACGCTGGCGCAGCAGTTCAATGACCTCGGCGCTGGCGCAGGTGAAACCGCCCAGCGCGCCGCCCATGGCCTTGCCGAGGGTGCCGGTGATGATGTCGATCTTGTCGAGCACACCCTTCACTTCGGCCGAGCCGCGGCCGGTGGCGCCGAGGAAGCCGGTGGCATGGCATTCGTCGATGTGCACCAGTGCGCCGTACTTCTTCGCCAGCGCGGTGATTTCATCGAGCGGGGCGATGAAGCCGTCCATCGAGAACACGCCGTCAGTGGTGATCAGCTTGGTCTTGCAGCCAGCGGCATCAGCGGCCTGCAGCTGCGCTTCCAGATCGGCCATGTCGCAGTTGGCGTAGCGGAAGCGCTTGGCCTTGCACAGGCGCACGCCATCGATGATGGAGGCGTGGTTGAGTGCGTCGGAGATGATTGCGTCGTTCTCGCCCAGCAGCGGCTCGAACAGGCCGCCATTGGCGTCGAAGCAGGCGGCGTAAAGGATGGTGTCGTCCTTGCCGAAGAACCCGGCAATCTGCTTCTCCAGCTGCTTGTGCAGGTCCTGCGTGCCGCAGATGAAGCGTACCGACGCCATGCCGAAGCCATGCGTGTCCAGCGCGTCCTTCGCGGCCTGGATCAGCTCCGGGTGGTCGGCCAGGCCCAGATAGTTGTTGGCGCAGAAATTCAGCACCGTGCGGCCGTCGTCGAGGGTGATCTCGGCCGACTGCGGGCTGGTGATGATGCGTTCGGACTTGAACAGCCCCTGCGCGCGGATGGCGTCCAGTTCCTCGGCGTAGTGCCGGGTCAGCGGGGAGATGTTCGCGGTTTCGGTCATGGCGGGGTCTTGCGGTCAAGTGGAACACCAATTTTAGCCTTCCCCGTGTCCCGGCGTTGTCGTCATGCGCAAAGGCTATAAGCGCGGCGGCCTAAGTCATTTCTCGGTAACGGGTGTGCACCCGCAGCATCGTCGGCACACCCACCCACCAGGAGATGCCGATGACCGCCACACGCCCCCCATTCACCCTGCCGACCAGGAAGCTGTTGTCCCTCAGCCTGGCCCTGGCGGCGTGTGGGGCGGGGTCATCGGTGCAGGCGCAGCAACTCACCGTGGAGCAGTTGCAGGAGCGCCTGCAGCGTCTGGAGCGGCTGGCTGGCGTCAGTGATGGGGCAAGCGAAGGCGTAGGCCTGGCCGACCTGGACCAGCGCCTGCGCATCCTTGAACGCCGCCTTGAGCTGGCGGAAGAAGAACGCGTTGCCACCGCCAAGAGCGCACCGAAGATCGCCATCGACCAGAAGGGCGCATCGTTCAAATCCGGCGACGGCAACTACGAGTTGAAACTACGTAGCCTGCTGCAAGGCGATGCCCGCGTGTTCCTGGGCGGTGATGCCAACCAGAACGACACCTTCCTGCTGCGCACCGCCCGGCCCACCCTGGAAGGCTCGTTGGGCAAGCTGGTGGCGTACCGCTTCACCCCGGAGTTTGCCGGCGACAGCGCCAGCATCGTCGATGCCTATGCTGATCTGCGCTTCGATCCTGCGTACACGCTGCGGGTCGGCAAGTTCACCTCGCCGGTCGGTCTGGAACGCCTGCAGTCATCCTCGGCACTGGTCGATGTGGAGCGCGCGCTGGCCAGCGAACTTGCGCCGAATCGCGACCTCGGTGTGCAGCTGCAGGGTGAAGTGGCCAAGGGCAAGTTCAGCTATGCGTTGGGCGTATTCAACGGCACCGTCGATGGTCGCGATGCGGTCACCAGCAATCCGGATGACGACTTCGAATATGCAGGACGCGTGTTCTTCGAGCCGCTCAAGGGCAGTGACAGCGCATGGGCAGGCCTGGGCTTCGGCCTGGGCGCAAGCACGGGCGAGAAGCATGGCAGCGGCAACAACTTCCTGCCGCGTTACCGCACGCCTGGCCAGGCCACCTTCTTTGCTTACCGCAGTGCCGTGGTTGCCGATGGCGAGCACCGCCGCTGGTCGCCGCAGGGTTGGTTCTACCGCAATGGACTGGGCCTGCAGGCCGAGTACATCGCTTCGGAACAGGAGGTTGCACGCAATGGCATCCGCAAGCGCTTGGACAACCGGGCCTGGCAGGCCACCGCCAGCTATGTGCTGACCGGTGAGGATGCGAGCTATCGCGGGGTGACGCCTTCGCGCCCGTTTGGGGCAAACGGTGGGCATGGCGCGGTGGAATTGACCGCGCGCTACGGCGAACTGCAGATCGACGATGCCGCCTTCCCGTTCTATGCCGATCCGACGGTGTCGGCTTCACAGGTCCGCTCGTGGACGGTCGGTGCCAACTGGTACCTGACCGCCAACCTCAAGCTGGCGACCAACTATCTGCACAGCAGTTTTGATGCGGCTTCCGCTGGCGCGAAGTTGCCTGATGAAAAAGCTGTTTTCTCGCGCCTGCAAGTTTCCTTCTGACGGAGAGCCCTGATGACGCATTCCCATGTTTCCCGCCTTGCCACAGCGGCACTGGCCTTCGCCCTGACCTTGAGTGCCGGCGCTGCGTTCGCACGCGATGTGCAGCTGCTCAATGTTTCCTACGACCCGACGCGCGAGCTGTACCGCGATTTCAACGCCGCCTTCGCCAAGCACTGGAAGGAAACCAAGGGTGACAACGTCACCATCGAGACCTCGCACGGCGGCTCCGGCAAGCAGGCGCGCACGGTGATCGACGGCATCGAGGCCGACGTGGTCACCCTTGCCCTGGCCTATGACGTGGATGCCATCGCCGACAAGGCCAAGCTGCTGCCGGCAAACTGGGAGACCCGCCTGCCGGAAAACAGCGCGCCCTACACCTCGACGATTGTCTTCCTGGTACGCAAGGGCAATCCCAAGGGCATCCGCGATTGGCCGGACCTGCTGCGCAGCGGTGTATCGGTGGTGACGCCGAACCCGAAGACCTCCGGCGGCGCTCGCTGGAACTATCTGGCAGCCTGGGCTTACGGCGATCACATCTTCAAGGGTGATCGCGACAAGGTCCTGAACTACATGCGCGCGCTGTTCCGCAATGTGCCGGTGCTTGATACCGGTGCGCGTGGCGCCACGACAACTTTTGTCCAGCGCGGCATCGGCGATGTGTTGCTGGCGTGGGAGAACGAAGCCTTCCTTGCCCAGGAAGAGCTGGGCCCGGACAAGTTCGAGATCGTGGTGCCCAAGCTGTCGATCCTGGCCGAACCGTCGGTAGCACTGCTGGATCGCAACGTTGACCGCCATGGCACCCGCGATGTTGCCCAGGCCTATCTGCAATACCTGTACTCGCCGGAAGGCCAGCGCATCGCCGCGCGTCATTACTACCGGCCGCGTTCGCCGCAATACGCAGCACCGGCCGACGTGGCGCGCTTCCCGCAGGTGCAGCTGGTCACCATCCGCAGCGCCTTCGGTTCGTGGGGCAGGGCGCAGGCCGAGCACTTCGCTGATGGCGGTGTCTTCGATCAGATCCAGGCGAGCAAGTAGACCGTGTCAGCAACAGCACAAACACTGCAGCCGCGTGTGCGAAGCCAACGCCGGGTACTCCCCGGCTTTGGTCTTGGTATGGGCATCACCTTGTTCTGGTTGGGGCTGATCGTCCTGATCCCGTTGCTCGGCGTGTTCCTGAAAGCAGCAGGGCTGGGCCTGGGCGGCATCTGGCAGATATGGACCGAGCCCCGCGTGCTGGCCGCATTGCGGCTGAGCTTCGGCACCGCGTTTGCCGCGGCTGCGTTCAATACACTGATGGGCACGTGGGTGGCGTGGGTATTCGTGCGCTACAACTTCCCCGGCCGGCGCCTGTTCGACGCGATGATCGATCTGCCGTTTGCCTTGCCCACCGCCGTGGCCGGCATTGCCTTGACCGCGCTGTATGGCGGCCAGGGCTGGATCGGGCAGTGGCTGGAGCCGTTGGGCATCAAGGTGGCGTACACGCCGCTCGGCATCGTGGTGGCCTTGGTGTTTGTCGGCCTGCCATTCGTTGTGCGCATCGTGCAGCCGGTGTTGGCCGAAGCCGAGCGCGAGTTCGAGGAGGCCTCGGCAACGCTCGGTGCCACACGTTTCCAGACCATCGTGCGGGTAGTCTTGCCCAGCCTGTGGCCGGCAATGCTGACCGGCTTTGCGCTGGCCTTCGCACGTGGCGTGGGTGAGTACGGCTCGGTGATCTTCATCGCCGGCAACATGCCCAGCGTCACCGAGATCGCGCCGTTGCTGATCACCATCCGTCTGGAGGAGTTTGATTACGCTGGTGCCACGGCGATTGCAGCTGCGATGTTGCTGCTGTCGTTCGTGCTGCTGCTGCTGGTCAACACGCTGCAGGCGCGCTTGCAGCGCAGGGGGGCACGATGAACGAGCTGGTGTCGGAGTTGCCGGTGGAAATCGAACGTAGTGCGCGTGTGGCCAGGCCGCAGCAAGTGACCAGCGAGCCGCGCTGGGTGCAGGTGCTGTTGATCCTGGGCGCGCTGGGGTTTCTGCTGTCGTTCCTGCTGCTGCCGCTGGTGCTGGTGTTCGTCGAGGCGTTGCGTGGTGGTGTGCTGGCATTCTGGAATGCGATCAGTGATCCGGATGCCTTGTCGGCGATACGCCTGACGCTTTTGGTGACGGCGATCGTCGTGCCCTTGAACCTGGTCTTCGGCGTCGCTGCGGCCTGGGTGGTGAGCAAGCACAGTTTCCCGGGCAAGCGCTGGTTGGTGACGCTGATCGATCTGCCGTTCTCTGTATCGCCGGTGGTGGCCGGTCTGGTCTTCATCCTGTTGTTCGGCCGCGATGGTTGGTTCTGGCCGATGATCGAGGACGGGCTGCGCCTGCACCTGCCGGTGCTCGGCGAAACCTTGTTGCAGCTGCCACGCATCGTGTTCGCGATACCCGGCATCGTGCTGGCCACGGTGTTTGTCACCTTTCCTTTCATTGCCCGCGAGTTGATGCCGCTGATGGAGCAGCAGGGCAGTGACGAGGAACTGGCGGCGCTGACGCTGGGTGCCAATGCCTGGCAGATGTTCTGGAAGGTGACCTTGCCGAACATCCGTTGGGGCCTGCTGTATGGCGTGCTGTTGTGCAGCGCGCGGGCAATGGGCGAGTTCGGCGCGGTGTCGGTGGTGTCCGGGCATATCCGCGGGCGCACCAATACGCTGCCGTTGCACGTTGAGATTCTCTACAACGAATACGCCTACAGCGCCGCCTTTGCCTGCGCCTCGCTGCTGGCCGCCACCGCCTTGCTGACGCTGGTGGTGAAATCTTTCCTGGAGTGGCGCCACGGTCAGTCGCTGGCCGCCGCCCACCGTCATTGAGGTCGCAATGAACATCCGCATACACAACCTGGGCAAGCAGTACGGCACGTTCCCCGCGCTGGACGGGGTGAGCCTGGATATCCGCAGTGGCGAGCTGCTGGCGCTGCTGGGTCCATCGGGTTCGGGCAAGACCACCTTGCTGCGCGCGCTGGCCGGCTTGGAGCATCCCGAGCGCGGCGAAATCCTGTTCGATGGCGAAGACGCCACCGGTTTGAGCGTGCAGGCACGCCGCGCTGGTTTCGTGTTCCAGCACTACGCCTTGTTCAAGCATCTGGACGTGCGCCGCAATATCGCCTTCGGGCTGGAAGTGCGGCGCGGTGCCGAACGTTGGCCGAAGGCGCGCATCGACGCCAAGGTCGATGAGCTGCTGGCGCTGGTACAACTCGATGGGCTGGGCGGGCGTTACCCGGCGCAGCTGTCCGGCGGCCAACGCCAGCGCGTGGCGTTGGCGCGCGCGCTGGCGATCGAACCGCGCGTGTTGTTGCTGGATGAGCCCTTCGGCGCGTTGGATGCCCAGGTACGCCGCGACCTGCGCCGCTGGCTGCGCGAGCTGCACGACCGCACCGGGCTGACCACGGTGTTCGTCACCCACGATCAGGAAGAAGCACTGGAGCTGGCCGACCGCGTCGCCATCCTCAACCGTGGCCGAATCGAACAGGTGGGTACACCGGGCGAGGTCTATGACCAGCCGGCGTCGCCCTTCGTCTATGGCTTCGTCGGTGAGGCCAACCGGCTGCCGGCACGCGCGCAGGGGCAGACGCTGGAAGTGGCCGGGGCACGTTGGCCACGGACCGGCGCAGTGCCGGAAGGTGAGGCGCTGGAGGTGTTCGTGCGGCCGGAGGATCTGCTGGTCGAGGCCGATGGCCACTGGCAGGCCACGGTCGGGCTGGTGCAACGCAGTGGCCCACGCCAGCGTCTGCGCGCGCGCCTGGCTGGCGCAACTACCGAGCTGGAAGTGGAGTTGCCGGCGGATGCGCCCGCATATGCGACAGGCCAGTCAATCCGGCTCGGGGCCCGTCGTTACGGGATATTTCCGGCGGATGCGGGCTGAATAGGGAAACACCGGGCGGTTGGGGTGAAATAGATGTTGCATCGCAATATAATTGCGGTTAAATATTTGTGAATCGGGATGTGGTCAATCCCGGTACCCCCACTTCCTGGAGAGATCTGCATGATGCACAACAAGCGTCTTGTCGCCGTGGCCTGCGCCGCCCTGTTGTCCGTTCCGTTTGCCGTCAGTGCCCAGGAGAGTGAGGAATCCACCTCTCCGTTCAGCGCCAGCTTCGGCGTGACCACCGACTACGTGTTCCGTGGTGTGTCGCAGACCGACAATGAGCCGGCATTCCAGGCCGGTGCCAGCTACACCGCACCGTTCGGTCTGTACGTGGGTGTGTGGGGCTCGAACGTTGATTTCGGCGAAGGCGGCCCGAATTTCGAAGTCGATTACAACATCGGCTGGAGCAAGGACCTGTCCGACAGCTGGAACCTGGACCTGGGCGTCAACCGCTACACCTACACCAGCGCCTCCAGCGGCTACGGTGACATCGATTACAACGAATACCTGGCCAAAGTGACCTGGACCGGCCCGGTGGTCGTCAGCGGCCTGCTGGGCTACGCCGACGATTACAGCAACAGCGGCGCCGAGCAGATCTATGCCGGACTGGACGCCAGCTACGAGATCGGCCACGGTTTCTCGGTCGGTGCATCGGCCGGTTACACCACGATCAAGGCCGATAGCAACGAATGGCCGCGCCGTTCGGATTACTTCGATGGCTCGGTCTCGGTGTCCAAGGGCTTCGGCCCGGCAACCGCAACCCTGGGTTATTACGACACCTTTGGTTCGGATGCGTCCGACCTGCGCCGCGGTTCGGATATCTACAAACCGGGCCTGGTGTTCAGCGTGTCGGTCGACGTGCCCTGATCCAAGCGTGATAAAAAAAAGGCGCCGAAAGGCGCCTTTTTCTGTGGTGCCGACCCATGGTCGGCAACGGGCATTACCGGTGACGCCAATGCCGACCATGGG
>NZ_JASCOR010000183.1 GCF_029959445.1 Stenotrophomonas sp. PS02298 | reverse complement strand
TTTGACGTGGGGGGGGGGGGGGGGGTTACCCGGCTAAGCCGGTGTTGCTGGCAGGTCTCGATCGGATCGTATGCGTGCTTCGCGGCTTACGCCGCTCCTACAAAGATAGCTGCGGTGCGCGAGGATATGTGACCCGGCAACGGCTGCAGGCCATCAATTCTCCACTGCTTCTGCACTGACCGAGCAAATTTCATCGTCGGATGTGGGAGCGGCGTAAGCCGCGAGGCTGGCGATGCTGGCAGGCCTTGATCCGATGCTATGCGTGTTTCGCGGCTTACGCCGCTCCCACAAAAGGAATTGTGCGTGCACGCATGTTGACCGGCCGGGGTGGTGCCTCAGGGAACGGACAGGTCCCAGTCGATGCTGCTCGCGAGCCAATCGGTATCTTCTGACCGACCAGGGGGTGTGTCTTGATCGCGCAGTGCACGCAGTTCCAGCAGCTCCTGCTGTGCACGCTGTTCAAGCCGCGCGAGTTGTTCGCGTCGGCTCAGCGGGGTGCCGCTGGCGGTAGGTGATGGAAGCATGGCGTCATCAGCCTGCGATGCTGGCTCGGCGTTGCTGCTGGAGGTGGAGCGGGATGTCAGCATATATCAGTGCGGTTGCAGCAACAGCAAAGCCCCGGCCAAGGGCCGGGGCTCGGGTACAGGGATGGAGCAGTGCGAAATCAGAACAGCTCCACCGTGCCTGCGCCCATGCTCTGCTGGGACACCGGCTTGTGCGGCGGGCGTTCCCATTCCACGCGCATTTCGCGCAGGCGGTTGCCGGTGCGCTGCAGCGCGCTGACCATCTCGCCATCGAAGACGCCGCCATTGCGATGCAGTAGTTCCTGCAGCGCCACGGCTTCGCGGTTGATCGCGCCAAGGCGGTCAAGATGGGTGTGCACGCCGCCCAGGGCCTGGGTGGCGATGTCCTCGAATTGCAGGGCGCGCACGGCTTCGGCGACGCTGCCGTCGATGGCACGGCCGCATTCGGAGATCTCGCGCATGCCATCACCCAGCGAGGCGTTGATGGCGGCAACGCTGTCCAGCATCGATGCCGCTTCGTGGCGGGCTTCGCGGGACCGGTCCATGTCGCGTGAGGCCATGTGGGTGACGGTTTCACGCACCTTGGCGATCGCGTCCTTGGAGCTGTGGGCAAGCTTGCGGATCTGCTCGTTGAAGGTGGTGGAGCGCTCGGACAGATTGCGCACCTCGTCGGCCACCACGGCGAAGCCACGACCGGCTTCACCGGCACGTGCGGCTTCGATGGCGGCATTCAAGGCCAGCAGGTTGGTCTGGTCGGCGATCGACTTGACGTCTTCCAGCAGGGCGAAGATGCCATCCAGGTGCTGCGCCATCTGGTCGATGTGCTGCACGGTGTTGCTGCTCTGGCCGCTGACCTGCTCAAGTGCTTCCACCAGCTGTTCCATCTGGTGGCTGGCATTCTGGGCGAAGCGGGCCACGTCGACACCGCCGCCACCTTCATCACCGGCGCGGTCAACGATGCGGGCCAATGCCTGGCTCTGCTGGCGCGACTTGCGGCTCATCGCATCGAAGCTGCCGCCCAGGCCGCCGACGGCCTGCCGGATCAGCTCGCGTGCGCGCTCGATCTCGCTGCGCGAACCATCGATTTCGTTGCTGACAAAGCTGCGCAGTTCGTTGAGCAGCTGGTCCTGCTCTTTCAGTACCTTGGCGTGCTCGGGTGAGCGCTGGCTTTGCGAATGCACGCTCCACCAGGCAAACACCAGCCAGCTCAGCACCATGGTGGTCAGGATCGCCCACAGGGCCGCAGAGGGCCAGGACAGGGCGGCAGCGACCACAACCAGAAGGGTGAGGACAAGCGGGGCTGCCAAACGGATTGCAATACGTGAATACATGGACGTTCTCGGGAGAGTCACGAATGCAGTATCGGCAGTGGGCAGGGTGTCTTTAGCCCACAGAGGTGAATCCCGGGAGGTTTTGCGATGCAGGCCCGCAACCCATGCGATTGCGGGCCTTGAAAATCAGCGCAGACGGCGCTCGATGGCTTCGAGCATGGCCTTGCGCGAGAACAGGAAATCCCAGTAAGCGCCGCCAAGCTGGCGCCACAGCACCGCCGAGCGTACCGCTGCCAGCAGCAGCGCCCGGATCTCCGACACCACCATCGCCTGGCCCAGGTAATGCGGGTTGCCCTGCACCATGATCTTCGGCTTGAGCTGGCTGATGGTGTCCGCATACAGCGCGCCCATCGCGCTCAGTACGTCCGGGTGGCAGCTGTCGCCGCGCTCGCGGGCAATGCCAGCGGCGCGCTCGATGCCGGCTTCCACCTTGTCGACCGTGGCGCCTTCACGCACGAAGCGACGTTCCAGCTGCATCACCGACAGCGCGAGCCGCGGCAGCAGGTCGTCCTTGCCCTGGTTGCGGAAGTAGTCGCGCAGCAGGCGCAGACCGGGTTCCACCTGGCTGGCACTGCCATACACGGCAGCGGGCGAGCTGGCATCAATACGCATTACGCTGTCCATTGCGGTGCGCACCACGGCGCTCTCCGAATGGCCGGTTTCTGCGATGCGGCGGACCTGCTGCAAGGCCTGGGCAATGCCAGCCAGGGCAAGTACGCGGTCATCGATGGAAAAGGTCATGGTTATCTCTCAAGGGGAAACAGGGGCTGCCAAGCGGCGCTCCAGCGGTGCATCGGTGGCGGCGATCACCGCGCCGCCCAGGCATTCCATGCCGTCATACAACACCAGCGACTGGCCGGGGGTGACGGCGCGTTGCGGGCGTGCGAAATGCACGTCCAGCGTACCGTCATCACGCACCTTCACGGTGCAGGCTTCGTCCGGTTGGCGGTAGCGGGTCTGCGCGGTGCATTCGAATTCACGGGCGGGTGGGGTCCCGGCAATCCAGTGCATGGTTTCGCTGCGCAGCCAGTTGGACTGCAACCAGGGGCTGTCATGGCCCTGGTCGACATATAGGATGTTGCGGGCCACGTCCTTGCCGACCACGAACCATGGTGCTGCCGGGCGCCCACGAACGCCGCCGATGTTCAGGCCTTCGCGCTGGCCAAGCGTGAAATAGAACACGCCGGGGTGGCGGGCGATCAGCTGGCCGTCGGGGTCGTGGATCTCGCCCTCGCGGGCCGGCAGGTACTGGCCAAGGAATTCGCGGAAATCGCGTTCGCCGATGAAGCAGATACCCGTCGAATCCTTCTTGGCATGGGTGGGCAGGCCGGCGTCACGGGCGATGCGGCGCAGCTCGCTCTTCTCCATGTGCCCGATCGGGAACAGGGTGGCTGCCAGCTGGGTCTGGCCCAATTGGTGCAGGAAATAGCTCTGGTCCTTGCCACGATCGGCACCGCGCAGCAGGCGCCAGCGGCCGCCGGAGTGGTCGGCCTGGGCGTAGTGGCCGGTGGCGATGCGCTCGGCACCCAGCTCGCGCGCGGCGTCCAGGAAGTGCTTGAACTTGACCTCGCGGTTGCACAGCACGTCCGGGTTGGGCGTGCGGCCAGCCGCATATTCGGCCAGGAAATGCTCGAACACACCCTGCCAATATTCGCTGGAGAAATCGCGGAAGTGGAACGGAATGTCGAGCCGGCCGCAGACCGCCACGGCGTCGCGGCGATCATCCTCGGCACGGCAATGGCCGCTGCCATCGTCGGCCCAGTTCTGCATGAACAGACCGGCGACATCCAGGCCTTGCTGGACCAGGGTAAGTGCTGCCACCGACGAGTCCACGCCGCCGGAGACGCCCACCACGATGTTGGGATTGCTCACGGTGCCACCTGTCGCACGATCGAAAGCGGGTAGCGCTGCCCGGCCAGCCAGTCGGAAATCGTATGCCAGACCAGCGGGCTGCGCAGCCGCGCCATATCGGCCTGCAGGGCTACCGGGCTCATCCACAGTGCCTGCACGATGCCAGTGTCCAGCGCCTGCTGCGGGTGGTGCTGCAGCGGCTCGGCGGAGAAGGCAAAGCGCAGGAACGGCGTGCCGTCGGCGGCCGTCCACTGATAACTGCCGATGAAGCCGGTCAGGTGCACGTCCCAACCGGTCTCTTCGCGGGTTTCACGCACGGCCGCCTCGAGCAGGCTTTCGCCTGGCTCGAGATGGCCGGCCGGCTGGTTCAATACCCGCCGGCCGTTCTTTTCTTCTTCCACCAGCAGCAGTTGCCCTGCGCGGGAGACCACGGTAGCCACGGTCACATGTGGCGCCCATCGCTGGGACTGCAATGCATTCACGCTCAGTACTCGTCCTTGGACGTCATTTCCAGCTCGATCGCATCGGCGCTCTTGGCGGCGGCGTCGATGGCGTCGGAAATCACCTCCGCGCTGGCATCGGCGTCAATCTTCACCACGAACATGGCCACGTCGCCCTGCTTGACCCAGCCGCCGAGCTTGGAGTCGTTGGAATCCTCCAGCAGGCGGTTGGCGACCAGTGCCGGGAACTGCGGACCTTCGGACTTGTAGCCCGGCGACCAGATTTCGCGCACGTGGTGGCTGCCATAGGTTTCGACGTTGGAGCGCACGAACACCAGCTGGGTACGGTCGTCGTCCATTTCAAAGACCAGCTGGTAGTCACCATCGCTGTCTACCTCGTACTTGTACTCGAGAGTATCAAGCAGGCGACCGACCGCACGGTCCGGTTCGCCGGCAAAAGCGCTTCCAGCGGCGGCGGTGGCCAAGGTCAGCAGGGCGATACTGAGTACGGACTTCTTCATGTTTTCCCCAAGGAATGGATGGTTAGCCGGTAAATTGTGCGGGGGCGAGGGGGCAGACGTCCAATGGTCAAAAGACAGCCAACTGGAACGGCTATAATCGCCAGATGTCCCAGAAGACCCAACACGACAGCGAACACGGCCTGCTGGTAGCTCCCGGCAAGCCCGAGGTTGCGCCCCCGCCGCAGTACCAGGTGATGCTGCTGAACGACGATTACACCCCGATGGACTTCGTGGTGACCGTCCTGCAGAGTTTTTTCTCGATGGACATGGACAAGGCCACCCAGGTGATGCTGCACGTCCATACCCGCGGCCGTGGCATCTGCGGTGTGTATACCCGTGAAGTCGCCGAGACCAAGGTCGCGCAGGTCAACGAGTTCTCGCGCATGAACCAGCACCCGCTGATGTGCACGATGGAGCGGGCCTGAGCCTGCCTTGGGCGCCGATTCTGCGCCCGCCTTTCTGCCCATGTGGCATGGTTGTCAGCATCGGCGGCGCAGCGGTCACTTGCCCGCTGTAGAACTGCCGGTGTGCCCGGGTGCATGCGTCCGGGCTGGCGGAACGATGCGTTTCGCACGACGCACACAATCCGGTTCCAAGCCCCTGTTCCTGCGTCGAAAATGAATGCAGGATTCACGGGGGCGGGCGATTTGCCGCGCCTGCCGGCCCGGCGTCTACATCTTCGTCATTGCGGTGCTGGAAAAATCGTCGTCAGGCCGCATATTGTCTCCAACCGCAACCGGAGTGCCTTATGTTCAGTAAAGACCTCGAGCAGACCATTGGTCAGTGCTACAAGCGCGCCCGAGAAGCCCGTCATGAGTACATGACGGTTGAACATCTACTGTTGGCGTTGTTGGAGAATGCTTCGGCGCAGGCGGTTCTCAAGGCCTGCGGCGCAGACCTGGAGCGTCTGGGGCGCGAGCTGGAGAAGGCGATCAATGCCTCGGTCTCGTTGCTGGCCGAGGATGACGGCCGTGATACCCAGCCGACCCTGGGCTTCCAGCGGGTGCTGCAGCGGGCCGTGTACCACGTACAGTCCTCCGGCAAGAAGGAGGTCACCGGTGCCAATGTGCTGGTCGCCATCTTCGGCGAGAAGGAATCGCACGCGGTCTATTACCTCAACCAGCAGGACGTGACGCGCCTGGATGTGGTCAATTACCTGTCCCACGGTGTGGGCAAGAGTGGCGATGACCCGGAAATTTCTTCCCCGCTGGAAGGTGAGGGCAGGGCTGAGGGTGGTGAGGGTGAAGGCAAGGGCGATTCCCTGGCCGAGTTCGCCAGCAACCTCAACGAACAGGCCAAGGCTGGGCGGATCGATCCGCTGGTTGGGCGCCGCGACGAGATCGAGCGCACCATCCAGGTGCTGTGCCGCCGCCGCAAGAACAACCCGCTGTATGTCGGCGAGGCCGGCGTCGGCAAGACCGCCATCGCCGAAGGCCTGGCCAAGCGCATCGTCGATGGTGAGGTGCCGGACGTGCTCGCCGATGCGGTGATCTATTCGCTGGACCTGGGGGCGCTGGTGGCTGGCACCAAGTACCGCGGCGACTTCGAGAAGCGCCTGAAGGGCGTGATCACCGCGCTGAAGAAGATTCCCAATTCGGTGCTGTTCATCGACGAAATCCACACCATCATCGGTGCCGGTTCGGCGTCGGGTGGCACCATGGATGCATCCAACCTGATCAAGCCGGCGCTGGCCTCGGGTGAGCTGCGCTGCATCGGTTCGACCACGTTCCAGGAATACCGCGGCATCTTCGAGAAGGATCGTGCCCTGGCGCGGCGCTTCCAGAAGATCGACATCGTCGAGCCGACCATCGGCGAGACCTTCGAGATCCTCAAGGGCCTGCGGCCGAAATACGAGGCGCACCACAGTGTGACCTATGCCGACGACGCATTGCAGGCGGCGGTGGACCTGTCGGTCAAGCACATTGCGGATCGCCTGTTGCCGGACAAGGCCATCGACGTGATCGACGAGGCCGGTGCGCGCCAGCGCCTGTTGCCGGAAGGCCAGCGCAAGGAGCGCATCGACATCGAGGAAATCGAAGCCATCGTCGCCAAGATGGCGCGGATTCCGGCCAAGCAGGTCACGGCGACCGACAAGGATGTGCTGCAGCATCTGGAGCGCAACCTGAAGATGGTGATCTTTGGCCAGGACCAGGGCATCGAATCGCTGGCTTCGGCGATCAAGCTGTCACGTTCCGGCCTCGCCAGTCCGGACAAGCCGATCGGCAACTTCCTGTTCGCCGGCCCCACCGGCGTCGGCAAGACCGAGGTGACCCGTCAGTTGGCATTGCAGCTGGGTATCGAGCTGGTGCGCTTTGACATGTCCGAGTACATGGAGCCGCATTCGGTCAGCCGCCTGATCGGTGCGCCTCCGGGCTATGTCGGCTTCGACCAGGGCGGCCTGCTGACCGAGAAAATCGTCAAGACGCCGCACTGCGTGCTGCTGCTCGACGAGGTGGAAAAGGCGCATCCGGACATCTTCAACATCCTGTTACAGGTCATGGATCGTGGCGTGCTCACCGATACCAACGGTCGCGAAGCCAACTTCAAGAATGTGGTCTTGGTGATGACCACCAATGCTGGTGCTACCCAGGCAGCGCGTCGCTCGATCGGCTTCACCAAGCAGAACCATGCAACCGATGCGATGGAAGTGATCCGCAAGAGCTTCACCCCGGAGTTCCGCAACCGCCTGGATGCCGTGGTGCAGTTCCAGCCGCTGGGCTTCGAGCACATCCTGCGGGTCGTGGACAAGTTCCTGATCGAACTGGAAATGTTGCTGCAGGACAAGCACGTTTCGTTGTCGGCCACCCCGGCTGCCCGCGAATGGCTGGCCCATCACGGCTTCGACGCCGACATGGGTGCGCGTCCGATGTACCGGGTGATCCAGGACAAGGTGAAGCGCCCGCTGGCCGACGAACTGCTGTTCGGCAAGCTGTTGAACGGTGGCAAGGTCAGCATCGACGTCCGCGACGGCGAGCTGTTCGTGGAAACCGAGTCCGAGCCGGAGCATCTGTTGCCGGCGACGGTGTAAGCCAGCTCCTGTGGGAACGGCGTAAGCCGCGAAGCCAGGATTGTGTCGGCGCAAACAAAACCCCGCATCCAACGATGCGGGGTTTTTGTTTTTTGCTCCATGCCCCCTCCCTTGTGCCGAAGGCGCAGGGGAGGGCTGGGGAGGGGGGCTTCGTTGCCTCTGTAGTGCCGAGCATGCTCGGCATGGGGCATTGCCGGGAACGCTCCTGCCGAGCATGGCTCGGCAC
>NZ_JASCOR010000182.1 GCF_029959445.1 Stenotrophomonas sp. PS02298 | reverse complement strand
GAGCCATGCTCGGCTGGGGTATTACCGGGAAGGTCCCAGCCGAGCATGGCTCGGCTCTACCGTTTCTGCCCCCTCCCTTTCGCGCAGCGAAGGGGAGGGCTGGGGAGGGGTTGGCCTTTCGCAGATATCAGTGCGCGCTCCGTCTGTAGAGCCGAACCATGTTCGGCTGGGGCTTTGCCGGGAAAGCCCCTCGCCGAGCATGGCTCGGCACTACCGCTTCCGCCCCCTCCCTTTCGCGCTGCGAAGGGGAGGGCTGGGGAGGGGTTGGCCTTTCGCAGATATCAGTGCGCGCTCCGCCTGTAGAGCCGAACCATGTTCGGCTGGGGCTTTGCCGGGAAAGCCCCTTGGCGAGCATGGCTCGGCACTACAGTTGGTGAATCGGGCGGTTTGACTCAAGGTCAATTTCGCACTAATGTATTAGCACGATATTACATTGATACATGATGAAGACACGCCCTGACATCGAACGTGAAAAGCCATCCGACGCCCCGTTGAAGGCGTTGGCGCGTACGTTGGCTGCGCTGGACAAGCCGCAGGAGGTGCAGGCCTTCCTGCGCGATCTGTGCACGCCGGCTGAGCTGGAAGCCATGGCTGACCGCTGGCGGGTGGTTCCCTTGCTGCGCAAGGGTGTGCCTTATCGCGAGATCTATGACCTGACCGGGGTGAGCGTCACCACCATCGGTCGGGTTGCGCGTTCGCTCGAGCACGGTGCCGGCGGCTATGCCGCTGCCATCGACCGTCTCGCCGCGCGCAAAACCGAATCCAACTGAGATAACCCCATGAGTGCTTCAACCTCCGCCCCGGCACGCGACCGGCTGCGTATCGCCATCCAGAAAAGCGGCCGTCTGGCCGATCCCGCGCGCAGCCTGTTGGCGGCTTGCGGGCTGAGCTGGCGGCAGAGCCGCGACAAGCTGTTCTGCTTCGGCGAATCGCTGCCGGTGGACCTGCTGCTGGTGCGTGATGACGACATTCCGGGTCTGATCGCCGACGGCGTCTGCGACCTCGGCGTGGTCGGCTTGAACGAGCTGGATGAACAGGCCAAGGCCCGTCGCCAGATCGGCCTGGCGGACGTTTACCAACCGTTGCGTGGCCTCGGTTTCGGCTCCTGCCGTTTGATGATCGCAGTGCCGGAAGACTGGGATTGGCAGGGCGTGCAGATGCTGCAGGGCAAGCGCATCGCCACCAGCTATCCGGCCATCCTTGCCGCCTGGCTGAAAGACAAGGGTGTCGACGCGCAGGTCGTTGAGTTGTCCGGTTCGGTGGAAATCGCACCAAAGCTCGGCACCGCTGAATTGATCTGCGATCTGGTTTCCAGTGGTGCAACCCTGGCCGCGAACCAGCTCAAGCCTGTGGAAGTGCTGCTGGAAAGCGAAGCGGTGCTGGCCGGGCCGGTGCACGAACTGGATGACGCCCGTGCGGGCCTGATGGCAATGCTGCTGCGCCGTCTCGACGGTTTGAGCAAGGTGCAGGACCAGAAATTGCTGATGTTCTCAGCCGCTGAAGAGCGTGTCGAAGCATTGGCCCGTCTGCTGCCCGACGCCGAGCCGTTGCTGCGGTTGCCGGGGCAGGGTGACGCCGTGCGCCTGCAGACGATGTGCAGTGGTGCACTCAGCTGGCAACGGCTCGAGGAACTGGAACGTGCCGGTGCCCAGGGCCTGATGGTGTTGGCGGTGGAGAAGTCGCTGGTATGAACATCCTCGATTGGAACGCGCTCGACGCCAATGCACAGGCGCGCGCTCTGACCCGTCCGGTACAGACTGTTGCCGCGCAGACCCGCGATTCCGTCGCTGGCTTGATCGAGCAGGTACGCACGCGTGGCGACGCTGCTTTGCGTGAGATCACCCAGCGCTTCGATGGCATCGCACCGGAGCGTTTTGAAGTCAGCGAAGCAGAATTCGCCGCTGCCGAACTGGCGGTGTCGGCAGAACTGCGGATCGCCATGCAGCAGGCCGCAGATCGCATCGATACCTTTCACCGCGCTGGCGTAGCCCAGCCCTACAGCGTGGAAACCGCGCCGGGCGTGGTCTGCGAAAAGGTCATTCGCCCGATTATGCGGGTTGGTTTGTACGTCCCGGCGGGCAGCGCGCCGTTACCGTCCACTGCATTGATGCTTGGTGTTCCCGCCAAGCTGGCAGGTTGCCGCGAAGTGGTGTTGTGCACGCCGCCGCGCAAGGACGGCACGGCCGACCCTGCAGTATTGGTTGCCGCGCGACTGACTGGCGTGCACCGCGTGTTCAAGATCGGTGGCGCACAGGCGATTGCAGCCATGGCATACGGCAGCGACTCGGTGCCGTCCTGTGACAAGCTGTTCGGGCCAGGCAACAGTTTTGTCACCGAAGCCAAGCAGCAGGTGGCCCAGGCAGGCGCTGCTGCCATCGATATGCCCGCCGGTCCTTCGGAAGTGCTGGTGATCGCCGATGCAGGTGCCAATCCTGCATTTGTCGCTGCCGATCTGCTCTCGCAGGCCGAGCACGGCCCGGATTCGCAGGTACTGCTGCTCAGCGACGATGCAGCGATGATTGCCGCCGTACAGGAGCAGGTCGAAATACAGGTCGCACAGCTCAGCCGCGAGGCGATTGCGCGTCAAGCGCTGGGTGCGTCGCTGCTGATCAAGGTGGATTCGATTGCGCAGGCATTCGAGATCTCCAACCGCTATGCGCCCGAGCACCTGATTCTCGCCCTGCGCCAGCCGCGTCAGTGGTTGGACAAGGTGGAAGCGGCCGGTTCGGTGTTCCTCGGCGATTACACGCCCGAGGCGCTGGGTGACTATTGCTCTGGCACCAATCACGTGCTGCCGACCGCCGGCGCGGCCCGCGCCTACAGCGGCGTCAGCGTCGCCAGCTTCCAGAACCAGATCAGCGTGCAGGCTGCCAGCCGCGAAGGTATCGGCGGCATCGGCCCCTGTGCCTTGACCCTGGCCCGGGCCGAAGGCCTGGGTGCACACGCCAATGCGGTTGCGTTGCGGCTGGGAGTGGCGCCGTGAGTGTGCTCGATCTGGTACGCGAAGACCTGCGTGATTTCGGCGGCTATTCCTCAGCGCGTAGCGCCAAGCTGCAGGGCGATATCTGGCTCAATGCAAATGAATCGGCATGGGCGAATCCTGGTGACGCAGATGCCAGTTGCCGTCGTTACCCGGATCCCCAGCCGCAAGCCTTGCGCGAACGTCTGGCCAGCTTGTACGGCTGCCAGCCCGAGCAGTTGTTGATCGGTCGCGGCAGCGATGAAGCCATCGACTTGCTGGTGCGCGCCTTGTGCGTGCCCGGCCGTGATGCGGTGTTGTACACGCCGCCGGTGTTCGGCATGTACGCGGTCAGTGCGCGGCTGCAGAATGCATCCGCGCTGGAAGTGCCGCTGTTGGATACCAATGCGGGGCTGGTGCCTGATATCGACGCCATCATTGCCACTGCCAAGCAGGGCAATGCCAAGCTGGTGTTCCTGTGCTCGCCGTCAAATCCAAGTGGCCTGAGCATTCCGCTGCAGCAGGTACGGGCCGTAGCCGAAGCGCTACGTGGGCAGGCGCTGGTAGTGGTTGACGAGGCCTATGGCGAGTTTGCCGATGAGCTTTCCGCCACCACCTTGATGGATCGCTTCGACAACATTGCGGTGCTGCGGACCTTGTCCAAGGCGCATGCACTGGCTGCTGCGCGGATTGGCAGTGTGATTGCTGATGCTGCCCTGATTGCGGTGCTGCGGTGCTGCCAGGCGCCGTATCCCATCCCCACGCCATGTTCGGCGTTGGCGCTTTCCGGGCTTGATGATGCAGCACTTGCGCAGACGCGCGCCCGCATCGCCACGGTGCGCAGCGAGCGTAGCCGGTTGTGCATCGCCTTGTCGGCGCAGCGTGGCGTTCGTCATGTCTATGCCTCGGATGCCAACTTCCTGCTGGTGCGCTTCAGCGATGCTGAAGCCGCATTCCAGGCGTTGCTGCAGGCCGGCGTGGTGGTGCGTGACCAGCGCGCCGCGCCGCAGCTGCAGGACGCCCTGCGCATCACCCTGGGCACCCCCGAACAGAACGACCGCGTCCTCGACGCACTTGCCTCGCTGGAGCTTACCGCATGACCCCCATTCTGTTTGTCGATCGCGATGGCACCTTGATCGAGGAGCCGGCCGACTTCCAGATCGACGCCTACGAAAAGATCCGCTTCGTCAGGAACGTGATCCCGGCGATGCTGAAGTTGCGCGATGCCGGCTATCAGTTCGTCATCGTCTCCAACCAGGACGGACTCGGTTCCGAAGGCTATCCGCAGGCCAGCTTCGACGGCCCGAATGACTTGATGTTGCAGATCTTTGCCAGCCAGGGCATTACGTTCCGCGATGTGCTGATCGATCCGAGTTGGCCGCAGGACAACAGCCCGAATCGCAAGCCCGGCATCGGCATGATGGTGTCCTACCTGCAGGACCGCAGCATCGACTGGGCGCGTTCTGGCATGGTCGGTGACCGGCCGACCGACATCCAGTTTGCCGACAACATGAAGATTCGTGGCTTCCAGCTGCGCACCGGGCAGTTCGGCGGCGAGTGGGATTGGGATGCAATCGCACACGAGCTGGCCGACGCGCCACGCCGCGCTACCGTGCAGCGCGATACCAAGGAAACCCAGATCCGCGTGTTCGTCGACCTGGACAAGGTGGCCAGCTCGAAGATCAACACCGGCTTGCCGTTCTTCGACCACATGCTCGACCAGATTGGCCGTCATGGCGGCTTTGCGCTGGAAGTGGAAGCCAAGGGCGACCTGCACATCGACGAACACCACACCATCGAGGACACCGGTCTCGCGCTGGGCCAGGCCTTGCGTGAAGCCTTGGGTGACAAGCGCGGCATCGGTCGCTACGGTTTTACCTTGCCGATGGACGAGACGCTTGCCAGCGCCGCGTTGGATTTCAGTGGCCGCCCGTACTTCGTGTTCGACGGCGAGTTCAAGCGTGAGCGCGTTGGCGACATGCCGACTGAACTGGTGCCGCATTTCTTCCGCTCGCTATGCGATGCCAGCGGCTTGAACCTCAACCTGAAGGTCGAAGGCGAGAACGACCACCACAAGGTAGAGGCCTGCTTCAAGGCATTGGCTCGCGCCCTGCGCCAGGCCATCCGCAAGGAAGGCACCGAGCTGCCCTCCACCAAGGGCGCGCTGTGAGCAGGGTTGGTCTGGTTGATGCCGGCGGCGCGAACCTGGGATCGGTGCGCTACGCATTGGAGCGGCTGCAGGTAGACGTGCAGATGGTGCGCGCGCCCGCGGATCTGGCCGGCCTTGCGCGGGTGATATTGCCCGGTGTTGGTGCTGCGGCCGAAGGCATGAAGCGTCTGCATGCGCAAGGATTGGTGCAACCGCTGCGCGAGCTGCAGGTGCCGTTGATGGGTATCTGCCTGGGCATGCAGCTGTTGTTTGAACGCTCGGAAGAGGGTGATGTGGAATGCCTTGGTCTGTTGCCGGGTATCGTCCGCCGCCTGCATCCCGGTGTTGGCGTGCGTGTGCCGCACATGGGCTGGAACAAGCTGCTTGCCCTGCGCGAATCGCCCTTGCTTGATGGCGTGCCGCTGGGCTCGAGTGCTTATTTCGTGCACAGCTACGCCGCTCCTGTCACTTCCGACACCGTCGCTGCCTGTCACCACGGCGGCCTGTTTACCGCAGTGGTGCAGCGCGAACGTCTATGCGGGGCGCAGTTCCATCCCGAACGGTCGGCCGGGCCGGGCGCACGCATCCTGCAGAATTTTCTCGAGATTGCCGCATGAGTTTCATTGTCTACCCCGCGCTGGATATCCGTGACGGCCGCGTCGTGCGTCTGTTGCAGGGCGATTACGAAAAGCAGACCACTTACGGTGACGACGCCTTGCCGCGCGCGCAGGCATTCGCTGCGACTGGCGCGCGTTGGATGCACCTGGTCGATCTGGATGCGGCCAAGGCCGGCGGCTATACCTTGGCACCCTTGTTGCAGCAGATCGCAGGGACCACCAAACTGAAGGTGCAGACCGGCGGCGGCGTGCGTGGCCGCGATGACGTCGCCCGCATTCTTGATGCCGGCGCCAGCCGTGTGGTGATTGGCTCGCTGGCGGTTCGTCAGCCCGAACAAGTGCTGGCCTGGCTGGCCGAGTTCGGCGCCGAGCAGCTGACCATCGCGCTGGACACGCGTCAGGGTGAAGACGGCGTTTGGCGCTTGCCGGTGCACGGTTGGACCGAAACCGCAGACGTGACCCTGGATGAGCTGGCCCAGCGTTACGCGCAGGCCGGCATGAAGCACCTGCTGTGCACCGACATTTCCCGCGACGGCATGCTGTCCGGTCCGAATATCGAACTCTACGCGCATCTGGCGCAATTGCTGCCTGGCGTCGCCGTGCAGGCCTCGGGCGGTGTGCGTGATGCCGACGACATCCGCGCGGCCAAGGCTGCAGGTTGCGGCGGTGCCGTGCTCGGCAAGGCATTGCTGGAAGGTCGCCTGCAGCTGGATGAGGCCTTGTCATGTTGAGCCGGCGCATCATTCCCTGTTTGGACGTGCGCGAAGGCCGCGTGGTCAAGGGCGTCAAGTTCCGCGACCACATCGACATGGGCGACATCACCGAGCTGGCGTTGCGTTACCGCGACCAGGGCGCTGATGAGCTGGTGTTCTACGACATCTCCGCCAGTCCGGAAGGCCGCTCCGTTGACCGCGCATGGATCGAACGGGTGGCGCGCTTGATCGACATCCCGTTCTGCGTGGCCGGCGGCATCCGCGATGTGGAAACCGCGCGCGCCGTGCTCAATTCCGGTGCCGACAAGATTTCCATCAATACCCCGGCGCTGGAGCGCCCGCAGTTGATCGCGGAGTTGGCTGAAGCCTTCGGTGAGCAGTGCGTGGTGGTCGGCATCGACTCCATCCGCGAAGCCGACGGCCAATGGCGGGTGCGCTCTTACACCGGCGATCCAAGCAAGACCCGCGCCGAGGCAAGGCTGACCCTGGACTGGGTGCGTGAAGTCCAGTCCCTCGGCGCAGGTGAAATCGTGCTGAACTGCATGGACAGCGACGGCGTGCGCAAGGGGTACGATATTGCACAGTTGCGTCAGGCCCGGGCGCTGTGCACGGTTCCGTTGATCGCCTCTGGCGGCGCGGGCACGCCGCAGCATTTCGCTGATGTATTCGAACAGGCTGACGTTGACGGGGCTTTGGCCGCCAGTGTGTTCCACTCCGGCGCCATCGCAATTCCGGAACTGAAGCAGTTCCTGCGCGAACAACAAATCGAGGTTAGGGATGTCTACTGAATTCAAACCGGTTGATCCGGCCGCATTGGACTGGGAGAAGGTCAACGGCATGATTCCGGTCATCATCCAGGACGAGGCCACGCTGCGTGTGCTGATGCTTGGCTATATGGACCGCGACGCACTGGAGACCACCCGTAGCAGTGGCAAGGTCACCTTCTTCAGCCGCAGCAAGAAGCGGCTGTGGACCAAGGGCGAGACCTCAGGCAACCATCTCGATCTGGTCGACATCCGCAGTGATTGCGACAACGACACGTTGCTGGTCACCGTGCGCCCGCATGGCCCCACCTGCCATACCGGCGAGACCAGCTGTTTCAGTGCTGCACCGGGCAACTTCCTCGGCGCATTGAATGCCCTGATCAAGCAGCGTGAGCACGACCGTCCGCTTAACAGCTACACCACCAAGCTGTTCGAGAAGGGCGCACGGCACATCGCGCAGAAAGTGGGCGAAGAGGGCGTGGAAACCGCACTTGCCGGTGTCGTGCAGCGCGATGACGAATTGCTGGGCGAATCAGCCGACCTGCTGTTTCACCTGATCGTATTGCTGCGCGCACGCGGCCTGTCGCTCGATGACGCGATCGGCGTGCTCGAAGACCGCCACGCCAAGGCCGCAGAGAAGGCAGCAAGCTGAGCCACTGTAGTGCCGAGCCATGCTCGGCAGGGGCTTTACGGGGAAAACCAAACGTCACCGGCAAGGCCCAGCCGAGCATGGCT
>NZ_JASCOR010000181.1 GCF_029959445.1 Stenotrophomonas sp. PS02298 | reverse complement strand
GCCGAGCGATGCTCGGCATCGGGCTCTACCGGTAACGTCTCTGCCGAGCATCGCTCGGCACTACTGAGCATTGCCTGGAACGCCCCTGCCGGGCATGGCTCGGCACTACGGTGCAGAAACAACAACGCCGCCCTGGGGCGGCGTTGTCGCTGCAACCTGATCAAAACGCGCTTACAACCCGCAGAAGCAATACGCCAGCGACTTCACCGGTGCACCGTTGCGGTCCTTCACTGCGTCCTCGACAAAGCGCAGCTGGGTATCCAGCTCCGGCATCTGCTTGGCGATCAGCATGCGCGCGATGCCCGAATCAGCAAGCATCCAGGCGCCGGCGCGGCTGCCGGCAAAACCGGTCATGAACTGCGCGAACGGGGTTGCTGCCTTCTCGATGTAACGCACGCGGAACTTGTCGCTTCCACCGAGCTTGGCGCGCTCAGCTGCATCGGCAACGGCCGCCCTCAGGCCACCGAAGGCGTCGACCAGACCACGTTCCTTGGCCTGCGCACCGCTCCACACGCGACCGCGTGCGACTTCGTCCACGGCCTCGACCGGCTTGTTGCGCGCGTCAGCGACCTTGCCGGTGAAATCGGCATAGCCCTTGTTGATCACCGACTGGATCACCTGGCCCACGGCCGGGTCCATCGGCCGGGTCACATCGAATGCGCCAGCGAAACGGGTGGTGCCGACACCATCGGTATGCACGCCGATCTTGTCCAGGCTGCGAGCGAAGTTCGGGATCATGCCGAAGATGCCGATCGAGCCGGTGATGGTGGATTCGTCGGCATAGATGCGGTCGGCATTCATGCTGATCCAGTAACCACCGGATGCAGCCATGTCACCCATCGACACCACCACCGGCTTGCCGGCGGCCTTGAGCGCTTCCACTTCACGGCGGATCTGCTCGGAAGCGAACACTTCACCGCCCGGCGAGTCCACGCGCAGCACCACGGCCTTCACGTCGTCATCGTCGCGTGCCTCGCGCAGCAGCGCCGAGGTCGACACGCCACCGATACGGCCAGCCGGCAGGTCGCCGCCGGCGATCTCGCCTTCGGCAACCACCACGGCAACCTGCGGACGCGAATCCATCGGCGAGCGACGTGCGTCGAGCTGGGTCAGGTACTCGCCCAGGCCGATCTGGCGGTAGCCACCGTCAGCATCGCCGTCGGCGACGCCGCGTTCGGTGAGCAGCGCGTCCACTTCTTCGCGGGTCTTCAGGCCATCCACCAGCTTCTGCTGCAGGGCGAAACGGGCCAGGTCACCTTCGGCGGCTGCAATGCCTTCGGGCAGGGTGTCGATGCCGGCAGCCAGCTGCGCGGCGTCGAGCTTGCGTGCCTTGGCGATGTCGCCCAGGTAGCGCTGCCACACGTCGTTCATCCAGAACAGGTCGGCTTCCTTGGCCTGCGGCGAGGCGGCGTCGAGCACATACGGCTCAGCGGCGGACTTGAACTCGCCCACCTTGAACAGGTGCACGTCCACGCCCAGCTTGTCCTGCAGACCGCTGCGGAAGTACTGGCGATAGCGACCAAGGCCTTCCAGCAACAGGCCGCCCATCGGGTCGAGGTAGACCTCATCGGCCTGCGCGGCCAGCAGGTACTGCGACTGGCCCATGTTTTCGCTGAAGGCCACGACCTGCTTCTTGGCCGCACGCAGATCCTGCAGCGCGGCGGTTACTTCACGCATCGAAGCAAAGCCACTGGGCTGCAGCTTGTCCAGCTGCAGCACCACGCGGTTGATCTTCTTGTCGTCCTTGGCCGCTTCGATGGCGCGGATCAGATCGCGCAGCTGCAGCTCTTCGGCATTGGTTTCACCCAGCGCCTTGCCCAGCGCGCGGCTGAGCGGGTCGGTGCTGTACTGCTCGACCAGACGGCCTTCCGGCGCGATCACCAGGGTGGTGCCTTCCTGCAGCACGGTCGTCGACGACGCGCCCTTGCCCACGGCGACCATCAAGCCGATCAGGATCAGGAACAGCAAGCCGAAGAACAGCAGGTTGAGGATCAACCGGCGGGTGAAGTTCATCACGTCCCAGATGCCGATGAAGAAGCTGGCAACGGGATTGCGGCGTGGCACTGGAGGGGGATTCATGGACGCTCCGATTGGGGCTGGTTGCAAGTCAGGATACGCATAACCGGAGGCGACCGGCATGGCCTTTAAGTCAGGGGGCAGCCTGGGTGATGAGCCGGCTGCTGCTGACCCGCAGCCGCCAACCCAGCAACACCGCGGCCACGGTCAAACCAATGATCAGGCCGATCCACATGCCCTGCGGGCCCCAGCCCAGCCCCAGTCCAAGCCCGGCGCCGACCGGCATGCCCACGCCCCAATAGGCGAACATGGCAATGAACATCGGCACGCGGGTGTCCTTGAGCCCACGCAGGGCGCCAGCGGACAGCACCTGGATGCCATCGGGGATCTGGAAGGTGGCCGCATACAACAGCAGGGTGGAGGCCAGCGCGGCAACCGCAAGGTCGTCGGTATACAGCCCCACCACCGCGTCATGGCCGAGCAACAAGGCGGTGATCGACACCACCTGGGTCACCAGCACGATGGCATAACCCGCCCAGGTGGCACGGCGCACGCCCAGCGGATCGTTGCTGCCGACCGCGTGGCCGACGCGCACGGTGGTGGCCTCGGCCACGCCCATCGGGATCATGAAGCACAGCTGTGCCACGTTGATCGCGATCTGGTGGGCGCTGGCCTCGGTGGCACCGATACGGCCAATCAGCAGCGCGGTGATGATGAACAAACCGCCTTCCATCAGCACGGTGATGCCGATCGGCAGGCCGGTACGCAGCAGGTCCCAGATCGCGCGCGGGCGCGGCAGTTCGAAATGATTGAACAACTGCAGGTGGGCAAAGCGCTTGGTGGTCCACAGGTAGGTGGCGAAGGCCAGCGCCTGCACCCACATGGTCACCGAGGAGGCGATGCCCAGGCCTTCGGCACCGAGCTCGGGGAAGCCGAACTTGCCGTTGCACAGCGCGTAGCCCAAGGGCCCGAGCACCAGCAGGCCGCCGAAACCGATCAACATGGTCGGCAGGGTCCAATGCATGCCTTCACTGAGGTAGCGCATGCAGAAGTACAGGGTAAGCGCCGGCACACCCCAACGGATGGCATGCAGGAAGTCGGTGGCACCGGGCACGATTTCCGGCGCGATACCAAACGCTGGCAGGAACGCCGGCACCACGCTCAGGAACAGGAACATCAACGCGCTCAGGCCCACGCCCAACCACAATGCCTGGCGGAACAGCGGGCCGATTTCACGGTCACGGCCTGCGCCGTGCAGCTGCGACACCGAGGCGGTGAGCGAGATCAAGGTGCCGATCGGCACCAGCATCGGCAGCCATAGCAGGGCCGTGCCAATGCTGACCGCAGCAAAGGTATCGGTGCCATGGTGGCCAGCGATGGTGTTGTCGACAAAGGCAATAAGACCGGTGGAAACGTGGCCCAGCACCAACGGCAGGGCGAGCAGTCCGGTCGTCCGCACTTCTTGCATGAAGCGCGGCGTAGCGGGAGACATGGACATAAAACACAGGGACGCGGACTACGGCCGGCGCAGGAAGCGCACAGATGCCGGGTCGCGGAGTGTGCCTATTCTACCGTGGCAAGGCTGTTACGGCCCCGCACCGCGGATGAACGGACGGCGTGCTGTCGCACAGCGCGGTACTCAGTGCCCGACTTTCTCGCGCAACCAGGCATCGCGTTGTGCCGGTGCCAAGGCCAGCAATTGGGTGCGCAGTTCTTCACGTTGCTGTGGCGGAGTGCGCTGCGAAATCAGGCTCAGCTGTTCCAGCTGGGCGGCATCGAGTTGTCGCAGCAGCGCAATCACCGGCTCACGCTCAGCCGCCGGCAGGTAGCCGAACAGGGGCTGCAGGCGCGGATACAACACACCCAGCTGCGGACCCAGCAACCAACCATCGCGGTGCATCTGGTCGATGGCAATGTATCGCGCATGCAGGGCCTGCCGCTGCGCGTCGGGCAGCGCGGCGATTGCTGCCGCCGCCTGGCGGATGCGTTGCTGTTCGCTGGCCGGCAGTGCCTGCCAGGCTGCGTAGCGGCTACGGAGCTCGCGCTTCTGCTCCGGGCTCATCGAGGCCCAGGCATTACGGGTGCTGATCACGCTGGCACTGCCGGTCGTGGTCGGCAGCCCCGGCAAAGCGGTCGGCGCAGCCGCCTGCAGCGGCAGCGCAACCACCAAGATCAGGCCCGCCAGAACAGATTTACTCATCGGCATCGGCCGTCTCCAGCGCTGCACCGGCCGGTTCCGGACGGCTGGGTTGCGGCTGCGACTCGTCCACCGGGATCGGGCCACCGGCTGCATACCAGGCATGGAAGTCGGCATCGCGGGCCGTGTCCAACGCAGGATCGGCCAGCATGGCTGCATCGGCGGCCGCATGCGGGTCTTCGCCCGGTCCGGCCGGGGGACTGTCGTCAGGCAGCGATTCCACCTGCACCGGACCGTTGTCGACCAGCCCATTGCCAGCATCCGGGTCTGTGCTGACCACCGTATGCGAACGCCACCACCACAGCGCGACCACGGCCAGCAACAGCAGCGGCAGGCACAGCAGCAGCCAGGTACGCAACGTCCAGGGTTTGGCCGGTTTGCGTCGCGGCGCAGGCTTGCGGCGACGCTCCTCTTCCACGCGCGGGCTGTTGCCAGCGGCAGTGGGCGCAGCGGCTGCGGCGGGCAAGGCGCCGGTAATCACCGAATCGCGCAGCTGTTCGAGTTGCTGCAGGCGCGGCGGCGACAGGTCGCGGATCAACGCCTGCACCTGCTCGGCCAAGACGCGCCAGCTTGCAGCATCCGGGTGACCATCTGCATCCACCGGACAGGCGCCCGCCAGGGCCTGCCGATAGGCAGTGGCGTCAACGCCCAGTACCGTCGAAGCCGCTGTTTCATCCAGGCCGGCGCCAATCCGCAGCAACAAGGCCAAGCGTTCACCTGCTGCCAGCGTGCCCAGGTGTGCGAAGGCCGGCTCCCAGTTGCCCGGGCTGGTCGGCTTCAGCAACTGCGGGGTACTGCACAGCAGGCCCCAGAAGCGGGCCGGCCATTCAACCATCAGCAGCTGCGCTGCATGGCCGGCAAACGCACGCATGGCCACGGCCACGGCGCGCTCACCAACGGCGGCATCGCCAGCCTGCAGCTCGGCAACGACCAGGGCGCGGCGTTCCACCCCGCGCAAAAAGGCGGACAGAGCATTGGCTGCGGCCGGCGAAAGAGGGGCTGGTGCAGCCATCATGTGAACTCCGTCATGCCGTGATGATACCGAGCGCACACCCCGCTGCCGACGCCCCAAGGCAGCAGCGGACCGATTCTGCAAGCCGCTGCAACAACTTGTGCACAGCGTCAATACGCTGTGACAAGCGACCCAAGCACGCCGCCGTGAGACTGTATTTCTTTTTTGTTTCACGGATAAGCCATTGATTTTTATTGAATATCTTATGTGGCTATTTTTTGACCAAGTTGACCCAAAGGCTTGCTCCATCGCCCTGAACGCGTGGAGCACATTACTCACCCACAGAGTTATCCACAGGATGTGTGGATAACAATAAATCTCCAAGCGCAGCCAGCGTTTACGCCGCATTTATGCAGGACTTCACAGCATCACGATGACGGTGAATGGAGCGAGCCAAGTCGTCGGCTGCGGCTAAACTTGTCCCATGCCTGACTGCCCCACCCTGCGCCTTGCCCTGCCGGTGCCCCTGCCACAGCTGTTCGACTACCTGCCTCCGGTCGGCAGTCCCGCGCCCGAGGCTGGTGATGTGGGACGTCGGTTGCGGGTGCCATTTGGTCCGCGCGAGCTGGTCGGGGTAGTCGAGGCCATCGGCCACAGCGATGACCCGGCGACCTTGCGACCGGCCCTGCAATGGCTGGATGACGCCGCGCTGTTCGGTGGCGAACTCAGCGCCTCGCTGCGCTGGCTGGCGCGCTACACCCACGCCCCACTGGGCGAGGTGATCGCCACCGCGCTGCCCGCGCCCCTGCGCCGCGGCGAGCCACTGGCCGATACCCACGGCTGGGCCTGGGAACTGACCGAGGCAGGCCGCGCCGGTTACACGCGCCTGCGCAGCGGTACCCGCCCGCAGCGCCTGGCCTCGCTGCTGCTCGACGGTCCCGTCAATGAAGACCTGCTGGACGATCAGCTGGAGGACTGGCGCAGTGCTGCCCGCGCGCTGTCGAAGCGTGAACACGCGCGACGGATCGAAGTTGCTGCGGTGATCCCGCAGCCGCGCATCGTCGAAGGCCCGCGGCCCAACCCGCAGCAGCAAGAAGCGATCGACGCGCTGCAGGCGGCCGAGGGTTTCCAGCCCTTCCTTCTTGACGGCGTCACCGGCAGCGGCAAGACCGAGGTCTACCTGCAGGCCATCTGCCACTGCCTGCAGCAAGGCAAGCAGGCACTGGTACTGGTGCCGGAGATCGGCCTGACCCCGCAAACCCTGCACCGCTTCCGCAGCCGTCTGGGCATTCCGGTGCATGCGCTGCATTCGGGCTTGAACGACAACGAACGCGCACGCGTCTGGGCCGCCGCCTCGCGCGGCGAAGCGCGCGTTATCGTCGGTACCCGCTCGGCGATTTTCACACCACTGCCGCAGGCCGGCTTGATCGTCATCGACGAAGAGCATGACGGCAGCTACAAGCAGCAGGACGGCATCCGTTACCACGCACGCGATTTCGCCATGGTGCGCGGCAAGGCACTGAATGTGCCGGTGGTGCTGGGCAGTGCAACGCCATCATTGGAATCCCTGCACAACGCACGCAGCGGTCGCTACACGCATCTGCGCCTGCAACAGCGTGCCGGTGATGCCAAGCCGCCGGGCGTGCGCGTGTTCGACGTGCGCAAGCGGCCGCTGCAGGATGGCCTGTCACCGGAAGTGCTGGTCGGCATCGAGCAGCACCTGAAGGCCGGCAGCCAGGTATTGGTGTTCAAGAACCGCCGCGGCTACGCGCCGGTGCTGCTCTGCCATGACTGCGGCTGGACCGCGCCGTGCAAACGCTGCAGCACGCCGCTGCACAAGACGCCAATGACCGTGCACGGTGGCGGTCGTCGCCTGCAATGCCACCACTGCGGCGCGCGCCAGCCGGTGCCGCTGGCCTGCCCGGATTGCGCCAGCCTGGCGCTGCAGCCGCAGGGCATTGGTACCGAGCGCCTGGAAGAACGCCTGCTGCAGTTGTTCCCCGACTACCCGGTGCTGCGCATCGACCGCAGCACCACCGCCCGCCGTGATGCGCTGGAGCAGACACTGGCGACGCTGGGCGATCAACCCGGCATCCTGGTCGGCACGCAGATCCTGGCCAAGGGCCACGACCTGCCGAAGCTGACCCTGGTGGTCGTGGTCGGCATCGATGAAGGCCTGTTCTCGGCCGACTTCCGTGCCAGCGAGAAACTGGCGCAGCAGCTGATCCAGGTCGCCGGCCGCGCCGGTCGCGCGGAACGCCCCGGCGAGGTCTGGCTGCAGACCCACCATCCGGACAATGCACTGCTGCATACACTGGTCAACGGCGGCTACCACGCCTTTGCCGATGCCGAACTGCTGCAGCGTGAGGCCGCTGGGTTTCCGCCATTCGCGCACATGGCCATGCTGCGTGCCGAAGCCAAGCAGGTGGAGCAGGCCAATGAATTCCTCGCCGCGCTCAAGCACCTGCTTCCCAAACGGAACGACCTTGAACGCTTTGGACCGATGCCGGCACCGATGCCACGTCGTGCAGGCTTCCAGCGCACGCAGTTGCTGTTGTCGGCCGGGCAGCGGCGTCCGTTGCACGCAGCGCTGGATGGCTTGATGGCGCAGGCCTATGGCCTGCCGCAGGCGCGCCGCGTGCGCTGGTCGCTGGATGTGGACCCGATGGATCTGTACTGATCTGGTGCTTTGCAGGAGCGACCCGAGCCGCGAAGCTGAAAATGCGCGTGATCCCGGTAGAGCCGAGCCATGCTCGGCTGGAGCTTTACCGGTAAAGCCCCTGCCGAGCATGGCTCGGC
>NZ_JASCOR010000180.1 GCF_029959445.1 Stenotrophomonas sp. PS02298 | reverse complement strand
GCCGAGCCATGCTCGGCAATGGGCTTTACCGGCAAGGCCTCTGCCGAGCATGGCTCGGCACTACAGGTGAGGCTGCACCGGCAACGCCCCAGCCGAGCATGGCTCGGCTCTACCAAAGGCGGCCCGGCCGACTGCGCCCCTGTCAGGATCCAGATTTTTCCGCCGCCGCCGCACGCGCGCGGTCTTTCTTGCTCGGCCGGCGTCCCTTGATGCCACCGTTGTCGTCGGCAACCACGCTTGCCACCGGTGCTGCCTGCGTAGGCTCAAAGCCCTCAAGCACCTCGGTCCTGCTCTGCAGGCCATGGCGTTTGCAGATCAGGCGCCAATGCGCCATCGCCGCCGAATCGACAAAACTCAGCGCCAGTCCCTTCTCCCCTGCCCGCCCGGTGCGGCCGATGCGGTGCAGGTAATCCGCGGGCGCACGCGGCAGGTCGTAATTCACCACCACCGGCAAACGGGTGATGTCGATGCCGCGCGCAGCCAGGTCGGTCGCGACCAGCACCCGCGTTTGACCATCCTTGAAATCCTGCAACATGCGGAAGCGTCGGCCCTGCGATAGTTCACCGTGCAGGGCCTGCGCGTTGACCTCGGCCTTGCGCAGCTGCGACGCCAAACGGTCACCGTCACGGATGCTGCCGACAAAGACCAATACCTGTTGCCACTGCGGATCTTCCAGCAAGGACAGCAACAACTCGACGCGCCGGGCGCTATCGACGTGGATGGCACGCTGTTCGATATCCGGCGCCGACTGCTCACCGATTTCCAGGCGCTGCGGTTCATGCAGCCCCGCCGCAGCCAAGGCCTGGATATCGGCCGCAAACGTGGCCGAGAACAAGGCGGTCTGCCGCTTCACCGGCAACTCGGCCAGGATCTGCCGCAACTCGTCGCCGAAGCCCAGCTCCAGCAGACGGTCGGCTTCGTCCAGCACCAGCAGCTGCACCTGCTTCAATGACAGGGCGTTATGCGCCAGCAGATCCAACAAACGCCCGGGGGTGGCCACGACGATGTCGGCACCACCGCGCAGCGACATCATCTGCGGATTGATCGACACACCGCCGACCGCACAGACCAGATGCGGCCGTCGCGGCAACTCGCGGCCCAAGGTGGCAAACACGTCGCTTACCTGCTGTGCCAGTTCGCGGGTCGGCACCAGGATCAACTGGGCCAGCACACGCGGCTTGCGCGGCGTTGCCATGAAGAAGCGCTGCAGCGCCGGCAGTACGTAAGCGGCCGTCTTGCCTGAGCCGGTGGGCGCCAGCGCAACCACATCGCGCCCTTTCAAGAGCAACGGCACCGCCTGCTGCTGGATCGGCGTTGGCGCCAGATAACCGGCCTGCTGCAAGGCCTGCTGCAGCGCGGGCAGCACGTAGGGAGACAGGCCGAGTTGGGAGAAAGGCATGGTGCGGTTCCAGAACGCCGCGCAATGGCGGGGAAGCGAGTCTACGCTGTTGGCTGCGGCAGGCGGGCGCGCAGGCCGCGCGCATGCATCTGCTGCAGTACGGCGTCGATGATGGCCAAGTTGTGGCCGTGGGCGGCACCTTCATGCAGCAGGACAATGGCGCCTGGTGCCAGATCCGGCGCAATCCGCGCGACCACGCCCTCCGGGGTGCAGTTCACGCCGTCGTAGCCGCGGGCGCTCCAGCCAATCCGCACCAGCCCATGGCGCTTGAGCGCCACCGCCACGAACGGGTTGGTCATGCCCACCACCGAGCGATACCAACGCGGTGGCGACCCGGCAATCGTCGTCAACACCTGCTGGCATTGGCCGATTTCACGCGCCATCTGCGCCGGACCCAGTGCCCAGAAGCGCGCCTGCGGGTGTGAATGGCTGTGATTGCCGATGTCATGCCCTCGCCGCAGCACCTCCTGTACAAGTTCCGGACGGGCCTGCGCGCGCTCACCGACCATGAAAAAGGTCGCCTTGGCGTCGTGCCGGTCGAGCAGCTCCAGCACCGCCAGGGTCTCATCGGACGGGCCGTCATCGATGGTCAACCACACGTCCTGGCCGGGCGCGCGGCTGGTCACCGGCGCGTAGAAGCGGCTGTTGGGGAGGAATACCGGTACGACGAACAGGGCGTGACTGAGCAGCAGCAAGGGCAAACCCCACATCCAGCCCAACCGCCACCACAGCAGTGCGACCAGCAATTGCGAGACAAGCAGCCAGGGCAGCCAACGCCAGGGGTGTACGGGAATGCGATGCAGGGTTTCCGGGGCAGTCATTCCCTATGATGCCATGCAGCGTAGAATCAGCTGGTCTACGACCACTTATACGAGTTCACGATGTCCCTGGACCCCGCCCTGCGTTCGCGCATTGAATCCATCCTCGGCGCCGACCGCGTCGTCCTGTTCATGAAGGGCCAGCCGACCATGCCGCAGTGCGGTTTCTCGGCCAAGGCTGTTGGCGCGCTGCAGGACCTGGGCGTGCAGTTCAACCACGTCAACGTGCTGGCCGACCAGGAAATCCGTGAAGGCATCAAGGCCTACGGCGACTGGCCGACCATCCCGCAGCTGTACGTGGACGGCGAGCTGATCGGCGGCAGCGACATCATCCTGCAGATGGCCAGCAGCGGCGAACTGAGCAGCCTGCTCGGCCTGGCCGCACCGGACCGCACCCCGCCGTCGATCACCGTCACCCCGGCTGCGGTGGAAATGCTCAAGGGTGCACTGGCCGACTCGCCCGGCGCGGCCCTGCAGCTGAGCATCGATGCCAGCTTCCAGCCGAACTTCCAGCTGGCCCCGTTCGACGACAACGCCATCGCGGCTGAATCCAACGGCCTGCGCGTGCAGTTCGACCCCTCCAGCGCGCGTCGCGCCGACGGCATCACCATCGACTGGGTCGACGACATCCGCGGCCAGGGCCTGGCAATCAACAACCCGAATGCCCCCAAGCCGGTGCAGGACCTGGACGTGCGCAGCGCCGACGACCAGTTGCGTGCCGGTGCGATCACCGTGGTCGACGTGCGTCCGGCTGACGAGCGCGCCATCGCCGCGATCAATGGCAGCTTCGAAACCTTCGACGGCGACAACCGCGCCAAGCTCGAAGCCCTGCCCAAGGACACCGCACTGGCGTTCCTGTGCCACCGTGGCGGCCGCAGCGCACAGGCTGCCGCGCAGTTCCTGGCACTGGGCTTCACCAATGTGTTCAACATCACCGGCGGCATCGATGCCTGGTCGGAGAACGTGGACAACAGCGTTCCGAAGTACTGATCCAGGCGCCTGGCAGCAATGAAAAACGCCGGCAATGCCGGCGTTTTTCCTGTCTGCGATTCGCTGCCCGGGCAGCTGGCAAACCCCGGCACTCAGCCCGCAAAGCCACCTTCAGCAAGGAAGTGCAGTTCTTCGGCAGTCGGGATACGCCCGAGCACCGCATTGCGGTGGGGAAAGCGGCCAAAGCGGCGGATGACATCGCGATGCACTTCGGCGTATTTCAGGTATTCCAGATCGCCCAGCACCTCGAACATCGCCACCGCACGCTCCTGGTCCTGCGGATCCTCGGAGTGCTCGAACGGCAGGTAGATGAAAGCCCGCAGCTTGAGCGGCAGTTCGCGGTCCCACCCTTCCTCGATGGTGCGGGTGGCGTAGTGCCGCGCCAACCCGTCGGTAGCGTAAGAGTGCGCGGTGCCACGGAAGCAGTTGCGCGGAAACTGGTCCAGCAGGATCTGCAGCGCCAACGCGCCCTCGGCATTTTCCAGCCAGTCCTCACAACCGCGCCGGGCTGCCTGGTAGTGCAGGTCCAGGAAGCGCTCCCTGAACTCGACATCAAAGGCCTCGTCACGCACAAACCAACGCTGCGGACCCGCCGCACGCCAAAACTCAACTACCGAACTTGCAGTTTCCATTACTGATCCCTGGTTCACCGCCTACCCTCAGGCGGTGACACTTCCCACCGATGTCGTCGCATCCGGGGACAGCGCCTCAGTTGCTTGGCAGTAGCTTAATAGGCTACCCCTGCCTATGAAATGAGGGGAAGGTGAAAAAACCCAACCGAGATTGGGACGGCGCCCGCACAAACCACCAACTCCATCCCATGTTTTGAGATAGGGTTCCTATCTTTCGTGACTGTTACAACCCCTGGGGGATACAAAAGCATGCGCATAGGAATAGTGGTCGACTCGGCCTGCGACCTGCCCAAGGGCTACCTGCAACAGAACAACATCGTGCTGCTCCCCATCAGCGTACGGATCGGCGACACGGTGCTCCCCGACCACCGCGATGAAGAGTCCACCCTGGCCTTCCTGCAGGGACCGCTGAGCGAGCGCAGCGCCGAAGCGGAAACCATCCCCTATAGCGCCGAGCAGATCCGCGACCTGTTCCTGAGCCGCCTGGTTACCGATTTCGACCAGGTCTTCTGCATGACCATCACCCGCACCCGCAGCCCCATCCATGACAACGCGGTGCAGGCCGGCTACAGCATCCTCAACGAATACAAGCCCATCCGCCAGGCGGCCGGCCACAATTCGCCGTTCAGCCTGCGCGTCATCGACACCCAGAACCTGTTCGCCGCGCAAGCGGTGAGCGCGGTGGAAGCAGTGCGCCTGCGCGACAGCGGTGCCACCGTCCCGCAAATGCGCGAACGGCTGGAGCTGGTAGCCAGCAACGTGCACGGCTACATGGTCACCCGCGACCTCTACTACCTGCGCGCCCGTGCCCGCCACAAGGGCGACCGCAGCGTCGGACTGCTCAGCGTCGCCCTGGGCAGTGCGCTGGACATCAAACCCGTGCTGCATGGTTACCGTGGCAATACCGAGCCGGTGGCCAAGATCAAGGGCTTCGACAACGCGGTGCAGGCGCTGTTCGACTTCGTCGGCAGGCGCGTGCTGCACGGCCTGATGACCCCGGTGGTGTGCGTCAGCTACGGCGGCCCGCTGGACGAGTTGCGCGCCCTGCCCGGCTACCAACAGCTGCACGATACCTGTGAGAAGCACGGTGTAACGCTGCTGGAAGCAGTGATGAGCCTGACCGGCATGGTCAACGTGGGCAAGGGCGCAGTGACCATAGGCTTTGCCGATGAACCGCATACCTTCGGCAGCTGATCAACCCGAATCATCTGGACAGAATCACTACATCTGACGCGCTAGTCTGACGCTCTACCAAGGAGGCACCCCATGTCCGTGCTCTATTCCATCTCGCTGCCCGATCCGGCCAAGGCCCGCGGCAACGATCCACGCCTGTCATTCACCGCCAGCGGCGCGGACGCCTTTGCCGAGCAATTACAGGCTGCACTGCGCACACCGGAGCTGTTCGAGCGCTGGAAGGCCACCCAGGACGAACCCGATGACGTGGACCCCGGCCTGGGTGCGGTTGATCCGAACGCCACGGTCACCGGCAAGCAGTCCGACCTGCGCATCGACCTGGTCGCCAGCACCAGCCTGCCCGGCGACCTGTTCAAGCAGCGCCTGCGCATGCTGGCCGGCAGCCACTGGGAACTGCGCGATGTGCGTTGAGTGGTGACAACCCAGGTACTGCTGTCCTGGAGCGGTGGCAAAGACGCCGCATGGGCACTGCACGAACTCCAGCAACGCGATGGCATCGAAGTTGTCGCGCTGCTGAGCACACTGACCGAAGGTTATGACCGCTCCTCGATGCAGGGCGTGCGCCGTCAGGTATTACTGGCCCAGGCAGACGCCGCCGGGCTTCCGCTGCTGGAAGCCTGGATACCGCAGAGCTGCGACAACGCCGTGTACCTGCAGCGCATGACAGCAGCGCTGCACGAAGCCCAACAGTGCTGGCCCCGCCTCGCGAGCATCGCTTTCGGTGACCTGCTGCTGGAAGACATCCGGCAATGGCGCGAACAGCAGTATGCGACGCTGGGCTGGCAACCCCTGTTCCCGCTGTTTGGTCGCGACACCACCGCGCTGGCTCGGCAGATGATTGCGAATGGCCTGCATGCGCAACTGTGCTGTGTGGACAGCGAGCGACTGGATGCCGGTTTCGCGGGTCGAGTATTTGATCAAGCCTTTCTGGACGAATTACCAGCAGGCATCGACGCCTGCGGCGAGAACGGCGAATTCCACACCTGTGTAAGCGCGGGGCCGATGTTCCGCGCCCCGTTGAAGCTTGAACAAGGCGACTCCGTGCTACGCGAGAACCGCTACGCCTACACGGACTTCACCTTGGCGTTGTAGGAGCGGCGCAGGGTGGCCCCGGGCCATGATCCGCGAAGCCAGGGCAGCAACAACAGCGATTCGTGCAATCGCTGCACTGCGCGCAGGGTCTGGCTTACGAGCTTCGCGGCCCACGCAGCTCCCACAAGAGTGGGGGCTGCACGTGACGATCATCAGAATCCCGCCACCACATCATCGCGTACCGACACCCGATTCCTGCCCGCGCGCTTGGCCTCATACAACGCGCTATCAGCATCGTCCAGCAGCTGTGTCGTAGTTGCCATGGCTGAAGGCCGCAGGAAGGCCACGCCCACGCTGATGCTGACCGCACCCTCCGGCAGGGCAAGTGTTTCAATGCCCAGCCGCAGCTTTTCGGCTAGGGCGACCGCATCTTCCCGCCCGCAATCCGGCACGATCACAGCGAACTCCTCCCCGCCGTAACGCGCCAGGCAATCGCCCGCACGCCGGACATTCGCCTGCAGCGCCGCAGCAACGGCCTGCAGGCAACGATCACCGGCGGGGTGTCCGTGGGCATCATTGAATGCCTTGAAGTGATCGATGTCGGCCAGAAGCAGACCCAGGCCAGCACCGCTGCGGTATGCGCGACTGGCCTCGGTCTGCAGGACGGCATCGAACTGACGGCGGTTGGCCACGCCGGTCAGGCCATCCTGTCTTGCCAGCTGATCCAGCGCCGCCTGATGCTCCAACAAGCCGATCTGCAGCAGCGTGCTGCGCAGGCTGAAGCCAATGGTGGCAACCACGAAACTGGCGAACGCCAGCGTTCGCGCGTGGTCCACCACCAAGGTGCCCACAACCAGCAGCAGCAAGGCCACGATCATCGGGCCGCCCGCCTGCACCAGCCGCACCAGCCGTGGGTTGGGCACCAGCACCGGGGCCGATGCGCGACGCACTGCCAGCCACGCCAGCAGGAGGAATGGCAGATCAATCAGCAGATCGTTGTAGGCACCGAAGGAATCTTCAGAGGTGAAGTGGTTGATATAACCGGCTATCAGCAGGTAAGCCAAGGCATACAGCGCCAGGACGCGAAAGAAACTGCGCCACTCCGGCACATCGCTGGCCAACCAGCGCACGGTTGCGAAGCTGGCAATACACAGGTTCTGGACATCGAACATGTAGCGCATGTTGCGCATTGCCTGCTCGTCGACATCAATGCGGTCGGCGAAAAAGCTGGTATGCACGAAGAACAACACGCCCAACAATGCCGCCATCGCCGCTTCGATCAGGCTGATGATGGCGCGCTCACGGCGCGGCCGGGCAAGGATGAACACCAGCGGCACGGCGTAGAGCACATACAACAGCAGGCTGGCGCGCGGCGTGATGTCGGCGCGGCCCGCCCCCAGTGCATCGGCCAGATTGAGCGCCATGCCGCCAGACCACAGCAGCATTGCCAGCGCGATCGTATACCAGCCCAACGCCGCCCGGTCATGCCGGGCACGCCACACACAACAGCAGGCAGCAAGCAGCGGCGCTGCAACCAGGAAGATGAAGGAACCAACGCCAGCGGGACCCGAGCCGATGGCAAGGACCAGAGCATGGCAGACGATGAACAGCAGGATCAGCACTACCGGCATGCATTCCCCATCGGACAGGCGCTATGCCCGCACGATAACGCGACAGCTGCTACGACAACGTGACCCACACCCCGACACGACATCGGCGACCAAGCCGCTCGACCACCTGTAGTGCCGAGCCAGGCTCGGCAGGGGCCTTGCCAGCAAAAAGCCCCCCTCCCCAACCCTCCCCTTCGCTACGCGAAAGGGAGGGAGCACAGCGTAGTGCCGAGCCAGGCTCGGCAGGGGCCTTGCCAGCAAAAACCAACCCCTCCCCAGCCCTCCCCTTCGCTACGCGAAAGGGAGGGAGCACAGCGTAGTGCCGAGCCATGCTCGGCGGGGGCGTTACCGGTAGAGCCCCAGCCGAGCAT
>NZ_JASCOR010000017.1 GCF_029959445.1 Stenotrophomonas sp. PS02298 | reverse complement strand
GCCCTGGGCCGTGCCGAGCGCTCGCTCGGTACGGCTGGTGAATCGGCGCAGCTGCGCCGTCACTTCAGCGTGCAGCCGGCCGACTGGTCGGCTGCCGCCTTGACCCGCCAGACCGATGCCGGCGATGCCGCGGGCGGCTTCTGGCTGCGCGCCGATCCGGCCAATATCGTGCCGGACATGCAGGGTGCGCGTCTGATGGCAGCTGCCGAGACGCTGCGCTTGGAGCAGGCTGACGTTGACGCCTTGTTACCCGCGCTGCAGCCGTTGTTCGCTGGTTTCGGCTACCAATTGGATGCACCGACGCCCTCGCGTTGGTACCTGCGCCTGCCGGCTGACACGCCGCTGCCCGAGTTTGCAGAACCGGATGTGGTGCTCGGCGACGATTTGTTCTCGCATCTGCCCAACGGAGAGAACGGACGCCGTTGGCGCGCTTTGTTGACCGAAGCGCAGGTGGTCCTGCACCAGCATCCATGGAATGAACAACGCGTGGCGCAAGGCCAGCGTGCGGTCAATTCACTGTGGTTCTGGGGCGCTGGCAGCCTGCCGGCATCGGTACATACCGCGCACGCGCAGGTGCGCAGCCGTGATGCCCTGGTGCAGGGTTTGGCTGCGATGGCCGGGGTGCGCCTGGGCGGCGAGCAGAGCGTGGATGCGTTGGTCGATCTGCGCCAACTGCGTTCGCTGCAGCAGCTCGCTCGGGATGCAATCGCCCCTTTGCTCGATGCACTCAAGCGTGGCGAACTCAGCGAGTTGCAGCTGGATTTCGAAGACGGCACCGGCTATCGCATCACTCGCGGGCAGCGTTGGCTCCTGTGGAAGAAACCGATCATGACGCTTGTCGATGAGTGACAGTATGAAGATCGTTCGGCGCGAGATGGTCGCGACCGAAGGCTGGAGTAATGACACCCTGCCGTTGCTGCGCCGCATCTACGCTGCGCGTGGTGCCACCACGCCAGAGCAGGCACAGCCGCGACTGGCGCAGTTGCATGCGCCCGAGCTGCTGGGCGGCATGCAGGCCGCCGTGCAGTTGCTGGCTGATGCCATCGCCAGCGACAAGCGCATCCTGATCGTCGGTGATTTTGACTGTGACGGCGCCACCGCCTGTGCCGTGGGCGTACGCGGCCTGCGTATGCTGGGCGCGCGTGACGTCGTGCATGCCGTGCCGAACCGGATGCTGCATGGCTACGGCTTGTCGCCGTCCCTGGTTGAGGAACTTGCCGCGTTGAAGCCGGATCTGCTGGTCACGGTCGATCACGGCATTGCCTGTCATGCCGGCGTGCGCGCAGCAAAGGCCTTGGGCTGGCAGGTTCTGGTCACCGATCACCATCTTCCTGGTGAACAGTTGCCGCCGGCTGATGCGATCGTCGACCCGAACGTGGACGGCGATGCATTCCCCAGCAAGGCGCTGGCTGGCGTTGGCGTCATTTTCTACGTACTGATGGCGCTACGTCGCCACCTGCGCGAGCAGGCGGCATTCGGAACGCTGCCGGAACCTGATCTGCTGACGCTGCTGGATCTGGTTGCCGTCGGCACTGTCGCCGATCTGGTGGCACTTGATGAAAACAATCGCGCCCTTGTTTCAGCAGGTTTGCGGCGACTGCGCGCCGGCAAGGCCAGCGTCGGCCTGCAGGCCTTGATCGAGGTGAGCGGACGTGACCCGCGCCGGCTCAGCGCCAGCGACATCGGTTACGCCGTTGCGCCACGGTTGAATGCTGCAGGGCGCCTGGAAGACATGGCGCTGGGCATCGAGCTGTTGCTGACCGAAGACCCGGCACAGGCGCGGCATATCGCCACGCTGCTGGAAGAGATCAACGCCGAGCGCCGCGCGGTACAGCAGATCATGACCGACGATGCCGAGCGTGCCGTCGCCCGCGCACTGCTGGATGACGCCATGCAGCGCCCGGTTGCGGCCTGCCTGTTCGATGCCGAATGGCATCCGGGCGTGGTCGGCCTGGTCGCTTCAAAGATGAAGGACAGGCTGCACCGGCCGGTCATTGCGCTCGCCCCGGCCGAGCCCGGTGCTGATGCATTACGTGGTTCGGCGCGCTCGATCAGCGGCTTCCATATTCGTGATGCCTTGGCTGCAGTGAACGCCAATCACCCAGGGTTGATGGAGAAGTTCGGCGGCCATGCGATGGCAGCGGGCCTCAGCTTGTCGTTGGCAAATCTGGAAGCGTTCAAGGCTGCGTTCGAGCAGCAGGTGCAGCACAGCCTGGACCCGGCGCTGCTGCAGCAGCAACTGCTCAGCGATGGCGAGCTGTCCCCCGTCGAGCTGGACTTCCAGCACGCTGAGGCGCTGCGCTTGGCCGGTCCGTTTGGCCAGGGGTTTGCCGAACCATTGTTTGATGGCGCATTCGAAGTGCTTGAATGGCGGGTGCTGAAAGAACGTCATCTGAAGCTGGTGTTGCGTCAGTCGGGCAGTGCCGCGCGGATCAATGCCATTTACTTCAATGGCTGGAATGGCGCGGCACCTGCGCAACAGGTGCAGATCGCCTACCGTCTGGTGAGTGATGACTATCGCGGCGGCAAGGCGATCCAGTTGATCGTCGAGCACTGCGCGTCTGTCTGATTCCGGCGCGAGGTAGTGCGTTCGGCTGAACGTCGTGCCCGCACAATGCCGCTACGAGAGGTTGATCGAGGGGCCTCGCCAGGATCCGGGCGTTCCCAGTGCAATGCGTGTATTCATGCATTGCTGGTTCTAACTCCAGCGGGGCATGTAGAAAGGCAGGCGTCGGCGCATGCCTCATTCGCGCACCGGCAGGTTGATATGGCTGCTGCCATACCAGCGTATCTCCAAGGGCGTACCCGCATCAGCCAGTGTTTCATCGTTGGGGTTCTTGCCGCTGCCGAGATTGAGCTGCCGATCCGGTTGCTTGATGACTCCGAGGGTTATGACCAGACGGCTGCCTGCAGCCAGTTTGCGGCCCAGCAAACGGGTGTCGGTCAAGCGCACGCTATGCCGTTGTGCGGGTGCGAGCAGCTGGCGCTGGCTGGGGTCGGCTGCATGGCTGAGCCGCTGCAGCCAGTAGGCAAGATCGAGATAGTCGCCATCGGCGGTGAGTTCGTAGATGGCGAGCGCGATGTCGGCGTCCTGTTTGTTGAGGCTGAAATCCAATGTGCCCGAGAACGCGCCGGCCAGCTCGGTGTCCTGTTCCAGCGGTTCGCTGAGGAAGACCAGGCCGGCATGGGTATCAAGCTCGCGGTTGATGACCTGTGTTGGCGGTTGCCATGCCGCGTCGCCGCGTTCACGGAAATCGATGCGTTGCACACTGCTGCGTGTGGGTGCTGGTTCGGCGGCGAGTCGATGGCCGCCGCCGCTGGCGGGCAGCAGGTAGAAACGTTGTTGGCGTGTCGGCATTGCATCGAGTGATGCGGCGTGCCGCCACTGGTTGCTGCCCATGACCTGCCAGTTGACCCTGTCAGCCAGCAGCGCTGGTTTGGCTGCTGCTTTGAGTACGTGGTCGAACCACGCCAAACGCAGTGCCTGCAGGTCCACGCGCGCCGCCGGATCGGGCGTATAGCCCTGCACCTGTTCGGGCACGCCGGTCTGCATGGTGAAGTGCTCATAGGGACCGATGAGCAGCGTGTGATCGGCATCCGGGCGCTGCTTCAGATGCTCGCGGAAGTAGTGCAGGGCGCCAATCTGCGCGCCGTCGAAATAGCCGGTTGTCGCCAGCACCGGAATGCCGATGTCAGCGAACTCGCGCCCTTGGGGAATCAATGCCTGCCAGTAAGCGTCGTAGGTGGGATGCTGCAACCAGCGCTCGAACCAGGGGTTTGCGGCGCCGTCCAGCGTCGGCAGGTCGCGATAGGCCTGCCCGCTGCGGTACCAGCGACTGTTCAAGGCGTTCCATCGCCCGCTGTCGCCATAGGTGGCGTCGTCCAGCGAGGTGTTGTTCGTTGTGTAGAACGGCCAGGGATAGATGAAGTTGAGGAAGATTCCGCCTTCCATCGGCACGTCGATGCCGGGAGCGGTGGTTGCCGAGGTGGCGATGGCCTTGAGCGCGGGTGCGCGCTGTTTGAGTGCTGCCCACTGGGTAAAGCCGCTGTAGCTGCCGCCGTACATGCCGACCTTGCCGTTGCTCCACGGTTGGGCGGCGGCCCAGGCAATCACTGCTGCGGCATCGCTGCCGTCGTGCTCATACGGACGGACGGGATCAGGGCTGCGGCCCTTGCCGCGGCTGTAGGCAACCACGCTGGCATAGCCGTGTGCGGCCATCATCTTGGCATCGGACCAGGCCCAGTCGTCGTTTGCATAGATGGTGAAAGTCAGCAGCACCGGCAATCGGCGGGCCTCGGCTGGATGCACGGAGATGGCGGAGATGCGTGCGCCATCGGGCGTGGTGATGCTGATGTTGCGGTCAATGCTGTAACGCCGCGCGTCGTCTTCACTGATCGCCTGCGGTACCAGCGGCAGAAAGTCCGCGTATGCGGCATGCACCTGCCATGCGCGCAGCAGGGCGGTGGCTTGCTCGTCGTTCAGTGCCGTGACACTGTCGGTGGCATCGACCAGACTGTCCCGCTGTTCGCGCAGGCGTTGCAGATTGCTGCCGAAAGCGAATTCGGCCTTCAGGGCGGTCGGGTCATCGAGCCGCTGGAAGTGGTCTGCAAAACTGCGTTTCCATGCGTCTGCGAAACGGATCCGTTGCGTTTGCTGCAGCTGTTTGGCGCTCGCGTAGATCTCGTACTGGAGATACAACGGTGGCTGCTGGGGTGGATCGCCGCGCAATGCGCGCAGCTTGTGAATGCTTTCGATCGCCTGTGGGTACTGGCCTGCGACTATCTGCAGTCGGAAACGGGTATCCAGCAGCTGCTGTTCGTCGCCGTGGGGCAGGCGGTTCAAGGTGAGCCTTGCAAGCCCGGGCATGGCGGCATCTACATCGGCGGGCTGAGGCCGCGCCGACGCGGGGGGCGACATGGCAAGGGCCGAGGCACTTCCCGCGCCGAGCAACAGTAATAGGGCAAGCAAGCCACGCATGGCAAGACCATCGGTTTGATCGTTGGTCTTCAATAGCACATCGCATGGATGCGCGTAACGGCAGGTCTGTGCCGGTCGCAGGCTTGCAACAAGCGGGTGATGCCGGGCTTGGATGCGTTGCGACAGCACGGCTCATGGCAGGCACGAACCCATTGGACTTCAGTGCGGAAAGCACAACAGGCAGGCCACAGGCCTGCCCGTTGCATTCACGGCCAGAGGCGTTCGGTCAGCCGAGGATGCCCGGCAGATCCAGTCCCTTCTCCTTGGCGCAGTCGATGGCGATGTCGTAGCCGGCATCGGCATGGCGCATCACGCCAGTACCGGGGTCGTTCCACAGCACGCGTGCGATGCGCTGGTCGGCGGCCTCGCTGCCGTCGCAGACGATGACCACGCCGGAGTGCTGCGAGTAACCCATGCCAACGCCGCCGCCGTGGTGCAGGCTTACCCAGGTGGCGCCGCCGGCGACATTGAGCATGGCGTTCAGCAGTGGCCAATCGGAGACCGCATCCGAGCCGTCCTTCATCGATTCTGTTTCGCGGTTTGGAGACGCGACGCTGCCGCTGTCCAGATGATCGCGGCCAATCACCACCGGTGCGCTGAGTTCACCGTTACGTACCATTTCGTTGAAGGCCAGGCCGAGCTTGTGGCGCAGGCCAAGGCCAACCCAGCAGATGCGCGCTGGCAGGCCCTGGAAACTGATGCGCTCACGCGCCATGTCCAGCCAACGATGCAGGTTGGGATCATCGGCGATGATCTCCTTGACCTTGGCGTCGGTCTTGTAGATGTCCTCCGGGTCGCCGCTCAGCGCCACCCAGCGGAACGGGCCGATGCCGCGGCAGAACAGCGGGCGCACATAGGCAGGTACGAAACCGGGGAAATCGAAGGCGTTCTGCAAGCCTTCGTCGAAGGCCATCTGACGGATGTTGTTGCCGTAATCGACAGTCGGTATGCCAGCAGCGTGGAAGGCAAGCATGGCTTCAACGTGCACGCGCATCGCTGCCTTGGCGGCATCGCGGACCTTTTCCGGATTGGCCTGCTGTTCGGCCAGCCATTGCTCCACGCTCCAGCCGATCGGCAGGTAGCCGTGCACCGGGTCGTGGGCGCTGGTCTGGTCGGTAACGCAATCCGGACGCACGCCGCGGCGTACCAGTTCCGGCAGGATCTCGGCAGCATTGCCGAGCAGGGCAATCGACTTGGCTTCACCGCTGGCGGTGTACTTGGCGATACGTGCCAGTGCATCGTCGATGTCGGTCGCCTGCTCGTCGACATAGCGGGTGCGCAGGCGGAAGTCGATGCTGCTCTGGCGGCATTCGATGGTCAGGCTGCTGGCGCCGGCCAGCGACGCGGCCAGCGGCTGTGCGCCACCCATGCCTCCCAAACCGGCAGTGAGGATCCACTTGCCGCTCAGGCTGCCACCGTAGTGCTGGCGGCCCATTTCCACGAAGGTTTCGTAGGTGCCCTGGACGATACCTTGGCTGCCGATGTAGATCCAGCTGCCGGCGGTCATCTGCCCGTACATCATCAAGCCCTTCTTATCGAGCTCGTTGAAGTGCTCCCAGTTGGCCCAGTGCGGAACCAGGTTGGAGTTGGCGATCAGCACGCGCGGTGCATCCGGGTGGGTGGGAAACACACCGACTGGCTTGCCGGATTGCACCAGCAGGGTCTGGTTGTCGTCCAGGCGCTTCAAGGTTTCCAGAATCTTGTCGTAGCTTTCCCAGTCGCGGGCGGCGCGGCCGATGCCGCCGTAGACCACCAACGAAGTCGGGTCTTCGGCGACTTCCGCATCGAGGTTGTTCTGCAGCATGCGGAACGGCGCTTCGGTCTGCCAGGATTTGCAGTTGAGCGTATTGCCGCGAGGTGCGCGCGGGTTGCGGGAGGGGTCGTGGCGGGTCATGCATTTCTCCTGGTAGCAAATTCCAGACAAGCGCCAAGCACTTGCTGCAAGGTGTTGCGGACGGGGCTTGCGTGTTCGGGGTCGTAAGGCGTGGGCCAGCTGTGCTCGTCCACGTCCTCGGGTGCGGGTTCGTGCATGTAACCGCGGCAGCCCAGTTCCATCTGCAGGGTGTGCACGCCGTTGGCGGTGTTGCTGTAGTGGCGGGTGATCCAGCCACCCTTGAAGCGGCCGTTGCGGACGTGGCTCATGCCGCTCATGGCGCACAGGTTCTCGACCACGTCGGTCAGCGCGTTGTCGCAGGAGGTATCCGGCGCGCCGCTGGGTCCAGCGCTGCCGATATTGAACTGCGGCAGTTCGCCATCGAACAGATGCGGAATCAGGGAACGGATCGAGTGCGCGTCGTAGACGACCACGGTGTCATGCTGCGCGCGCAGGCGGGCGATCTCGCGGGCCAGTGCAGCGTGGTAGGGATCGAACCAGGTTTCGCGCCGATACTGGATCTCCGCGTCATCGGGCTCATGCCCGGCGCGGTACAGCGGCTGGTTGTCGAAGGTGGTTAGCGGGCACAGGCCGGTGGTGTTCTGTCCTGGGTACAGGGAGACACCGGAGGGGTCACGATTGACGTCGATCAGCGAGCGCGAGATGGCGGTGCGTACCGTTGTCGCGCCCATTGCCTTGGCAAAGGTATAGAGCTCGTGCACCCACCAGTCGGCGTCACGGCGGGCCAGCCACGGTGACACGAAATGGCCAACGCGCGAGGCAGGAAGCTCGGTGCCGGTATGCGGGAAGCTGACGATCAGTGGAGCGTGACCGTGGTGGATCTGCAGCCAGTCAGGGGCGTTCGTCATGGGGATTCCTGGGGTATGGCAGGCTTTGTTCTTCCCCCGCTGGCGGGGGAAGATGCCCGAAGGGCCTGCCCCCGCGAAGGCGGGGGGCAGAACGGGGGAGCTCTACGCGATGAAGGTCAAAAGCTCCCCTCATCCGGCGCTGTGCGCCACCTTCTCCCGCAAGCGGGAGAAGGGACAGGTTCGCGGCTTCCGATTGGTCTTGCGTGATCTGACAGATAGTCGCGCGGCCAGCCTTCGCCTCTCCCGCAAGCGGGAGAGGATGCCCGGAGGGCAGGTGAGGGCGCTCTTCGCGAGAACGCCCCAACGCTGGCCGGCAGCTCTGCATACGCTTCGATCAGGCCTTGTCCGTCACATCAACACCCGGCAACTGCACACTCAAGCCAGCGGTCAATGCACCCGCGCGCACCAATGCAGTCGCAGCAACCATGTCCGGATGGAAGTAACGGTCGTCCACCAGGGTAGGCACCTGCGCGCGCAAGGTCGAACGCACCTGCTCCAGCGCCGAACTCGAACGCAGCGGCGCATGGAAGTCGCAGCCCTGGCCTGCGGCAAGCAGTTCAATACCGATCACATTGGCAGCATTCTCAGCCATGGCAATCAAACGACGCGCACCATGCGCGGCCATCGACACATGATCTTCCTGGTTGGCCGAGGTCGGGATCGAGTCGACGCTGGCCGGATAGGCGCGCTGCTTGTTTTCCGACACCAGTGCTGCTGCGGTGACCTGCGGGATCATGAAGCCGGAGTTCAGGCCCGGCTTCGGGGTCAGGAAAGCAGGCAGGCCGGACAGCGCCGGGTCCACCAGCATGGCGGTGCGACGCTCGCTGATCGAGCCGATCTCGCAGACCGCCATCGCCAGCATGTCTGCTGCGAATGCCACCGGCTCGGCGTGGAAGTTGCCGCCGCTCAGTGCTTCGCCGGTATCGGTGAACACCAGCGGGTTGTCGGAGACACCATTGGCCTCGATTTCCAGGGTGGTGGCGGCCTGGCGCATCACGTCCAGCGCGGCGCCCATCACCTGCGGCTGGCAGCGCAGGCAGTAAGGGTCCTGCACGCGCACGTCATTGTCGCGATGCGATTCGCGGATTGCCGAGCCCTGCATCAACTCGCGCAGCACCGCGGCGGTGGCGATCTGCCCGCGCTGGCCGCGAATGCTGTGGATGCGTGGATCAAACGGGGTGTCCGAGCCCTTGGCGGCTTCCACCGACAACGCACCGGTAACCAGTGCGGCCTGGAAAACCACTTCGATCTCGAACAGACCGGCCAGTGCATAAGCGGTCGAATACTGGGTGCCGTTGAGCAAGGCCAGGCCTTCCTTCGCGCCCAGCACCAACGGCTGCAGGCCGGCCTGCTCGAAGGCGGCTTCCGCCGACATCCGCACACCGCCGACAAAGGCTTCACCAACGCCAATCATCACGCTGGCCAGATGCGACAGCGGTGCCAGATCGCCGGACGCGCCAACCGAGCCCTGGCAGGGCACCACCGGCACCACATCCTTCTGCAACATTGCTTCCAGCAGTGCCAGCGTCTGCGGGCGGATACCCGAGGCGCCCTGGGCCAGGCTGGTCAGCTTCAGCGCCATCATCAGACGGACCACGTTGGCGGGCATCGGCTCGCCTACACCGGCAGCATGCGACAACACGATATTGCGCTGCAGGGTTTCCAGGTCCTCGCGCTCGATGCGGACACTGGCCAGCTTGCCGAAGCCGGTATTGATGCCATAGACCGGCTCGCCCTTGGCGACGATGGCATCCACCACCTGTGCGCTGCGCAGTACCGCGGCTTGGGCCGATGCATCCAGGCGCACGTTGGCACCGCGATAGATCTGCCGCCATTGCGCCAACGGAACGTGGCCGGGGAGGAGGGTCAAGGTAGTGCTCATGCGTGCTCCAGCAGTGCGAGGTTCAAAGTGCGAGATTCAATGTGGAAGATTGAAGCGGGGCGGATTCAAACGGTTTGCCCGCGCCAGACGCGGGCATGCAATGGGTTGAAACCGATCCGGTAGACCAGGTCGGCGGGTGCTTCGATGTTCCAGATGGCCAGATCGCAGTCCATGCCGTTCATCAGCTTGCCGATGCGGTTGCCGCGGCCAAGGGCACGCGCGGCTTCGCGGGTGAAGCCGGCGATGCACTCGGCCACGGTCATGCGGAACAAGGTGGCGCCCATGTTCATCGTCAGCAGCGGACTGGTCAGCGGCGAAGTGCCCGGGTTGCTGTCGGTGGCCAGCGCCATCGGCACGCCTGCATCACGTAGGCCCTGGATGGGGGGCAACACGGTCTCGCGGGTGAAGTAGTAGGCGCCGGGGAGCAGCACGGCGACCGTGCCCGAGGCGCGCATCGCGGCAATCCCTGCTTCATCCAGGTGTTCGATGTGGTCCGCGGACAGTGCGCCGTTGTGTGCGGCCAATTCCGCACCGTGTTGGTTGGACAACTGTTCTGCGTGGATCTTGATTGCCAGCCCATGCTGTTTGGCGGCATCGAAAACCTGCTGCGCCTGCGCGGGCGAAAAGGCGATGTTCTCGCAGAAAATGTCGACGGCATCCGCCAACCCTTCCGCGGCGATTGCCGGAATCATCACGGCGCAGACTTCGTTGATGTAAGCCTGTGCCTCATAGCCTGGCGGCACGGCATGTGCACCAAGAAAGGTCGGCGCGATCTCCACCTTGCGCAGCACGCCCAGTTCGCGCGCAACGCGTAGCTGCTTGCGTTCGTCGGCCAAGGTCAGGCCGTAGCCGGATTTGATCTCGATGGTGGTGATGCCTTCGGCCAGCATCGCATCCAGGCGGGGCAGGCTGGCCTCGATCAAGGCCGCGTCATCGGCGGTGCGGGTTGCGCTGACGGTGGAAACGATGCCGCCACCGGCCTTGGCAATCTGTGCGTAGGTCACACCCTGCAGGCGTTGCTCGAACTCGCCGGCGCGGTTGCCGGCATAGACCAGGTGGGTATGGCAGTCGATCAGGCCGGGGCTGATCCAGCGGCCATTGCAGTCGACGCGGTTATCGGCGTCAAATGCAGGGGCATCTGCTGCTGGCCCGACATGCAGGATGCGGCCATCGCGGGCGGCGACAACACCGTCGCGGATGCTGCCCAGTCCGCCCGAGGCGTCGTCCAGGGTCATCAGGTTGGCGTTGTGCCATAGCGTGTCGCAGCGCATTGTCCCTCTCCGTGCCTATTTGTATATACAATAACGGCGACCATCGGAGAGTGTCCAGTGACAACGATCAAGCCAGCCCCAACGGTTCGTTTCCACGCGGCCCACGCCTTGTTGCCGCAGGGCTGGGCGCAGGATGTGCGTATCGAGAGCGTTGCCGGTCGCATCACCGCGGTGGTTGCCGGCGAAGTCTGGGACGGCCAGTCGCAGCGTCTGGACGTGGTGGTCCCGGGCCTGGGCAACCTGCACAGTCATGCCTTCCAGCGGGCGATGGCCGGGCTTACCGAGGTTGGTGGGCGCTCCGGCGACAGCTTCTGGAGCTGGCGCGAACTGATGTACCGGTTCCTGGACCGCCTGGACCCGGAGACCTTCCAGGCCATTGCCGCGCAGGCGTACATGGAGATGCTGGAAAGCGGCTTCACCCGCGTCGGCGAGTTCCACTATCTGCACCACACTGAAAACGGCAGCCGCTACGCCGACCATGCGGAAATGTCGGTACGGGTCGCGGCGGGGGCGGATGAAACCGGTCTGGGCCTGACCCTGCTGCCGGTGTTCTACGCGCACAGCGACTTTGGCGGAGCCGCACCAACACCGGCGCAACGGCGCTTCCTGCACGACATCGATGGTTTTGCGGACCTGCTTGAAGGCTGCAAACGCGCCCTGGCAGACACGCCCGATGCGGTGCTGGGGCTGGCACCACACAGCCTGCGCGCAAGCACGCCGGAAGAATTACAGGCGTTGGTTGCATTGGCACCGGGCCCGATCCATATCCATATTGCCGAGCAGACCCGCGAAGTCGATGCCTGCCTTGCCTGGAGCGGTCAGCGACCGGTCGAATGGCTGTATGCCAATGCTGCTGTCGATGCGCGTTGGTGCCTGGTGCACGCTACCCACGTCAACGACAAAGAGGTGCAGTTGATGGCGGACAGTGGTGCGGTGGTCGGCCTGTGCCCGATCACCGAGGCCAATCTGGGTGACGGCCTGTTCCCGATGCGCGAGTTCGTGCGGGTCGGCGGTCGCTTCGGCGTCGGTTCCGATTCCAATGTATTGATCGATGCGGCCGAGGAGCTGCGTCTGCTCGAATACGGTCAACGCCTGCAGCTACGGGGCCGAAATGTACTTTCGCCGGGCGATCTGTCCAGTGGCCGCTGGCTCTATCAGCAGGCAGGGGAGGGGGGCGCACAGGCGTTGGGTGTACAGGCGGGTTTGAGCGTGGGTGCTGCTGCTGATCTGCTGGAACTGGATGCCGAGCATCCGGCCCTGCTCAATCGCAGCGGTGACGCCTTGCTTGACAGCTGGCTGTTCGCCGCACGTAATGGCGCCCTTCGCAGCGTCTGGCGCAACGGTCGGGCCCTGGTCCGCGATGGTCGCCACGTGAACCGCGATGCGATCAGCGCGCGTTACCGTGCCGCGCTTGCGCGGATACTGGGCTAAGGTCGGTTATCGGCCAGACACCGTCTCTTTCAGGAAACCCGAGTGAAGGGCAAGAAAGCTCCCACCCTCAATCACCGCATCCGCAGTGACATCGAAGGCCGCATCCTCAGCGGCGAATGGGAGCCTGGCTTCCGTATTCCGTTCGAACACGAGTTGATGGAACAGTACGGTTGCTCGCGGATGACGGTGAACAAGGTGCTGACCGCGCTGGCCGAGAGCGGCATGATCGAACGCCGCCGTCGCGCAGGTTCCTTCGTTGCACGGCAGCCGCCGCACCTGGAGCAGGTGGCGCTGGAAATCCCCGACATCGAAGTGGCGGTCACCGACCGCGGCCACGAGTACGGTTTCCAGTTGCTGGAACGCGCGCACCGCAAGGCCAGGGAAACCTCGGTCGAAGAGCTGCAACTGGTAGGTGACGGCAAGCTGCTGGCGATGCGCTGCCTGCACCTGGCTGACGGCAAGCCGCTGGCGTTGGAGCGCCGGTTGATCAATCCCGAAGCGGTGCCGGAAACCTTGAAGGTGGATTTCTCCATCCATGCGCCGGGCAGCTGGCTGCTGCAGAACGTGTCATGGACGCGCGGACAGCATCGCATCAGCGCGGTGGCCGCGACCGCTGACGAAGCTGCATTGCTGAAGGTTGCGGTGGGCACGGCTTGCCTGGTCATCGACCGCCAGACCTGGCGTGGCGAACTGCCCATCACCTGGGTCCGGCAGATGTTCCTCGGCGATGCCTACGACCTGATTGCCCGCTTCGCGCCGGGAGCACGCTGATTCTGCGCGTTTGATTCAATCCGTCCGATTCAATCTCCAGCCAAGCCAATGGCCTGGCTGGAAGCTGCTGACTCTCAGATGGTGCTGCACTGCCGCCAGCGCACCGGCTCATCCACGCCGGGACGCGGGTTGAGCTGCACGCGGGTGGTGCGCAGTGCCGGGTAGCGCTGCAGCTGCTGGCAGATCAGCGGCCACACCTGGGCGTCATCGCCACTGCGTTCCACCGACAGGGTGGAGCGGGTCAACCAGATGCCGCTGACCACGCCGGAAGTGCCGGCCAGGGCTTTTGAAACGGATTGCTGGTAGCGCAGCAAGGTGGCGGCGTCCGGGTCCTGCACAAGGTCGCCCGGGTGAGCGGCGCTCGTTGCGGCGGCGGCAGGCTTGGCGTTGCTGGGTTCAGCGGCAGGCTCGGCTGCAGCTGCCGGTTCGGCAGTTGGTGCGGCGACAACCTGCGGTGCCGTGGCGATTGGCGCAGCTGCTGGGGAATCACCTTGCATGGTCATGTAGCCCATGCCGGCAAGCAGGCCCAGGGTGGCTGCCGCCAATCCGGCAATGCCTGTGTGACGGACCGCTTCGCGGCGGGCGATGCCAGTGACTGTCTCGTGCGCTTCGGTGGGCATATAGGGCTTGAGCAGCTCCCACAACTGACGCGCATCGATGATTTCGATCGAGTGCTTTTCCGCCTCGGCCAGGCCGTCGCGCTCAACGTGACCTTCGGTGATCAGCAGGCCGCCAGCGGCGCCGGTCAGGCTGATGGCCGAGGCAAGCTCATGGATGGCAGTCGCATCGAAGCGGTAGGCGCGGCCGTGCTTGCACGATACAAGCCAGCGCTGGCCGCCGCGCTGCAGCAGGAAATCGCTGCTGGTGCCGCGGTCGTTTTCATCGTCGTCGGTCAGCGGGTGCAGGTCGCGCTGCTCGGCCATGGCCTGGTGCACGATGCGGGAAAACTCGCGCCAGCGCATGCCAGCCAATGCGGCCAGGCCATGCTGGCGCTCGGTTTGACGGCGGGCGACCAACCAGAGGTATGCAGAAGCCAGGCCCCACAAGAGCAACGCAAGCAACAGGGCCAGAATCCACGAAAACATCGACATACCTGAAAGCCTATAGATGGCGCCCAGTCTATCTTCCCTGACGACCGTAAGAGCAGGCTGACTTCGCCTTTTTGAACTGCGCCCGTGAATTAATCCGCAGGCGTTGTCGCCGGCCAGTAATGGCTGTCGGGTAGCGCCCGCGCGCCAAAGATGGCCTGACCGACCCGGACCACGCTTGCACCTTCCTCGATGGCGATCTCGAAGTCCCCGGACATGCCCATCGACAGCTCATCCAGCCCGATGTGGGCAGGTGCGTGCTGGCGCAGCTGATCGCGCAGCTCACGCAGGCGAACGAAGCAGGCCCGGACCTGCGCCGGCTCGGCGGAGAACAGGGCCAGGGTCATCAGGCCACGGACCCGCAACGCGCCGGAGCGTGGCAGGGCCTGCAGGAAACCGGCGACCGCTTCGGGTGCCAAGCCGTATTTGCTGGTCTCGTTGGAGCTGTTCACCTGCACGAACACGTCCAGCGAGCGGCCTTCGGCCTGCAGCCGACGTTCAAGGGTTTCGGCCAGACGCAGGCTGTCCAGGGCCTGGAATTCGTCGGCGAAACGCGCCACCAGCTTGGCCTTGTTGGTCTGCAGGTGGCCGATCACCGACCAGCGCAGGTCGCCAAGGTCCTGCATGGCCTCCCACTTGTGGTGGGCCTCCTGCACTTTGTTCTCGCCCAGCACGCGGCAACCGGCCTGATAGGCAAGGCGGATATGGGCTTCGTCGATGGTCTTGCTGACCGGCAGCAGTCGCACGCCGACCGGATCGCGGCCGACACGTTGACAGGCCGCATCGATGCGCTCGTGGACCAGTGCCAGATTTCGGCGGAAGTCATCCACGGTCTCGGCACGTGGGTAGTGGCCGTGCAGGGCGTGCCGGGTCTGGGTGCCGGGATCAGGATCCGGGTACGGGGTGTGCATGCGTGTCTCCAGCGTTTGCGGCCGCCGTCTGTTGCTGCGTGAGCGGCGCGGTGAACAGCGGATTATCGCTCGCTGGCAGGTCCGAAACCCGGATTTCGGCCGCCTGGGCAAATCGCAGGCATGAAAAACCCGCCATCCGATGCCGTGAGGGGAGGGAGACTTACGGCGCGGTACTGCTGGCGGGTGATTGATTCTTGCTCAACCAATGCTGCTTTGCAACATCATTGGTCTTCAGCGTGCTGCCCGTCGTGCGCGGCGCGGCTCTCGGCCCGGGTAAGGCGGCGGTTAAGGGCGTCCAGGCGGTCGTTCAGCGCCTCGATGTCCGAGCGCGAGGGGATGTCCATGCGTCGCAGCACGTTGTGGACCTGGTCTTCAAATGATTTTTCGACCTTGTCCCAGGTACCGGCGGCGCGCTCGCGGGCCTGGCCCAGGGTGTTCTCCACGGTGTCGCGCAGGCTTTCGCCTTTGCGCGACTGCTCGCGGGAACGGGCTTCGCTGTCCTGGCCTTCCTTGACCAGGGTGTCGAACAGTTTGCTGCCCTCGGCCTGCGCACGCGATAGCGCGCCCAGACCGGCCAGCCAGACCTGCTGGGCCGACTCGGTCACCTTCCTGGTCAAGCGCTCGGCCTGGCCTTGCGCGCCAGTGGTGTCGTCCTCGTCTTCCGGGCGTTGCTCGTAGGTGGTCATGACGATGCTCCTGTGCGGGGTTGAAGAGTTCAGCTACACCGTAACGGCTTGGCGGCTCGAGTTGTGTGACGGTGCCTGCTCAGCCGAGCTTGTCGGTCAGCACGCGTTGAATTTCGGACTCCACCATGCCTTTCATTGCCGACAGCAGGAAGCCCAGCTCGGCCTTGACCCGCACCGCACCCGGCAGCAGCTCGATGGCGCCGTCCACACCGGAACGGTTGAAGTGCAGCACTGGGCCGTCCCAGCGGGTGGCCACGTCGAAGCGCTCCTGCAGTTTTTCCGCGACTTCGGCGATGGCGGTGCGGGCCTTGTCATCGGACAGGGAATGGGCGTGCTGGATATCAATGGTGGACATGGCGTATGGCCTGGACTGCTGTTTGTAAGAAAGATGCGCCATTGTGCGGACCGGCGCGGCGTAGTCCAAGCCTTGCGTACACCTTCTGCATGACCGGATGACCTGCTAGTCTGCTGCCGGTGCGCACTCTGCAAGTCCATTTCAGTAATCGTCAGCAGCCGGATCAGTCATTGATGCCGGGTGTCCAGCGCATTGTGCGCCACGCCTCGGGTCAAGTCCGCTTGGGCGACGGCAGTGTTGGCCCATTGCTGTTGGCGCAGTTCTGTACCGATCAGCGCGGGGTCTGGTTGCAGGTTGCCAATGGCGGCCGCGGCATCCATGTCAACGGCCGTCCGGTGCGGCGCATGGCGCTGCTGCGCGCAGGTGATTCGGTATATGCCGACGGCGCGGAAATGCTGCTGCGTGGCGACTGCGAGCAGGTGGCGCATCCCCCTGAAGCCCCGACTGATGCTGGCGACGACCTGCGGGTGCTGTTGCGCGGGGTAGGTGGCCGCCATCACGGCCGCAGCTTTACCCTGGACACGCCGCGCGTCATCGGCAGTGATCCGGCCAGCGACATTCTCATCGACGACCCGGCCTTCGCCGCGCGTCATGCCCGTTTCGAACGGCACGGTGACAAGGTTCTGCTGCGCGATCTGGGCTCGGCCGACGGCAGCCTGGTCAATGGCGTGATCACCCGCCATTGCTGGCTACAGGCCGGCGACCAGGTGGTGTTCGAGGGCAACCACCGCTTTGTCCTGGAAGTCCCGCTGGGCCCGGCCTCGGCCAGTGTGGCGTTCCCGCAGGAGGAGGATGACGAGCCGGTTGCACTCAAGCCATCGACGCCGGTACCGGCCAAGCCCAGGCTGCCGCGGCGTTGGCCGTGGCTGCTGCTCAGTGCCTTGCTGCTGGGTGCGGCGATCAGCGGCTTGTTGCTGTTCGGGGCACGCTGAGCACCGGTTCCGGTGGCGTTTGCCCGACGCATGGGCAGCACTGAAACAGCGGTCCGAAATGGGTGCAGATGCAACCTTTTCCGGATGGCCCAAGGCTGTTGCGCTGCGGCATACTAGGGGTTCTGCTCAACAGGTGTGACATGACGCGCGCATTCAATTTCAGTGCCGGCCCTGCGACATTGCCGGAATCGGTCCTGCGTCAGGCGCAGGCGGAAATGTTGGAATGGAATGGCGTAGGTGCGTCCATTGTCGAGATCAGCCATCGCAGCGCCGATTTCATGGCCGTGGCGGCCGAGGCCGAAGCTGATCTGCGCCACCTGATCGGTATTCCCGACGATTACGCGGTGCTGTTCCTCGGTGGCGGTGCCACCACCCAGCAGGCACTGCTGCCGCTGAACTTCGCCAGCCCGGGCCAACGCGTGGACTACGTGGTCAGTGGCCACTGGGGCAAGACTGCGGTCAAGCAGGCCCAGCCCTATGTCGACGTCAACATCGCCGCCAGCGGTGAGGCCAGTGGCTATCGGGATATCCCGGCGCGCTCGCAATGGCAGCTGTCGGACGATGCGGCGTACGTGCACATCACTGCCAACGAAACCATCCACGGCATCGAGTTCCGCGATGTTCCGGATGTTGGCGGCGTGCCGCTGATCGCCGACTTCAGCTCGTCGATCGCCTCCGAGCCGATTGATGTGTCGCGTTATGGCGTGATCTATGCCGGCGCGCAGAAGAACCTTGGCCCGGTGGGTATCGCCGTGGTCATCATCCGCCGCGACCTGCTGGAACGCGCCGGCCAGCCGCGTGCCGATATCTTCGATTACCGCTCGCATGTCGCTCGCGATTCGATGTTGAACACACCGCCGACCTGGAACTGGTACCTGGCCGGGCTGATGTTCAAGTGGATGCTGGCCCAGGGCGGTGTGGAAGCCTTTGCCAAGCTGAGTCTTGCCAAGTCGTCGGCGGTGTACGACGCCATTGATGGCTCCGGCGGCTTCTATCGCAACGAAGTGGCTGCGGCTGTGCGTTCGCGGATGAACATTCCGTTCTTCCTGCCCAGTGACGAGCTCAATGCGCGCTTTGTCAGCGAGTCCAAGGCAGCCGGCTTGCTGGCGCTGAAAGGTCACAAGGCTGTCGGTGGTATCCGCGCTTCGCTGTACAACGCCATGCCGCTGGAAGGTGCGCAGGCGCTGGCAGCGTTCATGCGTGATTTCCAGCAGCGCAACGGTTGAACCACTCCCGCCGTGCGCGTTGCGCCGGCCTGTAACAGGTAGACGATTCCATGGCGACCAAGCCAAGCAAGACCGCCAGCAAGGCCAAGCCGGCCACCGCAGCCAAACCTGCCGCCAAGAAAGCCGCGAGCAAGCCTGCTGCGGTGAAGAAGACGGCCGCCCGCAAGAAAGCGGTCACCGAGACCCTGGCCGTCGCCAAGCCGGTACTGTCGGATGTGCGCGCCAAGATCGACCAGATCGATCGCAGCATCCAGGCCTTGATTGCCGAGCGGGCCAACTTCGCCCATCAGGTCGGCAAGGCCAAGGGCAAGCTCGCGGCAGCCGTTGACTACTACCGCCCGGAGCGCGAAGCACAGGTGCTGCGCATGGTGGTGGACCGCAACGAAGGCCCGCTCAGTGACGAAGTGCTGGTGCACGTCTATCGCGAAATCATGTCGGCCTGCCTGGCCCAGCAGGAGCCGCTGAAGATCGGCTACCTCGGCCCGGAAGGCTCGTTCACCCAGCAGGCCGCGCACAAACACTTTGGTCGTTCGGCGCTGGGTTTGCCGCTGGCCAATATCGAAGAAATCTTCCAGGAAGTGGAAAACGGCAACGCCGATTTCGGCGTGGTGCCGGTGGAGAATTCCGGGCAGGGCACGATCCAGATCACCCTGGACATGTTCCTGACCTCCAACCTCAAGATCTGTGGCGAAGTCGAGCTGCGCGTGCAGCAGTACCTGCTTTCACGCACTGGCCGCATCGAAGACATCGAGCGCATCTACGCGCATCCGCAGGCCTTCATGCAGACCTCGGCGTGGTTGCGGGCGAACCTGCCCAAGACCGAAAAGGTGCCGGTGTCCAGCAACTCCGAAGGTGCCCGTCGCGCCCGCAACGCCGAAGACGCAGCGGCCATCGGTGGCGAGAGTGCAGGGCACGTCTATGGCCTGAAAAAGGTGGTGACCAAGCCGATCCAGAACGACGCGGACAACACCACGCGCTTCCTGGTGATTGGCCGCCAGCTGTTCCCGTCGTCGGGCCATGACCGTACCTCGGTGCTGGTCTTCATCCACGACAAGCCCGGCGCGCTGTTCGACGTACTCAGCCCGTTCGCGCGCCATGGCATCAGCATGAACCGCATCGAATCGCGGCCATCGCACCAGGCCAAGTGGGAATACGGCTTCTTCATCGACCTGGCCGGCCATATCGAAGACGCATCAATGCAGGCCGCGCTGGCCGAGCTGAAGTCGCACTCGGCGCAGATCAAGGTGCTCGGCTCCTACCCGGTCGCAGTGCCTTGAGTTTCGAGCCCCTCTCCCTGCGGGAGAGGGGTTGGGGTGAGGATTGGCTGACCGAGATTCTTGAATTCGCTGCAGCCATGTGCGTTCGCACCCTCATCCGCCCTCCGGGCACCTTCTCCCGGAGGGAGAAGGGTTTGCTGACGCGCCCCTGGCGCACTGAATACTAGAGAGACCGCATGAGTTCCCAGCCTTACTGGATTGCACGCAAAGGTTCCGCCCTGCAGGGCACGCTCGCCATTCCCGGTGACAAGTCGGTGTCGCACCGTTCGGTGATGTTCGCCGCGTTGGCCGATGGCGTGTCGCATATCGATGGTTTTCTGGAAGGCGAGGACACCCGCGCCACCGCCCATATCTTCGAGCAGATGGGCGTGCGTTTTGAAACGCCGTCGGCGTCGCAGCGGATCGTTCATGGCGTCGGCGTGGATGGCTTGAAAGCCCCGCACGGTGAGCTGGACTGCGGCAATGCGGGCACCGGCATGCGGCTGCTGGCTGGCCTGCTGGCCGCACAGCCGTTCGACACCACGTTGGTTGGTGACGCGTCGCTGTCCAAGCGACCGATGCGCCGGGTGACCGGGCCGCTGGCGCAGATGGGTGCGCGCATCGACACCCAGGACGATGGCACGCCGCCGCTGCATATCCATGGTGGCCAGACACTGCACGGCATCGATTACGAATTGCCGGTGGCCAGTGCGCAGGTCAAGTCGGCGCTGCTGCTGGCTGGCCTGTATGCGCAAGGCGAGACATCAGTGGTCGAGCCGCATCCAACCCGCGATTACACCGAGCGCATGCTGCGTGCATTCGGTGTGGAGATCGAGTTCGCACCGGGCAAGGCGCGCCTGCGCGGCGGCCAGCGCCTGCGCGCGACCGACATTTCGGTGCCGGCGGACTTCTCGTCCTCGGCGTTCTTCATTGTTGCGGCCAGCGTCATTCCCGGCTCGGAAGTGCGTTTGCGTTCGGTCGGCTTGAATCCGCGTCGCACCGGCCTGCTGGCTGCGCTGCGCTTGATGGGCGCGGACATCACCGAGGAGAACCATGCCGAGCACGGTGGCGAACAGGTCGCAGATCTGGTTGTGCGCTATGCCCAGCTCAAGGGCGCTGAGATTCCGGAAGCGCTGGTACCGGACATGATCGACGAGTTCCCGGCCTTGTTCGTGGCTGCGGCTGCCGCCGAAGGCCAGACCGTCGTGCGCGGTGCGGCCGAGCTGCGGGTGAAGGAGTCAGATCGTCTCGCGGCGATGGCCACCGGCTTGCGTGATCTCGGTCTGCGCGTGGACGAGACCGAAGATGGTGCGACCATTTTCGGCGGACCGCTGGGTAGCGGCACCATCGAGAGCCACGGCGATCACCGCATCTCGATGGCCTTTGCCATTGCCGGCCAGCTCAGTACCGGTGAAGTGCGCATCAATGATGTCGCCAACGTGGCGACCTCGTTCCCAGGCTTCGACAGCCTGGCCAGTGGTGCCGGTTTCGGGCTCAGCGTCCGGTCCTGAACTCCACCGGCACCTGCACCACGCTGTTGATGGCGCGGCCATCCCGCATCGCGGGCTGGAAGCGCCAATGCTGCAGTGCTTGGATGGCGGCCTGATCCAGCGCTGGATCCACACCGCCCTCGTGCCCGACAACCGTGGCTTGGCTGACTCGGCCGTTGGCGTCTATCTGCAGGCGCACGATCACATCGCCTTCCAGCCCGGCATTGAGCGCGGCGGCAGGGTAGTCTGGCATTGGATTGCTGGGCAGTGGCTCGGCATCGCGATTGCCGGCAATGCTGATCACCGTGGTGGTATCGGCCGTGGTGATCGACACCGGGCCGCTTTCCGTTGGTGTCTGCAGGCTGCGGTAGCCCACCAAGCTGAAGGTGCCCAGTACCGCCAGCGCCAACAGACCCCACAACCAAGCCGCAGCAACGCCGTGCGGGCGTGCTGCTGGATCATGGCTTGCGCTGTGCTGGTGGGGGATGCTGGACATCGACATGGAGCCTCTGCGTAACGTCTACGCAGCAAGTCTGGTCCTGCACTCCCAAACGGCGAATGACTTTTGGCGTGAACCGGCCCCGTTGGGGAGCCGGGGTTCAGTTTAAGGCGCCGGTTTGAAGTCGAACGGGATTTCCAGGCTGCCCTGCATGGGCTGGCCATTGCTTTGCGCTGGCTGGAAACGCCAGTTGCGAACCGCTTCCTGCGCGGCACGGTCCAGCTCGCGCGAGCCACTGCGCTGGATTACCCGCACGTCCAGCGGCGCACCGCTGGCATCGACATCCACGCGCACGATCACCGTGCCGCTTTCGCCACGGCGCAACGCCGCTGCAGGGTATTCCGGGGCAGGGCTCTGGCCAGGCAGCGGCACCGGCTGGTCGCTGGGGGCCGCGGCAGCTACTGGCGCTGCGGGCGGGGTTTCAACCGGTGCCGCCTCGGCGATGGGTTGCGGCGGCGGTGCAGGCGCGGTTTCCACCAGCTCCGGGGTTTCTTCCACGGCTTCCGGGCGCGCATCGGGCATGTCGCTGGCGCCGGCACCGGCCGGTAATGGCGCCGGCAGGGGCGCCAGTACCGCACTGTTGGCCTGCGGCTGGGCCGGATCGGCGCGATAGAACTCATTCTGGCGACGGGCATTGAGCCAGACCACCAGGAACAGCAAAACACCGACGCCAAAGGCGATACCGGCAATCTTCAAGCTGCTGCGGGGCAGGTGAAACGTGAAGTTCTGGTCGGAGCGGGAGCTTGGGGCGGACATGGTCTTGACCGTGTGGATCAGGCCGATTCTTGCACAGGAAAGGTGAATCACGCGGCAGACAGGCGCAGTTCGCGCGATAATCTACTGCTCACACCCGTACACAGTGCCCAGCCATGCTTGATCCAGCCCTTCTTCGCCAGCAGCCCGCCGAACTTGCCGAACGCCTGCGCAGTACGCGCGGCTACGTGCTGGATGTGGCCGCCTTCGAATCGTTGGAGGCTGACCGCAAGCGCATCCAGGTGCGCACCCAGGAGCTGCAGAGCCTGCGCAACAGCCGTTCCAAGTCGATTGGCCATGCCAAGGCCAAGGGCGAGGACGTGTCGGCGATCATGGCCGAAGTGGCCGCGTTCGCGGATGAGCTGAAGAGCTCCGAGGCCCAGCTCGATGTGCTGCGCGAGCAGATCGAAACCCTGTCGATGGGTATCCCGAACCTGCCCGCCGCCGATGTGCCGGCCGGCAAGGACGAGAGCGAGAACGTCGAGCAGCTGCGCTGGGGCACCCCGCGTGAATTCGATTTCCCGGTGCTTGACCATGTTGAGCTGGGCGCCCGCAACAACGGCCTGGACGCGGAAACCGCGGCCAAGCTGTCCGGTGCGCGTTTCACCGTGCTGCGCGGCTCGATCGCCCGCCTGCATCGTGCGCTGGGGCAGTTCATGCTGAACCTGCACAGCAACGAGCATGGCTACGAAGAAACCAATGTACCGGTGTTGGTGAACGCCGACTCGCTGCGCGGCACCGGCCAGCTGCCCAAGTTCGAGGAAGACCTGTTCAAGACTGCGCTGGGTGAATCCACGCGCTACCTGATCCCGACCTCGGAAGTGCCGCTGACCAATATCGTCCGCGACGAGATCATCGATGCCGAGCGTCTGCCCTTGCGCATGACCGCGCATTCGATGTGCTTCCGTTCGGAGGCTGGCAGCGGCGGCCGCGACGTGCGCGGCATGATCCGCCAGCACCAGTTCGAGAAGGTGGAGCTGGTCAGCGTGTGCGCCGCCGAAGACAGTGAAGCCGAGCACCAGCGCATGACCGGTTGCGCCGAAGCGGTGCTGCAGAAGCTGGGCCTGCCGTACCGCAAGGTGCTGCTGTGCACTGGCGACATGGGCTTCTCGGCGATCAAGACCTACGATCTGGAAGTATGGCTGCCGTCGCAGCAGACCTACCGTGAGATCTCCTCGTGCTCGAACTGTGGTGATTTCCAGGCGCGCCGCATGCAGGCGCGCTGGCGCAATCCCGCCGGCAAGCCGGAGTTGCTGCACACCCTCAATGGCTCGGGCGTGGCAGTGGGCCGTGCGATGATCGCGGTGATGGAGAACTACCAGAATGCCGATGGCTCGATCACCATCCCTGAAGTGCTGCGCCCCTACATGGGTGGCGCTGAGCGCATCGCCTGAGCGCAGGCTGTGTAGTGCCGAGCCATGCTCGGCAACGGCCTGCCCGATAACGCTCCGGTGCCCGTGCCCACAAGGCCCCTGATCCTTGTGGGGGCGGTGTAAACCGCGAAGCGCGGTCAGCTGGAATTGCAGCAAAGCCCGCAATCGCAAGGATTCCGGGCCGCGCGGCTCACCCCGCGCCCACAAAAGCGGGCAGCCAAGCACTGGTAGTGCCGAGCCATGCTCGGCAGAGGCCTGCCCGATAGCGCTTCAATCGCTACCCCCAAAGGCTGCAAAAGCTGCAGCGCCTTGTAGGAGCGGCGTCTGCCGCGAAGCCAGCAGTGCAGAAATTGCACGAGAACCGTTGACCACAAGGATCGCCAGCTTCGCGGCTGACGCCGCGCCTACAACAGCGTGCCGCCCCCGGACGCTTCGGCCTTCAAAAATGAATGGCCGTCGACAGCGTTTGGCAATCAACATCATGAACCTCCAATCAGGACTGTTTGGGGTCTGATTTGTAAATACAGGACAAAGGTGATTAAATTCACCGGTTCGTTCCAATGATGGGCTCAATCCATGCAGGACCTCAACGACCTCTATTACTTCGCCATGGTGGTCGACCATGGCGGCTTTGCTGCCGCCGAGCGGGCGCTCGGCATTCCGAAGTCACGTCTCAGCCGGCGCATCAGCCAGCTTGAGACCGATCTTGGCGTGCGCCTGTTGCAGCGTTCCACGCGGCGCTTCGCGGTCACAGATGTCGGCATGAGCGTGCATCGACATGCGCAGACCATGCTGGCCGAAGCGCAGGCTGCACGCGAGGTCGTGGACAGGCTGAGCGCCGAGCCGCGCGGACTGGTGCGTGCCAGCGTGCCGGTGTCGCTGGCGCAGATGCAGTTGCCCAAGCTGCTGCCCAAGTTCCTCGAGCAATATCCGAAGGTGCGGCTGCAGCTGAACATCAGCAATCGCCGCGTCGACATCATCAATGAAGGCTACGACGTCGCCCTGCGCGTGCGCTCGCGCCTGGATGACGATGGCAGCCTGGTGATGCGCAGCTTCGGCCAGGTGCAGGAGCTGCTGGTTGCCAGCCCGGCATATCTGGATCGGGCAGGGCGGCCGGCATCGCCGGAAGACCTGGGCAACCACGTCACCCTGAGCATCAGCGAAGACGAGGCGCGCCAGCGCTGGGAGCTGCACGGGCCGGGTGGTGAAGTGCGCAGGGTCGAGCTTCAGCCGCGTGTGGCCGGCTTCGATTTCCCGCTGCTGCAGGCGATGGTCAAGGATGGTTTCGGCATCACCATGCTGCCGGAAACTGTCTGTGCCGAGGCCGTGCGCAACGGCGAGCTGGAAGTGGTGTTGCCGGACTGGTCGCTGCCGCAGGGCATCTGCCATGCAGTGTTTGCCTCGCGGCGCGGGCTGTTGCCGGCGGTGCGGGTGTTCATCGACTTCCTGGCCGAGCACCTGCCGACCGAACTGGAGGCTTCCCGCCTGCACTGTGGCGGTGCCTGCGAGCGGGCCAAGGAAAAGATCCGCGCGTCGATGGCCGGTTCGCTGGCAATCGAAGCCGGTTGAACAAAAAACCCCGCAGGCATGCGAGAATGCGCGCCCCGGAGCGTTATCCGGGGAAGCAACACGTTACGGGCAGATGGCCGAGCGGTTTAAGGCACCGGTCTTGAAAACCGGCGAAGGGTCAAACCTTCCGTGGGTTCGAATCCCACTTTGCCCGCCAGATATCCAGAGAAGCCGCTGACACCAGCGGCTTTTTTGTGGGTGGAGGCAGGTTGCCCTGGCAGTCGCCCGCAGCGGAATGACACCGGTTTCAGTCAAACCAGACAGGTCCGCTGGTAAAATGGACCCAGCTTGGGGGAGCTGCGCGCCCGGGCATGCGTGGGTTCGTCGCGGCAACACCTTCAAGCGTCCGCGTTGGGATCCATGGATTTACGAAAACTTATTTTGGTGCTCACCCTGATCGGAGCACTGGTGCCGTTCGCCAACACCTTCTATGCAGGCTACACCGTGCAGCGGCAGCAGCTGGTGGACACGACGCTGGACGGTAACTACGCCTACGCCAACAAGCTGGCCAAAAGCACCGAGGACTTCCTGCAGGCGTCCCAGCTGCAACTGGCCTACACGGCGCAGCTGCTCGCGATGAAAATGGACGATGTCTCCCAGCTGGGGGAGGAAGCCGCGCGCCTGCGCATGATGAGCAAGAGCTTCAATTCCATCACCATCTTCGACGCCGGCGGCAAGGTGCTTGCGACCTCTCCCGAAACCTTGGGATTGCAGGGGCGGGTACTCAGCAGCGAGGCGGTGAAGACTGCCTTGCGTGAGAAGCGGCCGTTGATCAGTGCGCCGTACCAGTCCGCGACCGGCAATTTCATCGTCTTCATCAATCACCCGATAGTTTCCCCGTCCGGCCGCTATCTTGGTGCGATCGGTGGTGCGATCTACCTGCAGAAGGAAAACATCCTTGACCGCCTGCTCGGGCAGCACTTCTACGTGGATGGGTCCTACCTGTTCGTGGTCGACAAGCAGAAGCGCATCATCTATCACCCGAATCCGGACCGGATCGGTGATTTCGTTGAGAAAAACACCGTGGTCGACCGCGTTGCCTCGGGCCAGGCCGGGAAAGGACATGCGGTCAATTCACAAGGTGTGAAAATGCTGGCTGGCTACGCGCCGGTCGCCTCGACCGGCTGGGGCATCGTCGCCCAGCGCCCCGAGGACGTCACGCTCGCCCCCCTGACCCTGCTGATGCAGAGCACCTTGTACCGGGCGCTGCCAGCAACGATTCTGACCTTGATCCTGGTCCTGTGGAGCGCGCGGCTGATCTCGCGTCCATTGCGCTTGTTGGCCGATGGGGCGCGCAACATGGAAGATCCGTCCTCGGCCGAGGACATAGGCTCGGTGAAGTCGTGGTATTTCGAATCGCGCGAGCTCAAGAAGGCCTTGCTGGTTGGTGTGGATGCCATCCACAAGAGCTTCAGCAAATTGCGTGAAGACACCACCACCGATCCGTTGACCAAGCTGGGCAACCGCCGTCGCCTGGAGGAAGCACTGGCGAACTTCGAGAGCCAGGGCAATACGTTCTCGGTGATCTCGATCGACATCGATCACTTCAAGCGGATCAACGACGGCTATGGCCATGACGTCGGTGACGCGGTCCTGCAGCAGCTTGCGCAGCGCATGCGCGAGGCCTGCCGCGCCTATGACGTGCCGCTGCGTGTCGGCGGCGAGGAGTTCCTGATCCTGCTGCCTTCCACCACCTCGGCAACAGCGGCGCAGGTGGCCGAGCGTCTGCGTGTGGCGGTGGCGGAGATGAAGATCGCCAAGGTCGGCGCGATCACGATTTCGCTTGGCGTGGCCAACTGGCCGCAGAGCAGTTTCGAGATTGAAGCCGTGCTGAAGGCAGCGGACGAAATGCTGTATGCATCCAAACGCGGTGGCAGGAATCGGGTTTCGATGCAGCAGCGTGAGACTGCCACGATCTCATAGCACCAGGATTGCCTGTTCCGGACATGCAGCGAGGCCGGGTGTTGGCCTCGATGCGGTTCATTGAAATTGCTCGAGCCGTCCAGAACCAATGCTGGGCGGCTTTGTTTGTTGGAGCGGCGTCAGCCGCGAAGCACGCGGTTCATCAGGCGACGCAGTTGCCTGGGGCCAGGCAACGTCAGCTTCGCGGCTTACGCCGCTCCCACTGGCAAACGCCTGCTGCTCAGGCCGTGAAGCAGCAGGCCGCGGTCATCTGCGCTACCCTTGCGCCGCTTCCATCCCCGTGTTCCCTGCATGTCCCAGATTGATCCAGCCCTCAACGACGAACAGTGGATGCGCCACGCGCTGGCGCTTGCCGATCGTGCGCAGCGCGAGTTCGATGAAATCCCGGTTGGCGCGGTATTGGTAAGCGCCGATGGCGCGTTGCTGGGCGAGGGCTGGAACCTCAATATCGCCAACCATGACCCCAGCGCGCATGCCGAAATCGTGGCCATGCGCCACGCCGGCAAGGCGCTGGGCAATCACCGTCTGATCGGCAGCACCTTGTACGTGACACTGGAGCCCTGCGCGATGTGCGCGATGGCCTTGGTGCATGCGCGCATCGCGCGCGTGGTGTTTGCCGCCACCGATCCCAAGACCGGCGCCTGCGGCAGCGTATTCGACCTGCTTGCCGACCCACGCCACAACCACCGCGTGCAGGTGCAGGGTGGGGTGCTGGCACAGGAGGCCAGCCTGCGCCTGACCAATTATTTCCGGGCCAAGCGCGGGCGCCCGCTGCTGACCCCTGGCGATCTTTGACGCAGCCCCTACCGTGGGCAGGGGTATCATGTGCGCTTCGATATTCCGGCCGCGCGGCGCCTGACCGCCGGCCCCAAGCATGAGGCAGCACATGGCGGACAACAGCGCGGGCAATGATCGGTTGATCTGGATTGATCTGGAGATGACCGGTCTGGATACGGACAACGATTCCATCATCGAGATCGCAACCGTCGTCACCGACGGTCAACTCAATGTGTTGGCCGAAGGCCCTGAGTTCGCCATCCACCATTCCCTCGCCACGCTGGAAGCGATGGACGAATGGAACCGCAACCAGCACCAGCGCTCCGGCCTGTGGCAGCGGGTGCTGGACAGCACCACCACGGTTGGCCAGGCCGAAGCCAGGACCATTGCCTTCCTGCAGGACTGGATCAAGGCCGGCGCCTCGCCGATGTGCGGCAATTCGATCTGCCAGGACCGGCGCTTCCTGCACCGGCAGATGCCGCGGCTGGAGAAGTACTTCCATTACCGCAACCTGGATGTCTCCACCATCAAGGAACTGGCCAAGCGCTGGTCGCCAGCAGTGGCGGCTGGGGTCACCAAGACCTCCAGCCACACCGCGCTGAGTGATGTGCATGATTCCATTGCCGAGCTGCGCCACTACCGGAAGTTCATGGGCGTGCTGGCGGGTTTGCCGGAAGCAGGCTGAATCAGATGAACGAGCTTGCTCTGCGTCTGCATGACAACGCGCAGGATCTGGCCGATCTGGAGCGTGCGGTAGGCTTGCTCGAGTCGCCCACGCTCACCGCCAAGATGGCCAACCTGATCGGCGGGCCCTTGGAGTTCGCGGTGCGCAAGCTGCCCAATGCGGTGTCTTCGCGCATCCAGGGTGTCACCGAGGCAGCCTTGTACAAGGCTGCGCAGACGGCACTGTGGACGATGGACGACAAACAGCCCGGCAAGCCGGCATCGCCGCGCCTGCACAAGCTGGCGGCGGCAGCGTCCGGTGCGCTGGGAGGGGCGGGCGGCCTGCCGGCGCTGGCAATCGAATTGCCGCTGTCGACCACCATCATCATGCGCGCGGTGGCCGATGTCGCTCGCAGTGAAGGTTTCGATCTGAACGAGATGGCGACCCGCCAGGCCTGTCTGGAAGTGTTTGCGTTGGGTGGCAATTCCGGCCAGGACGATGCCAGCGAGACCGGCTACTACCTGGCGCGTGGCTTCACCACCGAGGTGATGCGGCACCTGTCGGCGGAGTTGGCCGGTACTGCGATCAGCGGCAGCCACGGCGTGCTGCTCGGGTTGGGCCCGAAGGAAGCCGGCAAGTGGCTGGCCAGGATCGTCGAGAAGATCGCCGCCCGCTTCGGTGTGGTGGTATCGGAGAAGTTTGTCGCGCAGGCGGTACCGGTGATCGGTGCGGTGGCTGGCGCGACCTTGAACACCATGTTCACCGCTTACTACCAGGACATGGCACGCGGGCATTTCATCATCAAGCGGCTGGAGTCCAAGTATGGCTTCGATACGGTGAAGCTGGCCTACGGCGGGATTACCGGCCGCCTGCGTCTTTGATGGTGCGCGTAGCCAACGCAGGGTAGGTGTACATGCGTTGCCTTCACCTGTTGCGAAGCACATTCTGGCTAAGCTGTGGCCTTCTTGCGGAGCGAGGTTGTCATGAGCCAATACAAAATTGCGGTTTTCGTCGGCAGTCTGCGTAAGGAATCCATCAATCGGCGGCTGGCACTGGCGTTGGAGAGGCTGGCCGGCGACCGGGTCAAGTTTGAGTACATACAGATCGGTGACATCCCGCTGTACAACCAGGACCACGATAGCCAGTTCCCGGCGCAGGGTACGCGCATGAAGAACCAGGTGCGTGCCGCCGATGCGGTGCTGTTCGTCACCCCTGAATACAACCGTTCGATTCCCGGCGTGCTGAAGAACGCCATCGATACTGCCTCGCGCCCATACGGCGACAACGCCTTTGTCGGCAAACCGGCAGCGGTGGTCGGCACCTCCATCGGTGCCATCGGCAGCGCCCTGGCCCAGCAGCACCTGCGCAATGTGCTGGTGTTCGTCGATCTGGCGGTGATGCCGCAGCCGGAGGCCTTCCTGCACTTCAAGGACGGGCTGATCGAAGCCGATGGCAGTATCAGCAACGATGGCACACGCCAGTTCCTGCAGGGCTTTGTCGACAAGTTCCTGGCCTGGATCGAGCGCCAGCACCGGGCCTGAGGGTACCCCGTCGGCAGGGCGGTGCAGATGCTGCCCATGCGATAATCCGCACCCGGCGCTGCAATGGCGTCGGGTGCTTGTTTCTGTATGCCAGCCCAACCCCCAGCCCATGCAGGCTTGGGTTGTGGACAGGTTATCCACAGACTTGTACGTATCCCGGTGGGCAATGCCCACCTACCATGGCCGCACGGCCTTATTGCAGGAATAACGCTTTTCATGTCCGCCCGTACTGGTTTCCGTTCCGACCGCGATCGCGGTGACCGCAATGACCGCTCCGATCGCAGCGAGCAGCGCATCGATGCCTTGCGTGTACCTCCTCATTCGGTAGAAGCCGAGCAGGCTGTGCTGGGTGGCCTGATGCTGGCACCCGAGGCCTATGACCGGGTCAACGAGGCGCTGACCGACAAGGACTTCTACCGGCGCGACCACCAGCTGATCTACCGCGCGATCCGCGAGCTGTCAGAGCGTGATCGTCCGTTCGATGCGGTGACCCTGGGTGAATGGTTCGAGTCGCAGGGCAAGCTGGACATGGTCGGCGACGGCGCCTACCTGATCGAACTGGCCAGCACCACGCCGTCGGCCGCCAATATCGGCGCCTATGCCGAGATCGTGCGCGACAAGGCTGTGCTGCGGCAGCTGATCCAGGTCGGCACCGATATCGTCAATGACGGTTTCCAGCCCGAAGGCCGGGACAGCGCCGAACTGCTGCAGACCGCCGAGAAGTCGGTCTTCGCAATCGCCGAACAGGGCGCGCGCGGGCGTACCGACTTCGTGGCGATGCCTGGCGCATTGAAGGATGCCTTCGAGGAACTGCGCAACCGCTTCGAGAATGGCGGCAACATCACCGGCCTGCCGACCGGTTACAACGATTTCGACGCGATGACGGCCGGCCTGCAGCCGACCGATCTGATCATCCTTGCCGCGCGTCCGGCCATGGGCAAGACCACCTTCGCCTTGAACATCGCCGAGTACGCGGCAATCAAGTCGAAGAAGGGCGTGGCGGTATTCTCGATGGAAATGTCCGCATCGCAGCTCGCGATGCGCCTGATCTCGTCCAACGGCCGCATCAATGCGCAGCGCCTGCGTACCGGCCAGCTTGAGGACGAGGACTGGAGCCGCGTCACCGGCGCCATCCGCATGCTGAAGGAAACCAAGATCTTCATCGACGATACGCCTGGCGTGTCGCCGGAAGTGCTGCGTTCCAAGTGCCGCCGGCTCAAGCGCGAGCACGACCTGGGCCTGATCGTGATCGACTACCTGCAGCTGATGAGCGTGCCGGGCAACAGCGAGAACCGTGCCACCGAAATCTCGGAAATCTCGCGTTCGCTCAAGGGCCTGGCCAAGGAGTTGCACGTGCCGGTGATCGCGCTGTCACAGCTCAACCGCTCCTTGGAAACCCGTACCGACAAGCGCCCGGTGATGGCTGACCTTCGCGAATCCGGCGCTATCGAGCAGGATGCGGACATGATCGTCTTCATCTACCGCGACGATTACTACAACAAGGAAAATTCGCCGGACAAGGGCCTGGCCGAGATCATCATCGGCAAGCACCGTGGTGGCCCCACCGGTTCGTGCAAATTGAAGTTCTTCGGCGAGTACACCCGCTTTGACAACCTGAGCCACGATTCGGTCGGTTCATTCGAGTAAGCGGGAGCTGCTGCATGTCCACCGCCATTGTCTGGTTCCGCCGCGATCTGCGGCTGCGTGACAACCCGGCGTTGCAGGCCGCGATTGAAGCCGGTCATGAGATCGTGCCGGTCTACATCCATGCGCCGCAGGAGGAGGGCGCATGGGTGCCCGGAGCGGCTTCCGACGCATGGCTGCATCATTCGCTGCAGCAGCTCGACGCGCAGTTGCGCGCCATCGGCTCGGCCTTGCTGCTGCGCAGCGGCGACAGCATGGCGCAGCTGCAGGCGTTGATTGCTGAAAGCGGCGCGGTAGCGGTCTACTGGAATCGCAAGTACGAACCTGCCACGCAGCCGCGTGACGCAGCCATCAAGCGTGGCCTGCGCGAGCAGGGACTGCAGGTGGAAAGCCATAACGGCTACCTGCTGTTTGAACCTTGGGAACTGGCCACGCTGCAAGGTGGCCCGTACAAGGTGTTCACGCCGTTCTGGCGCAACGCGCTGACCCGTTGGCGTCTGCCGGAACTGTCCGAAGCGCCGCGCACGCTGAGTCCGGTGAAACAGTCGGGTCTGTCCTTGCAGGCGCTTGGGCTGAAACCGCGTCTGGATTGGGATGCAGGTTTCTGGGAGCACTGGCAGCCCGGTGAAGCAGGGGCACAGGAAGCGCTGGAGGTATTCGCCGACGGTGCGCTCAATGGCTACCGCGAGCAGCGTGATCTGCCGGATCGCACGGGTACGTCGCTGTTGTCGCCACACCTGCATTTCGGCGAGATCGCGCCGTGGCGTATCGCCCATACGCTGGAAGGCATGCGCAGCGCTGGCCGTGATGCGGATATCGATGGCTATATCCGCCAGCTGGGTTGGCGCGAGTTCTCCTGGCATCTGCTGCACCACTTCCCGCAGACCAGTGACACCAACCTCAATCCTCGCTTCGAGCGTTTTGCCTGGGAACCGGCGCAGCCGGAGATGCTGGCGGCCTGGCAACAGGGCCGCACCGGTATTCCCATCGTCGATGCAGGCATGCGCGAATTGTGGGCGACCGGCTACATGCATAACCGCGTGCGGATGCTGGTGGGCAGTTTTCTGTGCAAGCACATGCGCATGCACTGGAAGGAAGGTGCCCGTTGGTTCTGGGACACCCTGGTGGATGCCGATCTTGCAAACAACAGCATGGGCTGGCAATGGATCGCCGGCACCGGCGCGGATGCTGCGCCGTATTTCCGCGTGTTCAATCCGGTGACGCAGGCGCAGAAGTTCGATCCCAATGCGCGCTATATCAGTCGCTGGGTACCGGAGCTGGCCGCGCTGCCGCCGAAAGCACGGTTTGCGCCCTGGCAGTTCCCGCAGCTGCTGGCGGAGCTTGCGCCGAGCTACCCGACCCAGCCCCTGGTGGACCTTGCCAAGGGCCGGGACGAGGCCTTGGCTGCGTACCAGCGCTGTCGCTGACACTGGCTTAACGTTCAAGACAGTTAGATGAATGGACACCTGTGACGAAGGTTGAGGATCACGCAGGTAGTGCATCGCGGTGTTTATGCTTGCCCGGCAAATCCACGCTGGCCAGTCCGGCCTATCAGGAGACTCAGATGACCACCCTTACTGTTGTTCGTAATCTTTCCATTGGCTTGGTGGCGGCAGCCGTCCTCTCGGCCTGTGCTACCGGTGGCTCGTATGTGCAGCAGGACCAGTACGGCAATCAGACCCAGCAGCAGAACAAGACCGGCAAGGGCGCGTTGATCGGCTCGGCCATCGGTGTTGCTGCAGGCCTGCTCAGCGGCGGCAACGCCACCGAACGTCGCCAGCGCGCAATGGTCGGTGCCGGTATCGGCGCACTCGGCGGTGCTGCGGTCGGCAACTACCAGGACCGTCAGGAGCGTGCGCTGCGTGAGCGCACAGCCAATACCGGTATCGACGTGCAGCGCGATGGCGACAACATCACCTTGAGCCTGCCTGACGGCATCACCTTCGACTTCAACAAGACCACGCTGAAGCCGCAGTTCTACGGTGCGCTCAATGGCGTTGCCAGCACCTTGAGCGAGTACAACCAGACCATGATCGAAGTGGTCGGTCACACCGACAGCATCGGCACCGATGCGGTGAACAACCGCATTTCCAAGGAGCGTGCGGATGCGGTGGCGGCATACCTGACTGCGCAGGGCGTGCAACGCGAGCGCATTGAAACCCTTGGCGCAGGCAAGGCCTATCCGATCGCCGACAACAGCACCGATGCAGGTCGCGCGCAGAACCGCCGCGTCGAGATCCGCGTGATCCCGCTGCGTTCGTGATCGAAGCAGTTGCTTGATGTTGTACAGAAAGGGCCGCGCAAGCGGCCCTTTTTACACCCTCCCTTGCGCCGTAGGCGCAGGGGAGGGCTGGGGAGGGGTAGCTCCGGCCGTTGCTTTGGCTTGTTGCTTCGGCTGTTGCTTCGGCTGTTGCTGTTGCTGCTGTTCTTGTCGCTGTTGTTGTTTTGGCTCTGCCGTGGCTTTTGGCTTTGGCTTAGCTGTGGTTTTGCGCTTGCTCTGGCTGCAGCTTTTGCTCCCTTCTCCCGCTTGCGGGAGAAGGTGGTGCGCAGCACCGGATGAGGGGGTTTTTGCTTTTGCTCTGGCTCGCGGAAAGTCCATTGCGCGCACTGCGGAGGCAAGGGCAAAAGCAAAGCGAAAGCTACCCCTCTCCAACCCTCCCCTACGCCTGCGGCGCAAGGGAGGGGGCAGAGCCAAAGCCAAAACCAAAACCAAAACCAAAAACCAAAGCCAAAGCTACTCTTTCACCACCACGCTGTTGCGGCCCTTGCCCTTGGCTTCATACAAGGCGGCATCGGCGCGCGCGAACCAATCCTGCCAGCGCTGCTCACCGGCATACATCGCTGCTCCTATCGAGATTGTGATGCGCCCCCCTGGACCACGCAGCGATTCATACACCGCCTTGCGCAGGCGCTCGGTGAACCGGAGCAACGCCTCATGGCTACCGGTATCGGCAAGAATCACGAACTCCTCGCCGCCAAAACGAAATACCTGGTCGTTAGCGCGCAGTTCAAAGCGCAGGATCGCAGCCAGATCGGACAGGGCGGTATCGCCGGCGCCATGGCCGTAGTGATCATTGACCGCCTTGAAGTTGTCGATGTCGATCACCACCAGGCCTTGCCGGTAGCGTTCATCGCGGACGCCATCGATATGCGCCTGCAATGATTTTTCCAACGCGCGCCGGTTGGGCACGCCGGTCAGTGCATCCAGCGATGCCAACATTTCCAGTCGCGTGCGGTCGCCTTGCAGGCGATGGGAGAAGTGGTAGCCAAAACCGAACACCAGCACGATGACGATCAGTGCCTGCAACTGCGAAGCATGCCCCAGCAGCAGGTCTGGCATCAGCAACAGGCCGGCAACCAGCATCAGGTTGAGCGGGGTGGCGATCTGGTTGCGGACGATGAAGAAATTCGACATCAAGGCCAGGTAGGACCACGGCAAAGCGTCGTTGCCCAACTGCCGGGCGGAGAGCAGGCAGCCGCCCACCGTCGCCACACATAGCACTACGCCGCCCAGTTCCAACCGGGGCTTGCGCTGATGTATCCACACGCTGGCCAGCAAGGCCATCGCCGACAACAGGCAGCTGACTCCGGCAGCAATGCGTTGCCCATCAAACCAGAGCCAGATCGCGAAGAACAACAAGGCCAGCGTGGTGACCGGAGCAATGGTACGCAGCGGCACGCTGCGCAATGCCTGCGGGAGGGACGGGGACGACTTCATGGAAGCTTTCCGGTCCATATGGCGCGAAAGATAGCAGTGGCAATGTGTTTTCCGCATTCACCTGAATAGCGGCGCTTAGCCGCTGGCGGGCTTTGTGCAGATGGAGTACAAATGTACTCCATGACTGACCTCAGCCCGCGCCGAGCCGCCATCCTTCGCTATATCCGTGACCAGGTGAATGGGCATGGACAGGCCCCGTCCTTGGCTGAAATTGCTGCTGCCTGCGGCTTGGCGTCGCGCGGCGCAGCACGCAAGCATGTGCTGGCCTTGAACGAGGCTGGCCTGATCGAGGTGGCTACGGGTCAGGCCCGCGGGATTCGCCCGGCGGGTCAGATCCCAAGGGCGGAGCTGCTGCAGGTGCCCGTGCTTGGACGGGTTGCCGCGGGCGCACCGATCGGTGCCGACGCAGAGCTGGCCGACACCTTGGCCTTGGATGAGCGGCTGTTTGCCGCGCGCCCGGATTACCTTCTGCGCGTGCAAGGCGATTCGATGATTGATGACGGCATTTTCGACGGAGATCTGGTCGGGGTCCGGCGCAGCAGTGATGCGCGCAACGGACAGACGGTGGTGGCGCGGCTGGACGGTGAGTTGACCATCAAGCGGCTCTCACGCAATGGCACAACGCTGCGGCTGCTGCCGCGCAACCCGGCCTATGCGCCGATTGAAGTGCAGCACGATCAGGACTTCGCCATCGAGGGCGTGTTCTGTGGTCTGGTCCGGCGTGGCTGATGGGCGCGGTTGTTGCCCTCGATAGCCTGCTGCACGAACGCCGGGTCTGGCGTGGTCGGCCTGCGCCGCTGCCGGCCAGCCGCCAGCCTACGGGTCATGCGCTGCTGGATGAGGCGCTGCCTACCGGTGGCTGGCCGGAGTCGGCGTTGAGCGAGATTCTGTTGCCGGCCGAAGGTGTCGGTGAGTTGCAGCTGCTATGGCCCTCGCTGGCCCGCTTGACCCAGGCCGGTGAGCGTGTGGTGCTGGTGGCACCGCCGCATGTTCCCTATGCACCGGCCTGGCAGGCGGCGGGTATCGACCTGCGCCAGCTGCAGGTGGTGCAGGCCAATGATCAACGTGATGCGCTGTGGGCGACTGAACAATGCCTGCGTTCGGGTAGCTGCGGGGCCGTACTGTGCTGGCCGCAGATGGCCGAGGACAAAGCCTTGCGGCGGCTGCAGGTGGCAGCCGAATCAGGGCAGACGCTGGGTTTTGCGAGCCGGCCATTGCAGGCGGCAAAGAACCCTTCGCCGGCCGCCCTGCGCATCGCGATCGATGCGCAGCCGGCGCAGCTGCGGGTGCTGAAGTGTCGTGGTGGCATGGTGCCGTCGCGCCCGTTGCCGTTTGCCCGGGAGCAGTAAGCCATGCGCTGGGCCTGCATCCTGTTGCCACATCTGGCCATGGACGGCGTCCTGCGTGGCTGTGCCGAGCCGGACGCGGCGCGGGTATTGATCAGTGGGCCCAGCCAGCGACGGGTGCTGCATGCAGTCAATCCTGCGGCGGCGGCGCTGGGGCTGAAGGCAGGGCAGTCGCTGGTGACGGCGCAGGCATTGGCAACCGGGTTTGAGATACACCCGTATGAGCCGGACGCGCAGTCGGAATGGCATCGCTTCCTTGCCGCCTGGGCGTATCAATTCAGTTCGCAGGTCAGCCTGCAGTATGCGCAGTCGCTGATCATCGAAATCGAGCACAGCCTGGCGCTGTTCGGGCCGTGGCCGAAGTTCGAGGCGCGCCTGCGGCAGGAGTTGGACGCCTTGGGCTTCCGTCACCGCATCGCATTGGCACCCAACCCGGTGGCTGCCCGCGCACTGGCCAATGTGCGCGATGGTCTGAGCGTGGATGAGGCTGGCTTGGCCGCATTGCTCGGGCAGCTGCCGGTGGCGCGGGCTGGCTTTGGTGCCAGTGCCTCGGCGGCGTTCGCACGCATGGGTATCCGCACCGTCAAACAATTGCAGGGCTTGCCTCGGGCCAGCATCAACCGGCGCTTTGCGCCGGATGTATTGCGGCAGCTGGATGCCTTGCTGGGCGAGCGGGCCTTTGTACTGCAGCCGTATCAGCCGCCGGATGTGTTCGAACTGCGCATCGAGCTGGGCTATGAAGTGGAATCCTCGCAGGCCTTGCTGTTCCCGTTGCGACGCCTGACCTCGGACCTTGCCGCATTTCTTGCCGGCCGTGACGGCAGCGTGCAGCGGTTTGCGCTGTTGCTGGAGCACGAGGACCGGCCGACCACCACGCTGGAGATCGGTCTACTGGCCGCCGAGCGCGATGCCAGCCTGTTGTTCGAGATTGCCCGCAGCCGCTTGGAACAAGCCAAGATCCCGGCACCGGTGCGTCAGTTCGGCCTGCGTGCCGATCAGTTGCCGGCCTTTGTGCCAGAACACCGCGAGCTGTTCGATACCCGCCCGCAGCAGAGCATGCCGTGGGAACAATTGCGCGAACGCCTACGCGCCCGGCTGGGTGATCAATCCGTGCACGGCCTGCGTGTGCATGCCGACCATCGCCCCGAATATGCCTGGCGTGGCGAGGCTGCTCCAGCTGCAGGCCCAACAACCAACAGCCTGCCGTCGCCAGCGCGGCCAGGGTGGTTGCTGCGCACGCCACAGCCTTGGCCGGGGGCAAGCCCGGAATTGTTGTCGGCGCCGGAACGGATCGAGAGTGGCTGGTGGGACGGCGATGACGTGCGTCGTGATTACTACCGGGTCAGCACCCGCTTTGGCCAACAGGCATGGGCGTGGCGCGAGGTGGGCGGCGAGGGCGGCTTCATGCTGCAGGGCTGGTTCGCATGACTGCCGCTTATGCCGAACTGCATTGCCTGTCCGCTTTCAGCTTCCAGCGCGGCGCATCGACTGCGGATGAATTGTTCGCGCGGGCCAAGGCGCATGGCTACAAAGCGTTGGCGATCACCGACGAATGCACGCTGGCCGGCATCGTGCGCGCTTGGCGCGCATCCAGGGAAACCGGCTTGCAGCTGATTGTCGGCAGCGAAATTCAACTGGAAAACGGCGCCAGGCTGGTCCTGCTGGTGGAAGACGCCGCAGGCTACCAAGCGCTGTGCTGGTTGATAACACAGGCAAGGCGGCGGGCGGAAAAGGGCGAGTACCGGCTGTTGGCCGAGGACCTGGCGGCGATTGATCGCAGCGGCCTGCTTGCCTTGTGGTTGCCTGCGGTACAGGTGGAGCCTGCCGAGGGCATGCAGTTGCGTGAGTGGTTTCCGCAGCGCTGCTGGATTGCGGTGGAACTGCACCACGGTGCCGATGACAAGGCGCGTCTGCAGCAGCTGCAGGCACTGGGTGCGCAGCTGCAGCTGCCATTGGTGGCCGCTGGCGACGTGCATATGCATGCGCGCGGACGCCGGGCATTGCAGGATGTGATGACGGCCATCCGCCACCGCGTCACCGTTGCCGAGGCCGGGCAGCGGCTGTTCGCCAACGGTGAGCGGCATCTGCGTCCGTTGCAGGCGTTGCAGGCGATCTATCCAGCCGAGTTGCTGCAGCAGACGCTGTGCATCGCCGAACGCTGCGCCGGGTTTGATCTGAAAGAAGCGGTCAACTACCTGTATCCCAGCGAGGTGGTACCCGCCGGTTACACCGCGCAGTGCTGGCTGGCGGAGCTGGTGACGCGTGGTGCAGGCAAGCGTTGGCCGGAGGGTACTCCGCCGCAGGCGCAAGCCCTGATCGAAAAGGAACTTGGCCTGATCGCCAAGAAGAAGTACGCCTCGTACTTTCTCACCGTGCATGACCTGGTGGCCTATGCGCGCAGCATCGGCATCGTTTGCCAAGGGCGCGGTTCGGCCGCCAATTCGGTGGTCTGCTTCGTGCTTGGCATTACCGAACTGGATCCTTCGCACAGCCATCTATTGTTCGAGCGTTTCATTTCCGACGACCGTGATGAGCCGCCGGATATCGACGTGGATTTCGAGCATGAGCGGCGCGAGGAAGTCATCCAGTACGTGTTTTCGCGTTATGGCCGTGAACGGGCTGCCTTGGCTGCCGTGGCGACACAGTACGGCGGGCGCGGCGCCCTGCGTGATGTGGCGCGGGTGCTGGGCATGCCCGGTGACGTGATCACCCAGCTGACTTCGTGCGTCGGCCACTGGTCGGACAGCATTCCAGAGGAAGAGCGTCTGCGCGAACACGGCTTCGACCCGGATAGCCCGCTGTTGCGCCGCATCCTGGTATTGGCCAAAGAACTGATCGATTTCCCGCATTACCTGTCCCAGCATCCAGGCGGCTTCGTCATTTCCGAGCGTGCACTGCACAGCATGGTGCCGGTGGAAAACGCCGCGATGGAGGCGCGCACCGTGATCCAGTGGGACAAGGATGATCTGGAAGCGCTGGGCCTGATGAAGGTTGATGTATTGGCCTTGGGCATGCTCACCGCGGTGCGCCGTTGTTTCGATCTGATCGAGCGTTATCGCGGCCTGCATTTCACCTTGGCGACGATCCCTCAGGAAGACAAGAAAACCTACGCGATGATCAGTCGCGCCGATACCATCGGCGTGTTCCAGATCGAATCGCGCGCACAGATGGCGATGCTGCCGCGATTGAAGCCGCAGACGTTCTACGATCTGGTGGTTGAAGTGGCCATTGTCCGTCCCGGCCCGATCCAGGGTGACATGGTGCATCCCTACCTGCGCCGCCGTACCGGCGAAGAGTTGGTCAGCTATCCCTCCAAAGCATTGGAAGCGGTGCTTGAACGCACTTTGGGTGTGCCGCTGTTCCAGGAACAGGTGATGCAGATCGCGATGGTGGCGGCGGGCTATAACGCCAGTGAAGCCGATGGCCTGCGCCGTTCGATGGCAGCCTGGAAACGCCACGGCGGGCTGGAGCCACATCGGCTGAAGCTCACCGAGGGCATGCTGGAGCGCGGCTATCCGCTCGCATTCGCCGAGCGCATCTTCGAGCAGATCAAGGGCTTCGGCAGTTATGGTTTTCCGGAAAGCCATGCGGCCAGCTTCGCGTTGATCGCCTATGCCAGCAGTTGGCTGAAATGCCACCATCCAGCCGAGTTCACCTGCGCACTGCTCAACAGCCAGCCGATGGGTTTCTACAGCCCGGACCAGCTGCTGCAGGATGTGCGCCGGCATGGGGTGGCGACGCGGCCGCTGGATGTGCGTTACAGCGGCTGGGAATGCTCCCTGGAATGGGAACGCGGCAATGAGCGGCTGGCGATCCGCCTGGGCTTTTGCCTCGTGCGTGGTTTCAACGCGGAAGACGCATTGCGCATCGAGCAGGCGAGGGCGCAGACCGCGTTCACCGATATCGCCGACCTGTGCCGACGTGCCGATCTCGATGCACGCGCCCGTGCCTTGCTCGCCGATGCGGGCGCCTTGCGCGGCATGGCTGGTAACCGGCATCGGGCGCGCTGGGCAATTGCCGGTGTCGAAGACCAGCGGCCCTTGTTTGATGATCAGCCAGCAACCGCTGAAGCCGATGTCGCCTTGCCGATGCCCAGTGCCGGCGAGGATCTGAACGCCGATTACGCCTTGCTCGGTACCACCTTGGAGCTGCATCCGCTGGCGCGCCTGCGACGGCAGCTGAGTGCGCGTCGTTGTCGCAGTTCAAAGGATCTGGAGAGCATGCGCAGTACCGGCAATGTGCTGGTCGCTGGCCTGGTGCGGGGCCGTCAACGTCCTGCGACAGCGAGCGGCGTCACCTTCATCACCTTGGAAGACGAGTTCGGCCAGATCAATGTGGTGGTCTGGCGGCAGCTGGCCGAGCGGCAGCGGCAGGTGTTCCTGGAATCACGGTTGCTGCAGGTCAGTGGACGGCTGGAAGCCGAAAACGGCGTGCGTCATCTGATCGCACGCCGTCTGGATGATCTGTCGCCGCTGTTGGGCAGCCTGGACGTGCGCAGCCGCGACTTCCATTGAGGCACCGTTGACGCGCGTTCGAAGCGTTGTTCGCAGTTACACCACGTTGAAGCTCGCCGCCAGCGTGCCGACCACCAGCACCCAGCCGTCCACCAGCACGAACAGCAGTATCTTGAACGGGGCGGAGACCAGCATGGGGGACAGCATCATCATGCCCATCGACATCAGTACGCTGGACACGACCAGGTCGATGATGACGAACGGGATGAAGATCAGGAAACCGATTTCGAACGCGGTCTTCAGCTCGCTGGTGACGAAGGAGGCAACCAGCACCGGGAACGGGATCGCATCCGGACTGGCGTAAGGGCCTTGCCCGGCCAGGCCGGCGAAGGTCATCAGGTCGGTTTCGCGTACCTGCGCCAGCATGAAGGCGCGCAGTGGCGCGGTGGTCAGTTGCCAGGCGGTCTGGAAGTCGATCTGACCATCCAGATACGGCGCCATGCCGGTGGACCACGACTTGTCCCAGACCGGCATCATGATCATCGCAGTCAGGAAGAGGGCCAGACCAAGCAGGATCTGGTTGGACGGCGTCTGACCGGTGCCAAGTGCCTGACGCAACAGGCCGAGCACGATGATGACGCGGGTGAAGGCGGTGAGCACCAGCAGCATCGATGGCAGCAAGGTGATTGCCGTCATCAGCAACAAGGTCTGCAGCGGCAGGCTGACCGGCGCACCGCCGATCTTGCCGACGTTCACATCCGGCAACGCCGGTACCTGCGGGCCGGGTGCGGCCCAGGCGAACAGTGGCAATGCCAGCAATGCCAGCACGATCAGCAGCTGCCAAAGCGTGCGTGGGTTGAAGCCGCGTGGGTAAGAGCGTTGGCCCGACATCATCAGGGTTCCTTGCGCAGCTTCTGTGCCAGCAGCTGGGCGAAATTCGGTAGTTGTTTGAGATTGGGCAGGGCCGGTGCCGGTGTTTGCGGCAGCGGTTCCGGCAGCTGGTGCAAGGTGCTGATGCCACCGGCGGTGATGCCGAGCAGCAGCTGCTGGCCATTGACGTCGACCACCACCACGCGTTCCTTGGCACCGACATTGATGCTGGCGACCACCTTCAAGCCTTCGGCCGGTCGGAACGTGCCACCGGGCATGCGCTTGAGCAGCCAGCCCAGCCCAATGATCAGGCCCAGCACCAGCAGCAAGGTGAAGAACGCGCCAAACAGGCCGGGCGCGCTCGCCGCATGCTGGCCGACCGGCGCGGCCGCCTTGGCGGCCGGTGCGGCATAAGCGAGCAATGCGATCAACGCAGTCTCCGGATGCGCTCGCTGGGGCTGACCACATCGGTCAAGCGCACGCCGAAGCGATCATTGATGACGACGACTTCGCCATGCGCAATCAGCGTGCCATTGACGAACACGTCCAGCGATTCGCCGGCACCGCGCTCCAGTTCGACCACCGAGCCCTGGTTGAGCTGCAGCAGGTTGCGGATCGGCAGACGCGCGCGACCGACTTCCAGCGACAAGGTCACCGGTACGTCGAGGATGACGTCCAGATCCAGATCGGTGGTGCTGCTGTTGTCGGCCTGCAGGTTGCTGAACTGTGCAGGTGTGGCGCTGTTTTCAGCTTCGGGGGAGTGGTTGTCATTCATCGGTGTTTTCCTGGATCACGGGGACGCTGGGGCGCTTCCCCGGAGGATGGGTTGCAGTGATCTTGATGGCGTTGCGTTCGTTGGACACACCAAACTCGCCGGTGAACACCGGGATGCCTTCCACGCACAGCGGCACCTGCTTGGGCATTTCGATGGGCAGCACATCGCCGATCTTCAGTCGGGTCAGCTCGCGCAGGCTCATGCGGCGCTTGGCCAGCACGCTGGACAGTTCGACTTCTGCGGTGTCCAGCTGCTCGCGCAGCATCACCGCCCAGCTTTCGTCGCGGTCGTTGCGGTCACTCTGGATGCCTGCATCGAGCAGTTCGCGGATCGGCTCCAGCATCGAGTACGGCAAGGTGATGTGGATGTCGCCACCGCCACTGTCGAGCTCGACGTGGAAGCGGCTGACCACCACGTACTCGCGCGGGCTGACGATGTTGGCGAAGTGCGGGTTGATTTCGGAGTTGATGTAGTCGAAATCAACGTTCATCACCGGGCCCCAGGCTTCACGCAGATCGGTGAAGGTCTGCTTCAGCAGCAGCTGGATCACGCGCATTTCGGTGGCGGTGAATTCGCGGCCTTCGATACGGGTGGGGTAGCGCCCGTCACCGCCGAAGAAGTTGTCGACGATGGCAAATACCAGGGTCGGCTCGAACACGATCAGGCCGGTGCCCCGCAGCGGCTTGAAGCGGATCAGGTTGAGGTTGGTCGGTACATACAGCGAGTGCAGGTAGTCACCGAATTTGATCAGCTCGATGCCGCGCACCGACAACTCGGCCGAGCGCCGGATCAGGTTGAACAGGCCGATCCGCCACAAACGCGCAAAGCGCTCATTGACCATTTCCAGGGTCGGCATGCGCCCACGGATGATGCGGTCCTGGCTGGCGAAGTCGTACGAACGCGCTTCACCCGGTGCCGCCTCCGGCTCGGCGGTATTGACCGAGCCGGAATCGACGCCATGCAGCAGGGCGTCGATCTCGTCTTGGGACAGCAGGTCGTTGATGCTCATCGTGGCGCCTTACTGGGTCACAAAGCTGGTGAACAACAGCTCATCGGCGCTGTTCTGGCCGGTCTCGGCCTTCATCAGCTTCTGTACTTCGGCCAGCGCGGCGGCCTGCAGCTTTTCCTTGCCCGCGCGGTCGGCGATCTGTGCCGGCTCTACCTGCGAGAACAGCATCAATAATCTGGCGCGGATGGCGGGTGCATGGGTCTGCAGCGCGGTCAGCGCGAGCGGATCACGGGTCATCAGCTGCACTTCGACCTGCAGGTAGCGCGGGCCATCGACCGGGCCGCTGAGGTTGACCACGAAGGCCGGGTCCAGCGCGAAGTACTGGGCCGGCGCGGGGGTCTTGGGCTTGGCTTCCTTGCTGGCTTCGGCGTGGTCCTTGCCCTGGGTGAAATACCAGACGCCGCCACCGGCTGCGGCAGCAGCAAACACGGCGATCAGGGCAGGAACCAACAACGAGCGCTTCGGTTTGCTTGCCGCTTCCTTGGTGGGTTCAGCTTTGCGGTTTTTATCAGCGGCAACGGCCACGTGGAGCTCCTCAGGATTGCTGCCCAGTCAGATGCAAGGGCTGTGCCGGAGGAGGTGGTGACGGTCTATTGACGCGTGGTTGGGTTCTTGTGGGAGCGGTGGTTAAACCCCACCGGGGGCGGGGGGGGGGGGTGGCCTTTGGCGGTTTGACCACACCCCCCAAAA
>NZ_JASCOR010000179.1 GCF_029959445.1 Stenotrophomonas sp. PS02298 | reverse complement strand
GCTCGGCATGAGGTCTTGCCGGTAACGCCCCTGCCGAGCATGGCTCGGCACTACCTTGGACATTGCCGGTAAAGCCTCATGCCGAGCATGGCTCGGCACTACCGGTCATCTCTCAGGCGTTGCCTTCACCGCCGGCCAACACACGATGCCAGCCCTCCACGCCCAGCTTGTCCAGCGTGGCGATGTTGCGCTCGACGATCACATCCGGGTCCGGGAACGCGGCCACCGCCCGTTCCACGCTGTCTTCGCGCAGCAGGTGCAGGGTCGGGTAGGGCGAACGGTTGGTGTAGTTGCTCACATCATCGGCGGCAGCACCGGCGAATTGGTACTGCGGATGGAAACTGGCCACCTGCAGGATGCCCTGCAGATCCAGCGCTTCCACCGCCGCGTCGGCGTTCTCCAGGAAATCGTTGTAGTCCAGGAAATCTTCCAGCACGTCCGGGTGGATGATCAGCGTGGTGTCGATCTGCTCGGCCGGGGTGTCGCGCAACAACACCAGCTCTTCGGCCAACTGCTCCAGCAGCGCCTCCGGCGTGGTCGCATCGCTGAGCACGAAGCGTACCTGCTGCTTGACGTAGACCGCCTTGGCGAACGGGCACAGGTTCAATCCGATCACGGCCTTCTCCACCCAGTTGCGGGTGACGGCGATGGGATCGATGGCGGCTTCTTCGTTCATGGCTGGCGCTCGGGCTGGCAGGGCAGGCGATTGTAGTGGTCATCGACGCAGGCTGCCGTCTTGCTGTCATCGCGATGGCGTTCACTGTCCACAAACTGGACACCGTGCATTGTTGGAATTCCCATGCTTTCAGTGGCTTGCAAGGATCTTGCCGAAGGCTAATAGGCAGTTGCCGGGCGCAGGTATTCAATGTCGGCACAGACCACGCTAGGAGTACAGGCAATGGCAGAACAGGTATTTCTTCCCCCCGCGTTGTGGGCGGGCAAGCAATTTGATGGTCAATGGCAGACCGGTGGCAGCCAGCAGGACGTGATCGAGCCGGCCACTGGCAAGGTGCTCGGCAGCATTGCGATGGCTGACCCGGCGCAGATCGCGCGCTCGGCCGCAGCCGCCGCCAAGGCGCAGCGCGACTGGGCCAACGCGCCTTATGAAACACGCGCGCAGGTGCTGCGTCGCGCCGCGCAGCTGGCCGATGAACACGCCGCCGAGATCATCGATTGGCTGGTGCGTGAGTCCGGTTCGACCAAGCTCAAGGCTGGCTTCGAGAACAAGGTCAGCACCAGGGCCCTGCAGGAGGCCGCGGCACTGCCCTCGCGCAGTGTTGGCGAGATCCTGCCGTCGGCCTCGGGGCGGCTCAACCTGGCGCGGCGGCGTCCGCTGGGTGTAGTGGGCGTGATCTCCCCGTTCAACTTCCCCTTGTACCTGGCGATGCGGGCGGTGGCACCGGCGCTGGCGCTGGGCAATGCGGTGGTGCTCAAGCCCGATCCGCGTACCGCTGTGTGCGGTGGCTTCGTGATCGCCCGTCTGTTTGAACTGGCAGGGTTGCCAGCTGGCGTACTGCATGTACTGCCCGGTGATGGCGCAGCAGGTGCGGCGCTGACCAGCGACCCCAATATCGCCATGATCCAGTTCACCGGTTCCACTGCTGCTGGCCGCAAGGTGGGTGAAGCAGCCGGCCGGCACCTGAAGAAAGTGTCGTTGGAACTCGGCGGCAAGAACGCGCTGATCGTGCTCGACGATGCCGATATCGATCTGGCCATCGCCAATACCGCCTGGGGCGTCTACCTGCACCAGGGCCAGATCTGCATGGCCACCGGTCGCGTGCTGGTCCAGCGTGGCATCTATCCGCAGTTCCTGCAGAAGCTCATCGCCAAAGCGCAATCACTCACTGTCGGTGATCCGGCGCTTGCCGATGTCGCCCTCGGCCCATTGATCAACGCGCAGCAGCGCGACCACGCCGCACGCGTGGTGGCCGAGGCTGCAGCAGCCGGTGCAACGCTTGAAACCGGCGGCAGCTACCAGGATCTGTTCTTCGAGCCGACCGTGCTCAGTGGCGTGGACAAGACCAATCCCGCCTTCCGTGCGGAAATCTTCGCACCGGTGGCGGTGGTGGTGCCGTTCGATACCGATGAGGAAGCCGCAGCGCTGGCCAACGACACCGAGTACGGCCTGTCGATGGCAATCGTCTCCAGCAATGTCGGCCGTGCCCTGAAGCTGGGTGAGCAGCTGCACACCGGCATCCTGCACATCAACGACCAGACGGTGAATGACGAGGTCATCAATCCGTTTGGCGGTGTCGGTGCCTCTGGCAATGGCAGCAGCATCGGTGGCCCGGCCAACATCGAAGAGTTCACCCAATGGCAATGGTTGACCATCAAGGGCGAAGCCCCGGCCTATCCACTTTGAACAGGAGAAACCCATGAGTGCATCTGCAGAACTGCGTGACATCACCGTGGCGGTGGTGCGCGAGAAGGAAAAGCCTTTCACCATCGAGAACGCCCGCATCCGTGGACCCAAGGATGACGAGGTACTGGTGCGTGTCGTTGCTACCGGGCTGTGCCACACCGATCTGATCGTGCGCGACCAGTATTACCCGGTGCCGTTGCCGGCGGTGCTCGGCCATGAAGGTGCGGGTGTGGTCGAAGCGCTGGGTCCGGGCGTCAAGGATCTGAAGGTCGGCGACCATGTGGTGCTCACCTACGGTGCCTGCGGGCACTGCAATCCGTGCAGCGGTGGCCATGGTGCGTACTGCAAGGATTTCTTCGGCCTGAACTTCGGCGGTGGTGAACTGGATGGCAGCACCGCCATCCAGGACCCGCACGGCCAGCCGTTGCATGACCACTTCTTCGCCCAGTCCTCGTTTGCGACCTACGCGCTGAGCCAGGAGAACAATGCGATCAAGGTGCCTGTCGACGCGCCGTTGGAGCTGCTCGGCCCATTGGGCTGCGGTATCCAGACCGGTGCCGGTGCGGTGATCAACTCGCTCAAGGTTGGCGCGGGCAGCAGCTTTGCGTCCTATGGCGCGGGTGCGGTCGGCCTGAGCGCGGTGATGGCCGCACGCGTGGCTGGCGCGACCACCATCATCGCCATCGACGTGGTGCCATCGCGGCTGGAGTTGGCCAAGGAGCTGGGTGCCACCCATACGATCAACAGTCGCGAAGTGGATGTGATCGAGGCGGTGCGTGCCATCACCGATGGTGGTGCTGACTTCGCGCTTGAATCCACTGGGCGTCCGGAGGTGTTGGCCCAGGGTATCGAGGCGTTGGGTGGGCTTGGTGTGATGGGTGTGGTGGGCGCGCCCAAGCTGGGCACGAAGGCCGAGTTCGACGTCAACAACCTGCTGCTGGGCGGACGCAGCATCCGCGGCATCGTCGAAGGCGACAGTGTGCCCAAGGTGTTCATTCCGCAGCTGGTACAGCTGTACCAGCAGGGCCGCTTCCCGTTCGACAAGCTGGTCAGGTTCTATCCGTTGGAGCAGATCAACCAGGCGGCCGAGGACAGCACCAAGGGCATCACCTTGAAGCCTATCCTCAAGATCGGTTGATGGAACAAACCATCGCGGGCCAAACCGGTCCGCGATGGCGATTCAGTCAGCGAGCGAGGTGTAGGCTGGGCGCAGTTGTCTGGAGGACGCCCATGGCCACCACGCTCGTGCAACAGCAGCAACGCCTGGCAGCAGCGCGGCAGCGTTTTGCTGAAGGGGGTAGTCTGCCTGCGCAGTTGCTGGCACCGGCCGTGCTGCGCTCCTGGGAGCGGTCGCGGCAAGCGGGTGTGCGCCCGCAGCAGGCGCCGCAGTACTCATCGCTGGCGCAACGCAAGCTGCGCCTGGACGATCCGGCCGACCGCTTGCTGGCACGTTGCGTGCGGCAGGACATGGATGATCTATGGGCAGCGTTCGGCGGCCGCCGCTGGACCCTGTTCTGCGTCAACCGTGATGGCCTGATCATCGCCCAGCGCGAGCACGGTCTTGGCGATGAAGCGATATTGCGGCCGATCCAGGTCGGCCGGCGTGTGCGGGAGATCGAGATCGGCACGACCGCACCGTCCTGCGCACTGGCAGAGGATGCGCCAGCGCTGGTACGTGGCAATGAGCATTACCTCGATGAGTTTTCGCAGGTTTATTGCCTCAGCGTGCCGCTGCACGGTGCCGATGGCGAAGTGCTGGGCGCGCTGGATATCACCGGCATCGGTGAGCGCGACAGCGAGCTGCTGCGTGGCTATTTCCGCCAGGCCGCGTTGTCTATCGAGAATCAGCTGATCCAGCAGCAGCGCGATTGCCATCTATTGGCGGTGCAGCACGACGCGCGCTGGTTGGGCACGCCGCTACAGGGCGTGTTGGCGGTGGGCGAGGACGGCCAGCTGCGTGCTGCCAACAGCGTGGCACGGCGCATTTTCGGCCTTCCGCGGAATGGCGTATTGCCGTTGATGACCCTGGATGGCGTGTTCGCCGAAGCCAGCGTGCACCAGCGTCGTCGCCTGTTGCAGGCCGGGCCGGTACATCGGGTGCCGCTGCGTGCGGACAGTGCCTTGCAGGTGCAGTACCTGCGCGGGCCGGTGCGCGCGCGGGCCAGTACTCAGGCTGTGGCAGCGGTGAGTTCGTTGCGTGTGCAGGGTGTACAGGCGGTGCATGAAGCGGTGGCGGCGCATGCTGGCAACCTCAGCGCGGCAGCCCGGCAACTGGGTATTTCGCGCACCACCCTGTACCGCAAGTTGCAGCAGGCCGGTTGAGCCTGCTGCAACGGGGTTACATCAGTCGCGGAAGTTGTCGAACTGCAGCGGCTGTTCGAAGTCGCTCTTCTTCAGCAGCGCCATCACTTCCTGCAGGTCGTCGCGCTTCTTGCCGTTGACGCGCAGCTTGTCACCGTTGATCTGGGTGTCGACCTTGATCTTGGATTCCTTGATCTTGGCGGCGATCTGCTTGGCCAGCTTCTGCTCGATACCCTGCTTGACCGTCACCTGCTGGCGCGCGCCACCCAGGTTGGTCTCGATGTCGCCGAATTCCATGCAGCGGAAGTCGATGTTGCGCGCGGCCAGGCGCTGCTTGAGGATGTCGGACATCTGCTTGAGCTGGAAATCGGTAGGCGCGGTGAGCTTGATCAGCTTCTCGCCATCCTGCTCGAAACTTGCCGCCACGCCCTTGAAATCGAAGCGGGTGGACAGCTCGCGGTTGGCCTGGTCGATGGCGTTGGTCAGCTCGTGCTTGTCAACTTCGGATACGACGTCAAAGGAAGGCATGGGCCTGCTCCAATCAGAAAACAGCAGCCATTCTAGGCGATTGATGGCGCGGGCATGACGCGGGCAAGGGTTTCTTGCGTGTCCGTGCGTGCTGCCAGGCAGCCATCGCTGCCTTCCTCACAACCCCAGGCGCAGCTTCACCTCAGCCGCAATCCGGGTTGTCTCGCGCAGCGGTTCAACCGCCGCGCCCAGATCGGCATCAAACGCAGCCAGCCCATCCAACAGGCGGCCGCGCTCACGCAAGGTCTGCTGGAAGCAGGCCATCCGTTCCTGCGCGCGCGTACCCAGCAGCACGCCCACCGGTACCCGGGTGGCGCAGGCTTCCGACAGCAGGTTGACCGAGTCCGGCGTGCAGACAATGCGGTCTGCCCAGCCCAGCAGCCCGGCATAGGGGTTGGAGCCATCGCCGCCATCGGCCCAGATCACGCCGGGCACATCGTCGAAGGCACGCAGCAGGGCGGCCGTCACCGCGCGCGGGGTACGCCGCGAGGTGGTGGCCAGCACGCTGCCGCCTTCGGCGCGGATGCGTGCAGCCAGCTGCTGGAACAGCGGCTGGATGTCGCTGTCCTGCCACGGCGCGTGATCGGTGGGGCCGCCAACCAGCAAGGCGGTGCGCGGCCCCGGCAGTTGCTCGAAGCTGGAGAACGCGGCCCGGCCCCAGGCCAGCCAGTCATCGCTGACCGGGTTGAGGCTGCCCAGCAGGGTGAGCACGTTGTCCGCGCGCAGGCGGTCGTGCTCGGGCACCACCAGCAGGTCCCAGTGGCGCGGCGGAATACGCGGGTCGAGGATCTGCACGGTGCGGGTGCCACGCTGGCGCAGCACCCGCAGTGCGCCCGCAGCCTGGCGGCCGCACCCAATCGCCAGCGCCGGTGTGTTGCCGGCCAGCTGCGCGAACTGCGGGCCAAAGCCCCGTGCTGCGCCCGGTAGCAACCGCGGCGACAGCCAGCGCCAGGGCGCCTGTGGCTGCAGCTGCAGGCGTTGCTGGCCGCCAAGGCCCAGCGCAGACGCCAGCGCCACCGCCTGGCGCACGTTGCCGGCGCGGCCGTCGGTGATCGTCCATGGGAGCGTCGATCGTTTCGCGTATGGCATTAATTCGTTTCAGTAAGGCTGGGTGTTGCAACAGCCAGAGGGCTCTACACTGAGGCCTCTGATCGGCGTGTCATTGTCCGGGGCCGACCCGTGCAATGTCACGACCGTAGCCAATTCACCACGGAGTTTCCATGTCCGACATCTTCAACGATGCCGCGCTTGACCAGCTGTTCCGCACCGCCCGCACCCAGAACACGTTCCAGGACCGTCCGGTCGAGGACAGCCAGCTGCGCGCCCTGTACGACCTGCTGAAGTGGGCACCCACCTCCGCCAACGCCAGCCCGGCGCGCTTCGTGTTCGTCAAATCGGCCGAAGCCAAGCAGAAGCTGGCACCGGCCCTGTCCGAGGGCAACCTGGCCAAGACCCTGGCTGCCCCGGTCACGGCGATCATTGGTTTTGATCTGGATTTCCACGAGAAGCTGCCTTACCTGTTCCCCCACACCGACGCCAAGGCCTGGTTTGACGGCCCGCGCGAAGGCCGCCACGAGGCTGCGTTCCGCAACGGCAGCCTGCAGGGTGCCTACCTGATCCTGGCCGCGCGCGCGCTGGGCCTGGATGCCGGCCCGATGTCGGGCTTCGACCCGGCCAAGGTGGATGAAGCGTTTTTTGCCGGCACCGCCATCAAGTCCAATTTCCTCGTCAATCTGGGCTATGGCGACCCGTCCGGCATCTTCCCGCGGCTGCCGCGGCTTTCCTTTGACGAAGCCGCGCGCATTGCCTGATTGCTGAAGTGTTCCACGCGGCGTCCGTCACACTGGCTGACACCGTGCTTGTTGAAAATAATCCCGTCTATCACCTCCAAGGAGAGATCCATGTCCGCTATGACCAAGTTGCTGCTCCCGCTGGCCCTGGCCGCTGCCATCACCGCCTGCTCCAAGCCGGCAGACACCGCTGCCCCGGCTGCCGCCCCGGCCGAAACCGCCGCTGCCCCGGCTGATGCCGCTGCTGCCGCCCCGGCTGCCCCGGAAGCCGCTGCGATCCAGATCGCCGCCGGTACCTACAAGCTCGACCCGACCCACACCGACGTGCTGGTGCAGTGGAGCCACATGGGCTTCTCCAACCCGAGCGCACACTTCGGCAACGCGGATGGCACCCTGGTGTACGACGCCGCTGACGTGGGCAAGTCCAGTGTGGAAGTGACCCTGCCGCTGTCCGGCTTGAACAGCTTCACCGCCAAGTTCGACGAGCACCTGCGCAGCGCCGATTTCTTCGATGCCGCCAAGTTCCCGACCGCTACCTTCAAGAGCACCAAGGTGGAAGCAGCCGGCACCAACAAGCTGACCGTGACCGGCGACCTGACCGTCAAGGGCATCACCAAGCCGGTGGTGCTGGACGTGACCGTCAACGGTGCCGGTGAGCACCCGATGGCCAAGGTGCCGTCGGTCGGCTTCGATGCCACCACCACCATCAAGCGCAGCGATTTCGGCGTGGGCGCCTACGCCCCGGCCGTCAGCGACGACGTCAAGATCCGCATCACCACCGAAGCCTCGATCCCGAAGGCCGAGGAAGCTGCCGCCAAGTAATCGCGCCAGCGGTTTCTTCGCAGCACGCAGTAAACGCAAAGGCCCGCCATTGGCGGGCCTTTGTCGTTAGAAGCCCCTCTCCCTCCGGGAGAGGGGTTGGGGTGAGGGTAGGCGAAAGCGCGTCAAGCAAGCCGCTACACGGCTTCCTGGCCTTTGTAGGAGCGGCGTAAGCCGCGAAGCCGATACATCATCAGTTGGCAAAAATGCAGATGGCTTCAATACCGTCAGCTTCGCGGGGTTCGCCGCGCCCCCCAACCCGGGCGGAAGCCAGCCGCGCGGGGCTGCCGGGCGGGGGCGTTTAA
>NZ_JASCOR010000178.1 GCF_029959445.1 Stenotrophomonas sp. PS02298 | reverse complement strand
GTGCCGAGCTATGCTCGGCAGGAGCTCTACCGGTAAGGCCTCTGCCGAGCATGGCTCGGCACTACAAGAGGCGCCGGCCGCTGCAAGCTCTGCCATGATCCGCACTGACCCGCAGGAAGCACCCAATGCAGCTGCATCATCGAATCACCCTCTGTCTGCTATTGCTGCCAACACTGGCGATCGCACAACCCGACACCCCGGCGGAGGACCACGCCGCAGTCCTGGAAAGCAGTGAGCTGCAATTGCAGGCGACCTCCGCCTTCGGCGGCCGGGTGCTGTCGCTGCAGCGCAAGGGCGAACCCAATTTCCTGCGCACGGGCGCAGCGGTCCGCACACAACCGGATCCGGTGGTAAACGCCAGCAGCGATGACATCGCCTACCTGGGCCATGACGTCTGGGTTGGTCCGCAATCGCAGTGGTGGCTGCACCAGCAGATCAACCCCGAACGGCGGGCTGCTGCTGCCAACTGGCCGCCGGACCCATGGCTGTCACTCGCACCTGCGCAATGGCTGCAGCGCGATGCCGGGCAACTGCGTCTGCGCGGCGCCGCCAGCCCGGTAACCGGCATGCAACTGGAGAAGACATTCCGGCTTGATCCCGAGCGCGCCGACACCGTGCAGCTGCAGGTCAGTGGCCAGAACATCCGCGACACGCCGGTCGCCTGGGACCTGTGGTTCAACACCCGCGTCCACCCGGCTACCCGCGTGTTCGTGCCGGTCAGCATGGCCAGCGACATCCGTGTCGAAGGGGCGCCCGATCCGGGCATGCCGGACCATCGCTTCGAGGATGGCATGCTGGTGCTGCAGGCCGGTGCCAGCAGCAGGGGGCCACGTGGCAAATGGTTCGTGCAGCCTACGGTGGGCTGGATGGCAGGCTTCAATGGCAGTCAGGCGTTGATCGTCCGTTTTGCGAAACAACCGCGTTCCACCATCCACCCTGAGCAGGCGCAGGTGGAGCTGTATCTGGATGCCGGCGGTATCGTGGAAGGCCTGTTGGAGATGGAAGTGCATGCGCCTTACCGTGAGCTGCAAGCCGGGGAGCGGATGCAGGCAGCCGAGCAATGGACCCTGTTGCAATGGGATGGGGGTGATGACGCGGCGGCACAGCGTGGATTCCTGTGCGCTCATGCGGCCGCGTTGCAGTTGGCAGGTGCTTGCCGGTAGAGCGCAGCCCTCGCTGTGCTTGGGGCATTGCCGGTAAAGCCTCTGCCGAGCATGGCTCGGCACTACCGGCTTCTGCTCCCTCCCTTTGCCATAGGCAAGGGGAGGGTTGGGGAGGGGTTGGCTTTTCGCCGGTTGGCTGAAGCGGATGTTCATCCGCCGCCCGTCTCAAGGCTGTCGATTCACGTAATTGCGCCTACCATGCAGCGGTCCCCAACTGGCACGTCTTTCCATGCAACGACGCGACTTCCTGCGCAACGCCGCTGCCGCCCTGGCGGCATTCGGTATTCCGGCCTTCAGCGCCTGTGCGGCTGGCAAACCCGCCCAGCTGGGCCTGCGCCGGCTGGGCCAAGCGCAGCCGTTCGACTTCGCCACGCTCAAGGGCCAGGCCCGCGCGCTGGCGCAGGCGCCGTACAAGAGCCACAAGCGCACCCTGCCGGGCGCGCTGGAGAAACTCGACTGGGATCAGTACCAGTCCATCGGCTACCGCCAGGACCATGCGCTGTGGGCTGACCAGCCCGGCAAGTTCCAAGCAAAGTTCTTCCACCTCGGCCTGTACTTCCACTCGCCAGTGCGCATGTTCGACGTGGTCGATGGCAAGGCACAGGAACTGGCCTATGACGGCGCGGCCTTCAACTACGGCAGGAGCGGCATCCACGATGGCGAGTTGCCGGCCGACCTCGGTTTCGCGGGCTTCCGCCTCAATACCCGCAGCGATACCGACCGTGACTTCGCCGCCTTCCTCGGCGCCAGCTATTTCCGAGCGGTAGGCAAGGAAGGTCAGTACGGGCAGTCGGCGCGTGGCCTGGCCATCGATACCGGCATGGGCCGCCCGGAGGAGTTCCCGGACTTCATCGCCTATTACCTGGAACAGCCTGCCGCTGATTCGGACACCATCGTTGTCTATGGCCTGCTGGATTCACCCAGCGTGGCCGGTGCCTATCGCTTCGCCATCACCAATGGCGATGTGCTGCTGATGGACATCGACAGTGCGTTGTACCCGCGCAAGGAAATCGAGCGGCTCGGCATCGCGCCGTGCACCAGCATGTACCAGGTCGGCGAGAACGACCGCCGCATGGATTGGGACTGGCGTCCGGAGATCCATGACACCGACGGCTTGTCGATGTGGAACGGTGCCGGCGAGTGGATCTGGCGGCCGCTGTGCAATCCGGCCAACCTGCGTTTCAACATGTTCGTCGACAACAATCCGCGCGGCTTCGGCCTGCTGCAGCGTGACCGCAACTTCGACCATTACCAGGACGATGGCGTGTTCTACGAGAAGCGCCCCTGCCTGTGGATCGAACCCAAGGGGCAATGGGGCGAAGGCTCGGTGCAGCTGGTGGAAATTCCCACCGTCGATGAAACCTTTGACAACATCGTCGCCTTCTGGAACCCCAAGGCCAAGCCGCAGCCGGGCCAGGAACTGCTGGTCGGCTATCGTCTGTATTGGGGCGCCGAGCCGCCGGCACGTTCGCCGCTTGCCCATTGCGTGGCCAGCCGCACCGGCCTGGGTGGCATCATCGGCAAGAAGCGCGAGTATTTCTCGTGGCGTTTCGCGGTGGATTTCGAAGGCGGCGAACTGGCCAGCCTGATCGACAAGGCCGACGTCGAGGCGGTGGTGGAAACCAGCCGTGGTCGCGTGGAAGTGGTATCGGCGCGCCCGCTGCGTGAAATCAAGGGCTACCGCGCCATGTTCGACCTGGTGCCGCCGGACGGCAGCACCGATCAGATCGACGTGCGCCTGTACCTGCGCAGCGGCGGCAAGACCCTGACCGAGACATGGTTGTACCAGTACACCCCGCCGGCAGCCGGTGCGCCGGAGCGGACGTTGTATTGATCAAGGGCCGGGTAGGCGCCACAGTGCTGGGTACCCGGAGCGCTGGCTTCGTTCGTCCTTGGTGGTGATGGATGCGTACAGACCAAGTGGCACCTACACCGCCGAAACTGCGTCAACGGAGTGTGACGTTTACGCTTCGGGGCTTTTCCGCAGGGCCCGAGCAGGTGACTGCGCGGTTGGGCGTGGAGGCGCAAGGTCTGGGTTCGGCAGGGCAGGTGCGCAGGCCGGGTCAGTCGCCGTTGAAACGGTCCTATGCTTTATGGCGGGTTTCGCTGCCTCCATCCGCCCCTGTGTATTCGATGATCCCAGCGGTCATCGCGCATATGGGCGGTGAGCAGGGCATCCTTCGCCTGTTGCTGGATGTGGCGCCCGAGTTTGTTGAAGTGGATCTGTTGCTGCCAGTGAAAGATTCGGAGGAGCAGGAAGGGGGCTTCATCTCCAAGGAGGATCTGGCCTGCCTTGCGCGATTAGGAGCCAGTATCTCCTTCAGCTTCACAAGCCGCTTCGAATCAGAGTGAGCTACGGATGCACTCGTTAGCTTGGCGATCGCAATCTAGAGCCCCCTTGAGTCAAGGGGGCGCGCCGACAGGCGCGGGGATCTGGGTGGTGATGAGCCGGGGCCCGCGGTTTGCGGCGCAAACCGTGGGGTAAATACGCGAATGCGTGTTTACAGCGGCAGCGGCGCCTGCATGGGATCAATGCGCCCTTCACCGCGGGTGATCTTCTTGAACTCGGCGCGGCTCACCGACACATATCGGTCATTGCCGCCGATCTCCACCTGCGGGCCGTCTTGCACGGCAAAGCCATTCTCGTCCACGCGCACGGTCATCGTCGCCTTCTTGCCGCTGTGGCAGATGGTCTTGATCTCCTGCATCTCGTCGGCCCAGGCCAGCAGGTACTGGCTGCCTTCGAACAGTTCGCCACGGAAGTCGGTACGCAGCCCGTAGCACAGCACCGGGATGCGCAGCTGGTCGACCACCTCGGACAGCTGCCATACCTGTGATTTGCTCAGGAACTGCGCCTCATCCACCAACACGCAGCCGAGCCGGCCGTGGGCGGCAATGTCCTGCTGGATCAGCTTTTCCAGGTCGGTATCGCGCTCGAAGGTGGTGGCTTCAGCCTGCAGGCCGATCCGCGAGGCGACCACGCCGGTGCCGGCGCGGTGGTCCAGGTGCGGGGTCAGCAGGGCGACGCGCATGCCGCGCTCGCGGTAGTTATGCGCGGACTGCAGCAGGGTGGTGGTCTTGCCGGCGTTCATCGCCGAATAATAGAAATAGAGCTTGGCCATGCCGCATTTTACCGCGCCAGCCGGCGCTCACGGGCGATGGCTTACACTGCCTGCCTGCGACTGAAACCACCCCATGCTGGACTCCCTCAATCCCCCCCAACGCGCGGCGGCTGTGCACGCCGAAGGTCCCCTGCTGGTGCTGGCTGGTGCCGGCAGCGGCAAGACGCGCGTGATCGTCGAGAAAATCGCCCACCTGATCGGCATTGGCCGCTACAGCGCCCGCCGCATCGCCGCGATCACCTTCACCAACAAGTCGGCGAAGGAAATGCGCGAGCGAGTGGCCAAGCGCCTGCGCGCCGAGGACGCAGCCGAGGTCACCATCTGCACCTTCCACGCCTTGGGCTTGAAGTTCCTGCAGATCGAACATGAACAGGTGGGCCTGAAGCGCAACTTCTCCATCTTCGATGCCGATGATGCCGGCGCGCAGATCAAGGATCTGCTGGGTGGCAGCAATGCCAAGCCCGACGACATCGAGGACATGAAGAACCTGATCTCGCGGGCCAAGAACTCCGGGCTGTCGCCCGAGCAGGCGATGGCGGCGGCACGCAGCAACCGCGAGAAGGACGCGGCGATGGTCTACGAGCTGTACCAGACCCGCCTGACCTCGTTCAACGCGGTCGACTTCGATGACCTGATCCGGCTGCCGGTGCAGGTGCTGGAAGAGCACCCGGATATCGCCCTGGCCTGGCGCGAGCGCATCGGCTACCTGCTGGTCGACGAATGCCAGGACACCAACGATGCCCAGTACCGCCTGCTCAAGCAGCTGGCCGGGCCCGCCGGCAACTTCACCTGCGTGGGCGATGACGACCAGTCGATCTATGCCTGGCGCGGCGCCAATCCCGAGAACCTGCAGCAGATGGGCGTGGATTACCCCAAGTTGCAGATCATCAAGCTGGAGCAGAACTACCGTTGTTCCAACCGCGTGCTGCGCGCGGCCAATGCGCTGATCGCGCACAACCCGCACGAGCATCTGAAAACGTTGTGGTCCGACCAGGCCGATGGCGAACGCATCCGTGTGTGGGAATGCCGCAACAGCGAACACGAAGCGGAAAAGGTGGCGGCGGAAATTCACTTTCTCGCTACCAGTCGCAAGATTCCGTGGAGTGATTTCTGCATCCTGTTCCGCGGCAACTTCCAGTCGCGTCCGCTGGAAAAAGCGATGCAGCTGGTCGGTGTGCCGTATCACCTCAACGGTGGCACGGTGTTCCTTGAACGACAGGAAGTGAAGGACACGCTGGCGTGGCTGCGCTTGATCGTGAACCCGGACGATGACACGGCCTTCATGCGCGCGGTGCAGTCGCCCAAGCGTGATGTCGGTGCAAGCACGCTGGCCAAGTTGGCGGAGCTGGCGTCCGAGAAAGACATTCCGATGGCGCAGGCCGCCGAGAGCATGGGTGCGCTGGCCCAGCTCACTCCGCGTGCGGCCAACAGCCTGAGCAAGTTCACCGACATCCTGCGCGCGCTGCGCTTGGACATGCGGCAGATGAGCTCCGGCGATCTGGTGCGGCGCGTGGCCAAGGACTCGGGCATGCTGGCCGAACTGCGCCACGCGGCCAAGGACACTGCCGGCTATGAGCGTCGCGCCAACAACCTGGAAGAGCTGGCCTCGTGGTTCGAGAGCGGCCCGCGTGGTGCCAGCGCCGCCGACATGGCCGCGCAGCTGGCGCTGATCTCGCGCAACGACAAGGATGACGGCGGCAACCAGGTGCGGATGATGACGTTGCATGCGTCCAAGGGCCTGGAGTTTCCGTACGTGTTCATCGTCGGCTGCGAGGACGGCGTGCTGCCGCATCAGGTCAGCCTGGACGAAGGCAACCTGCAGGAGGAGCGGCGCCTGCTGTACGTGGGCATCACCCGCGCCAAGATCCAGCTATGGATGAGCTTCAGTCGTTTGACGCGCAAATTCGGCGAGCACATCCGGCTCAAGCCGAGCCGGTTTTTCGATGAGATTCCCGCCGGTGAGATCCAGCGCGATGGTGCCGATCCGGTGGCCGATGCCGCGCACAAGCAGGAGCGGGCCAAGGCCGGATTGGCAGCGATTCAAGCGCTGTTTGATTGATGCTTGCCTCCTCCTCTTTGGCGAAGCCAAGGGGGAGGCGGGGGTAGCCTTGGTCCCGGTCTTGCGCTCTGATTGGGGCGCCCCTCAGCCTCCCTTGGCCAAAGGAGACGGCGGTAGTGCCGAGCCATGCTCGGCAGGGGCTTTACCGGCAAAACCAGAGCACCCCTCCCCAGCCTTCCCCTCTGCTGTGCAGAGGGAGGGGGCATGGCTTGGCCCCTCCCCTTTGGCGTAGCCAAGGGGGAGGCTGGGAGGGGGTAGCTTTGAGCCTTGGCTTTGCGTTCTGATGGGGGCTCAGCGCGAACAGCACCCCTCCCCAACCCTCCCCTTGGCTGCGCCAAAGGGAGGGGGCAAAAGCAACGAGCCCTCCATGTCCCTGATCCAAACCGAACGCCTGCAACTGCGCCTGCTGCGAGACGACGACGGCGATGCCGCCGCGATGCTGCAATTGCTCAACGAACCGGGCTTCCACCAATACATCGGTGACCGCGGCGTGCGCACGCTGGAGCAGGCGCGCGAGTACGTGCAGAAGCACACCTTCGGCAGTTATGCCGCGAATGGCTTCGGTATGTATGCGATTGAACGCCGCAGTGATGGCGCTTGGTTGGGCAACGCTGGGCTGGTACGACGCGATGGCCTGCCCAGTGCGGATGTTGGTTACGCCTTGCTGGGTGCCTACACCGGCCAGGGCTATGCACTGGAAGCCGTGCAAGGCGTACTTGCCTACGCGCGCGGCACGCTTGGCCTGGGCGAACTGCGCGCGATCGTCTCGCAGGGCAATGCGCGCTCCGTCGCGCTGCTGGAGAAAGTCGGCTTCCGCGATGACGGCACCGTGGTGCTGCCGGGCAAGGACGAACAACTGCTGCTGTTCGTGCACACGCCACAAGGCTGAATCGCGTAGCCCGGGTAAGCGCAGTGCACCCGGGGGCATGGATCTACGGCTCGTTCCGGTTTTCCGCCAACCGCCCCGGGCGCGCTGCGCTTACCCGGGCCACGGCCAGCTCAGCCGCCCAGTTGCTCCTGCAATGCCGCAAGCTGTTCCTGCAAGGCAGCAACGGTCGCCTCCAGCTGCTGCACGCGCTCTTCCAAGGCGCTGTTGTCAACCGTGGCAGCAGAACTTGCCGGCGCACGGTACTGCGCCGCCAGGGCATCCACATCCACCGCACCGCACAGCAGGTGCATGAAGCGGTCTTCGCGCTGGCCCGAAGCACGCGGCAGCTGCACGACCAGGCCACGTTGCTGCATGCGGTCCAACTGGTGGCGCAGGTCGGCGGCATCGGCGAACTTGGCCATGCGCTCGGTGCGGATGGTCAGCTCACCGGCGGTCTGCGGGCCGCGCAGCAGCAGCAAACCGAGCAGGGCGACCTGCTGGCGCGGCAGGTCGAGCTTGGGGCCGGCGAGGTGTTCGTAGCGGTCCGCGCGCGAAGCGAAGTGCTGGCGCACCAGGCCCAGTGCTTCCAGTTGGCGCAATGCGTGCTGCACCTTGCCGGCTTCCAGGTTCATCACCGGCTCGCGCGCGGTTTTCTGGTTGGCGGCCACCTGGGTGGCATTGACCGTCAGCGGATAGGTGTCCGGGGTGGTGGCCTCCTTCTCGATCAGGCAGCCCAGCACGCGCGCCTGGGCGGCGTCGAGGATGGGGAAATCGGGGGTCTGGCTGGTCTCGGTCACGTCCGGGCTCCGGTGGTGCTTGGGGGGCGCAAGCATAGCTGAGCGGGCAAAACCGGGGTCAGGGGCTAAACCGGGGTCAGAGTCGGGGGTTGGTGCGGGAGCCCCCCGCCGGGTGGGTTTAACAAAA
>NZ_JASCOR010000177.1 GCF_029959445.1 Stenotrophomonas sp. PS02298 | reverse complement strand
GAGTCCGGTTTTGCATGCAAAACCGGACTCTGACCCCGGTTTTGATCTCGCTTCTCACGCAACAAACGGCACAGGTTCACGAACATCCAGCTGATGCCCGGGTCATTGAACTGGCTGGCAATGGTCGGGTATACCGGCACATCCTCGTCCTTCATGGTGAAGGCGACGCGGTTGCGCTTCCATTGTTTGCGCACATCGCGCAGCGCGTCTTCGGCGCCGCGCTTGTCGAACTTGTTCAGCACCACCAGCTCGGCGTAATCGAGCATGTCGATCTTTTCCAGCTGGCTGGGCGCGCCGAAGTCGCTGGTCATCACGTACATCGGGAAGTCGACCAGATCGACGATTTCCGAATCGCTTTGGCCGATGCCGGCGGTCTCGACGATCACCAGATCGAAGTGCAGCGACTTCAGGAAACCAATGCAATCGCGCAGCACGGTATTGATCGCCGCATGCTGGCGACGGGTTGCCATCGAGCGCATATAAACACGCTTGGAGCGCAGCGAGTTCATGCGGATGCGGTCGCCCAGCAGCGCGCCACCGGTACGGCGACGGGTCGGGTCCACCGAGATCACTGCGATGCGCATCTGCGGGAAGCTGGCAAGGAAACGATTGAGCAGTTCGTCAGTGACCGACGACTTGCCGGCGCCACCGGTGCCGGTGATGCCGATAACCGGCGTCTTGCCGGCAGCCAGCTGCCACTGCTTGCGCAGCAAGCCCAGCTCGGCCTCGCTGTGATTGCCATCCTCCAGCTGCGACAACACTCGGCCAATGCCGATCTCATCCTCGATCGAAGGTACTTCCGGGTGCGCATCGCGGGCGGCATCTTCGCGAGCCTTGCCTGCGCGCGCCACCACGTCCTCGATCATCTCCACCAGCCCCATCTTCATGCCGTCGTTGGGGTGGTAGATGCGCTCCACGCCATAGGCCTGCAGCTCGCGAATTTCCTCCGGGGTGATGGTGCCGCCACCACCGCCGAATACCTTGATATGGCCGGCGCCGCGTTCGCGCAGCATGTCGACCATGTACTTGAAGTACTCCACGTGACCGCCCTGGTAGGACGACAGCGCGATGGCGTCGGCGTCTTCCTGCAATGCCGCGCGCACCACGTCTTCCACACTGCGGTTGTGACCGAGGTGGATCACCTCCGCACCCTGCGCCTGGATCAGGCGGCGCATGATGTTGATGGCGGCATCGTGGCCATCGAACAGGCTGGCGGCGGTGACGAAGCGCAGCGGGGTGGTTTCAGGCTGCGTCTGCGGGAGCTGGGAGGCGGGGGTACTCATGGCCGTGCAACATCCGGTTTCTATTGCAACCAATCATAGAACCGCCGCCCACGCAGGTCAGGTTGCAGCGCAGCGTGACCTTTTGCGGGTTTGCGCTATCGATGGGCACAGCGGCCGCCGTTTCCGGCAAAGTGAGGGGCCACGGCGGGTAGCCCGGCCTGAACATTCCCCTGACGGGAATGGATTAGAATGGCGCATCCGCGACCCGTCACTGCCCCGACGAAGTCGCATTTTTTGTTTTCCGGCCAGCCATTTGGCTACACGATCACTGACGTTGTGGCAAACACGCCATCGGAGCCTGCATGTTGTTCGACACCCTCGAAACCTCCGGCCATGAGCAGGTCCTGTTCTGCCAGAACCGCGATGCCGGCCTGAAAGCCATCATCGCCATCCACAACACCACCCTGGGCCCGGCCCTCGGCGGGGTGCGCATGCGCCCCTACGCCAACACCGATGATGCGCTGCGCGATGTCCTGCGCCTGAGCCGCACCATGACCTACAAGAACGCCCTGGCCGGGCTGAACGTGGGTGGTGGCAAGGCGGTGATCATCGGCGACCCCCGCACCGCGAAGAGCGAGGTGCTGTTCCGCGCCTTCGGCCGCCAGGTCGAGGCCTTGGCCGGGCGCTACATCACCGCCGAGGACGTCGGCACCGACGTCAACGACATGGAAAACATCTACCTGGAGACCGGCTTCGTCACCGGTGTGCACCAGGTCCATGGCGGCTCCGGCGACCCGGCCCCGTTTACCGCCTACGGTGCGCTGCAGGCGCTGATGGCTTCGGTCAAGCGCAAGTTCGGCCACGAGGAAATCGGCAAGCTCAGCATCGCGGTGCAGGGCCTGGGCCATATCGGCATGGAGCTGGTGAAGCTGTTGCGCGAGCGCGGCGCCAAGCTTTACGTCACCGACCTGGACCCGGTGCTGGTGCAGAAGGCCGTTGCGGAATACGGCTGCGAAGCGGTCAAGCCCGACGCCATCTACGACGTTGCCGCCGATGTGTTCGCGCCCTGCGCGATGGAAGGCGCCATCGACATGAGCACGCTGGAGCGGCTCAAGGCCAAGGTCATCTGCGGCACCGCCAACAATCAGCTGGCCAGCCATGCAGTAGGCGATGAGCTGTACAAGCGTGGCGTGTTGTGGGCACCGGACTATGCAGTCAATGCCGGCGGCGTGATGAATGTGTCGCTGGAGATCGACGGCTACAACCGCGAGCGCGCGATGCGCCTGATCCGCATTATTTACCACAACCTCGGCAAGATCTTCGACCAGTCCGAGCGCGATGACGTCTCGCCGCAGCGCGCGGCCGACCGCATCGCAGAAAGCCGGCTGGAAGCAATCGGCAAACTGAAGATGCCGATGGGCCGTTCGGTGCCGCGCATGAACCGCCTGCGCGGCGAGTAAACAACGACTGGAAAGCACAGAAGGCGGGCGATCATTTCGCCCGCCTTCTGCTTTTCAGCAACCCGATACCGCTGCCAGGTCAGAACGCCTGCTGCAGACGCAGCGATACCTGCCGGTTGTCACCACGCGGGCCGAAGCGCTGGTCATAGCCCAGCGACAAACGCGTATTGCGGGCCAGCCACGAATCCACCGACAGCCCAAACAAACCGCCCGAACGCGACGGCTGCAGGCCGGCAATCGGTGCCCAGGCATCAATCCCGACGAAGCTGGCATCCAGGCTCAGGCCATTACCGCCCAGCGCCTGCTGCCATTCGGCGTAACCATTGAACGCCACCCGCTTCCACTGGTACTGGCCACGCAAGCCAGCCAAGGCCTGCACCCGGCTGCTGCTCCAGTCATCGGCGCGCAGGCCGAAGCCGTAACCGCCCTGCTCGTTGAACGCACCACCATCGATGCGGGTGTAGTCCGCGCCCAGGTACGGCGTCAGTTGCGCCGCACCGTGGCCCAAGCGATAACCGGCCTCGACGCTGCTGGACAGGAAGTTGCCGCTGTAACGCGCCTGCACCCCGGCGCGCTCGGAACCCAACAACAGCCCGCGATCCAGCTCGCGCTGGTACTGGCCAAATCCGGCCTGGCCCAGCGCATAGGCATCACCGCGCTGCCAACCGGCGTAGAGCTGCGACTGGGTCTGACGGTCACGGCTACGGTCCTGTGCCACACCGCCGCTGGCATTGGCGCGGGTTTCGCCGAACGCGAAACCCAGCACGGCATTGCTGGACAGCGCGGTTTCGCCGCCCATCATCCAACCGCCGACGCTGTAGTCACTGCCCAGGTAACCGCCCTGCCCGCCGCCACCAAGGCTGCGCATCCAGACACCGTTGACTGCCGACCGCGCACCGCCCTCGGCGAACTGGCTGGACAGCGCACGCCGGTTCATATCGATGCTGTCGAAGGTCATCGCGGTGGCGGTGGCATGGGCTTGCCCGGACAGGCTCTCCAGACTCTGGGCCAGGCCGGCAAAGCCGCCGCCCACACCCTGCACCGACGCCGCCGCTGCACCGAACGCCGTGGCCTGCAGGCCACCATCGGAATCCAGCAGCTCGAACGCCTGCTCCACCCGCTGCGCCGCCGACATCGCGCGCAAGCCAACGCTGGCGGCGCTTGCCGCCGCCGTGACGCTCACCCGGTCCAACTGCAGCCAGGCGTTGTTGGCGTCATAGCCATATTGGGTCTGCAGCAAGGTAACCCCGGTGCTGCCAGTCGCCGGGGTTGCGAACTGCCCACTGATACCGCCACCGGCATGCAGCAGGTCCTGGCGGCGACCATCCTGTGGCACGTAACCGGCAACCGCGCCATTTACCATCACCCCACCATCCAGGCTCGCTGTTCCTGTGACCTGCAAGGCATTGGAACCGAGCGCAACCATCAAGCGTGCGCCGGAGCGCTGCACGTAGTTGCCCTCGATCGTTGCCGAGCCTTCATTGCTGAGCACGATCACGCTGGCGCCGTTGTCCACGTTGCCCACCACACGCGTGGTGCCTCCCATGAACTGAAGTGCCGCAGCCGAAGGATTGGACTGCGCATCGATGCTGACATTCGAACGGATCGAACCGCCGTCACGCAGCGCAAGCGTGCCCTGCTGGATACGAGTAGCACCGGCGTAGGTGTTGGCGGCGGACAAGCCCAATGATCCGCTGCCGGATTTCACCAGACCGCCGGCACCGCTGATCGGATTGCTCCACACCGAATTGAGCCCGAGCTGACTCACGTTGACCTTGATATCACCCCAGTCCGCCTTGCCCGGCCCCTGTACCGCCTTGCCGACATTGAGCAGGCCATAGCCGAACACCGCATCCAGCCCGGCTTCCCCCAGATCGGTCGCAGTCCCCAGCAGCGTCTGCCGGACCAGGTCATTGTTGAAGTAAGGGAATGCCTGCCACACCAATGCTGCTGCGCCCGACACCAAGGGCGCCGCGTAGGAGGTGCCGCTGCCGTAGTAATACGACAGATTGTTGGCCGTGCTGTCCTGTCCAAGGAACATCGATGTCCCCGGCGCCACCAGACAGTAATTCCTGGCGACGCCGCAGGCATTGGAGTAGGAGGCCAGCGCGGTCGGATTGGCCGTATCCAAGGCTGCCACCGCCAGCCAGCCACGTTCCAGGTCGGCCGCCGGATAACTGCCGGGATTGCCAACCTTGCTCGGCAACGCCGCCATGTCGGAAGGATTCGGCTTTGACTCGTTGCCGGTGGCGAACACCACCAGCCCATCATTGTTGTTGATGAAAGGACGGTACTCGTTGGCAATCTCGGCCGTCACGTTCGGCCGGGTCCAGTACAGGCCGCCCCAGGAGTTGTTCATGATGCGCATGCCATCGCGGATCAGGTCGGCATGCACCGAGGCCATGCCCAGCGCACCGGTCACTTCGTTGCCATTGCCGGAACCATCATCGGTAGGCGATTTGTCGGCGATGATGCGCGCGGAAAGGATCTGCGCACCCGGCGCAACACCACCCGGCCATCGCCCGGTCGGCGCGCCGGCGGCCAGCTGCGCAACCGTGGTGCCATGTCCAACCACATCGTCCACCGACAGGTTGTTCTGCGCCGGGTTCAGATAGTTGTAGTTGGTCAACACGCGCCCTGCCAGCGCTGGATGGTTGCGCATCACCCCTGAGTCGATCACACCGATGCGGTAGCCGGTTCCGTCCAGGCCCATGGCGTGCGCGGCCTGCGTGTTCGTCAATGCCAGATGCGCATCAAACGCAGGTTGGGGGGTCACAGGTGGCGTTGTAGTAGGTGGTGGCGTTACCGGAGGTGTCACCGGCGGTGGATCGGATTTCGGGCCGCTACCACTCCCACACGCTACCAGCGCCAATGCCAATGAACTGGCCAACACGCCGCGCGGCAAATTGCTGCTCACCATTGCACTGCTCATTCCCCTGCTCCCCTTCCGATGGATGATTCGCCAATTCAGGTATTACCTGATCCCGGTAGCACTCCGGCTACCTTCTATACTGCAACGACAATCCACTGTCTGTGGGGATGTGCCGTTGGTCCAATGTGCCCGGTCCCGCAGACGTTCGATAATTGCCGCAAGGTATAACCGAGATTGCTCATGTCTGACATCGTCATCGCCGCCGCCAAGCGTACCGCCATTGGCTCCTTCCTTGGCCAGTTCAACGGCGTCCCCACCCCAACCCTGGGCGCCACTGCCATCAGCGCTGCCATCGCGCAGTCCGGCATCCCCGCCGCGGATGTGTCCGAAGTCATCATGGGCTGCGTGCTGCCTGCCAACCTGGGGCAGGCGCCTGCCCGCCAGGCCGCGCTTGCCGCCGGCCTGCCAACCAGCGCCGGCGCCACCACCCTCAACAAGGTCTGCGGCTCTGGCATGAAGGCCATCATGCTCGGCCACGACCTGATCAAGGCCGGTTCGGCCAGCATCGTGGTTGCCGGCGGCATGGAGTCCATGTCCAACGCCCCGCACATGCTGCCCAACTCGCGTACCGGCAACCGCTACGGCAATTTCCAGGCGGTGGACCACATGGCATGGGATGGCCTGACCAACCCCTACGACGGCCAGTCCATGGGCGTGTTCGCCGAGGCCACCGTTGCCAAGTTCGGCTTCACCCGCGAAGAGCAGGACGCCTACGCCATTGAATCGGTGACCCGCGCACAGGCGGCACAGGCCAACGGCGCGTTCAACGATGAGATCGTTGCGGTCACGGTTGCCACCCGCAAGGGCGACGTCGAGTTCAACCAGGACGAGCAGCCGGGCAAGTCCGACATCAGCAAGATCCCGACCCTGCGCCCGGCCTTCAAGAAGGACGGCAGCGTCACCGCCGCGAGTTCCTCGAGCATTTCCGACGGTGCCGCCGCACTGGTGCTGCTGTCCGCCGACGATGCCGCCAAGCGCGGTGTGCAGCCGCTGGCCCGCATTGCCGCGCACGCCACCTTCTCGCAGGAACCGGAATGGTTCACCACCGCACCAATTGGTGCGATCAGCAAGGTCCTGGAAAAAGCCGGCTGGAACATCGCCGACGTCGACCTGTTCGAAATCAATGAAGCCTTTGCCGTGGTGGCGATGGCGCCAATCCGTGAGCTCGGCATTCCGCATGCCAAGATCAACGTCAATGGTGGTGCCTGCGCACTGGGTCATCCCATCGGTGCATCGGGTGCCCGCTTGGTGGTTACGCTGGTAAATGCATTGCGCACGCGCGGCCTCAAGCGTGGCATTGCGTCGCTGTGCATCGGCGGCGGCGAAGCAACTGCCATCGCCATTGAATTGATTTGATTGAAAAATTTCAGATAATTCAAAACCTGAATGCGGGACCGCTTGACAGTCGAAATGGGCTTGTCATCATGTTCCCGGCGCGCAATGGCGCGTTGCCTAATTTCACGACGAGGATTCACAAATGAGCATCAACAAGCTGCTGATCGCAATGACCCTGGGTCTGGCCCTGACCGCCTGCTCGAAGCAGGAGCAGGCTGCTGACGCCGCCGCTGCCGCTGACACCGCTGCAACCGAAGCCCAGGGCGCTGCTGACGCTGCTGCCACCGCTGGCGCTGCTACCGCTGACGCTGCCCAGGCTGCTGCTGACACCGCCGCCACCGCTGCTGACGCTGCTGGTCAGGCTGCTGGCGAAGCCGCTGCTGCCACCACCGACGCTGCTGCTGGCGCCGCTGCTGACGCTGCCAAGGCTGCTGAAGACGTTGCTGCACAGGCCAAGGACGCTGCTGAAGAAGCCAAGAAGTAATAACTTCTGCTTCCAAGCTAGTATCGAAAAGCCGCTGGTTCGCCAGCGGCTTTTTTTTATGGCCGGGCGTACTCCGGCACTACCGCGGATCACTGCGAACAAGCCACAACGGGCCAGCGCTGCCCTGCGCTGAACACAACAGCTGGCCCGCAACCTGCAAGCCGTGATCAGCGCGTGCGGACCTGCGCAGCATTCGATCGTCGCGTTGTGCCTGTGCCAATCCAGCGTTCCTTAACGGCGCGGCCGAGCCTTGACGTGATCTGAATACGCCAACCCCTAGGGTGAGCCCATTGGCCCATCCCAGGAGAGTGCAATGAAGCTGTTTGTCCCCGTACTGACCGCAGGCCTGGTGCTGGCCCTGGCTGGCTGCAATGACCGTAACGCCGAGCAGGCCAAGCAGGACGCGGCAGCTGCCGCAGACCATGCCGCCGAAGCGGCCAGGAACGCAGCCGAATCCGCGGCTGGCGCAACCCGCGATGCCGCCGACCAGGCCGCAGCGGCCACCCGCAACGCCGCTGCCGAATCGCAACAGGCATTGGACAATGCCGCCGACGCCACCGCCAAGGCTGCCGACGAGGCCTCCATCGCAGCCAAGGACGCCGCTGCCGATGCCAGCGCAGCTACCGCCGACGCGGCGCAGAAGGTTGCCGACCACGCCCACGACGCCGCCAAGCAGGCGCGCGAGAAAGCAGACGCCGCCAAGCATTGATAGACTCGCCACGCAGCTGTCATGTCGATGAC
>NZ_JASCOR010000176.1 GCF_029959445.1 Stenotrophomonas sp. PS02298 | reverse complement strand
CGGCGGGGGGGGGGGGGGCGTCCCCCGCCCACCCCCCGCCCCCGCGGCCCCCCCCCCACTACACAAAGCGAAGCCCGCAATCCATCGGATTGCGGGCTTCGTTGTAGTTTCATTGCAGTCGGCTTCGCGGCTTACGCCGCTCCTACAGCAACCAGGGCTAATGGCCACCTGCCGACGCTGCACCAGCGCCCGCACCAAACGGCGGCTTGGCCAGCCACACCAGGCCGATGATCAGCAGGAACACCCAACCCAGCAGCAGGAAGATGTCGTTGAAGCCCATCTGCGAGGCCTGGTGATTGATCATCTCGTTGAGCACCGCCGCACCATGCTGCAGATCACCCTGCCCCATCGCAGTCACCTGCTGATGCATGCCCGGATCGTACAGCGACACATGCTCGGTCAGATCAGCATGATGTTGTTGAGTCCGACGCGCCCAGAACCACGTGGTAAGCGATGCCGCGAAGCTACCCGCCAAGGTCCGCAGGAAGGTCGCCAGGCCGGAGCCAGCCGCAATCTCACGGCCGTCGAGGTCGGACAGCAGAATCTGCAGCACCGGCATGAAGAACAGCGCCACACCAACACCCATCAGCAACTGCACGCCAGCAACGTGCTCGAAATTGACCTGCAGGTTGAAGCCCGATCGTATGAAGCTGGTCATCGACAATACGAGGAACGCAATCGTCGCCAGATAGCGCATGTCCACCTTGTGCCCGAACTTGCCCAGCACCGGCGCCACCATGATCGGCAGGATGCCTAGTGGCGCCGTAGCCAGACCGGCCCAGATCGCGGTGTAACCCATGTCGCGCTGCAACCACTGCGGGATCATCAGCGCCACCGCGAAGAACGCGGCGTAACCAACAATCATCGCCAAGGTGCCAGCGCGGAAGTTGCGATGCCGCAGCAACTTCAGGTCAACAATGGGGTCCTTGTCGGTCAGCTCCCAGATCACGAAAACCGCCAGCATCACCGCAGCAATACAGGTCAGCACCACGATCTTGGTTGAGTTGAACCAGTCTTCCTCGTTGCCCAGGTCCAGCATCAGCTGCAGGCAGCCGACGCCGATCACCAGGGTGACCAGGCCGACGTAATCCATCTTCGGCCGCTCGGTGGTTTCAACGCGATGGCGCAGCTGGCTGCCGACAATCGCCGCGGCGATGATGCCCAACGGTACGTTGATCAGGAAGATCCATTCCCAGCTGTAGTTGTCGGTGATCCAGCCACCGAGGATGGGACCGGCAATCGGCGCGACCACGGTGATCATCGCCAGCAAGGCCAAAGCCTGCCCGCGCTTCTCCCGTGGATAGATCGACACCAGCAGCGACTGGGTGATCGGGTACATCGGCCCGGCCACGAAGCCCTGCAGCGCGCGCGACACCACCAGCATGCCCATGCTCTGGGCGATGCCGCACAACAGCGAGGCGATCGAGAACGCGATGGTCGCCCAGATGAAGAGCTTCACTTCACCGAAGCGGCGGCTCAACCACCCCGTCAGCGGCAAGGCAATCGCCGTACTGACCGCGAACGAGGTGATGACCCAGGTCGCCTGCTGCGAACTGGCGCCGAGGTTGCCGGCGATCGTCGGCAACGAGACATTGGCGATGGTGGTATCCAGCACCTGCATGAACGAGGCCAGCGCCAGGCCGGCCGTGCACAACGCAACATTGGCTGGCCCTGCGCCGACCGTCGTGGCCGGCGCCGTGGGAGCTTGAGCGGACATGGTGACCTCAGCTGGCGCGCGCGGACTGCGGCAGGTTGTCCTGGATGATGCTGTGGATCAGCGCGTCGGCATCGTGCAGCTGCTTGGCGTAGACCTGCGTGCCGTACACCGTGCCCTTGGCTGCATCGGCCGGCAGCACCGTGCCCTTCTGGTCGTGCAGGTTGACCTCGGCCTTCATCGACAGGCCCAGGCGCAGCGGATGCTCGGCAAGCTGCTTGGCGTCGACGGCGATGCGCACCGGCACGCGCTGCACGATCTTGATCCAGTTGCCGCTGGCATTCTGCGCCGGCAGCAGCGAAAACGCCGAACCGGTACCCAGGCCGAGGTTGTTGATGTGCCCCTTGTAAGTCACGTCACCGCCGTACAGGTCCGAGCGCAGTTCCACTTCCTGGCCCAGGCGCATATGCCGCAGCTGGGTTTCCTTGAAGTTCGCATCCACCCACATCTGCTCGGCCGGCACCACGGCCATCAAGGCCGCGCCCGGCTGCACGCGCTGGCCAACCTGCACCGAACGACGCGCAACATAACCGGTGACCGGCGCAACGATGCCGGCACGGGCGTTGTTGAGATAGGCCTGGCGCAGCTGCGCCGCAGCCGCCTGCACATCCGGCTGGGTGGCGATGACGGTATCGTCGATCAGCGCGCGGCTGCGCTCGACGGTCTCGCGCGAACCGGCAACGGCGGCTTCGGCAGCGGCCAGCTCGTCACGGGCGTGGGCCAGCTCTTCATTGGAGATCGCACCGCTGGCCGCGAGGTCACGGCGACGGGCGAAGTCTTCGCGTGCACGCTTCACCGACACCATCCGCGCGTTCAATTCCGCCTGCGCACCTTCCGCACTGCGGTACAGGCCGCGCACCTGGCGCACGGTGCTGGCGAGGTTGGCCTGCGCCTGCTGCATCGCCACTTCGGTATCGGCCGGGTCCAGTTGCACCAGCAACTGGCCCTGCTCCACCTTCATGCCGTCATCGGCGGCGATGGACACTACGGTGCCGGTAATCTGCGGAGTGATCTGCACCTGGTTGCCGCCGACATAGGCGTCGTCGGTTTCCTCGGCCCAGCGGCCCAGGAAGTAGTACCACGCGGCAAACGCTGCCAGCAGGATCAGGATGACGAACAACAGGCCGCGCAGCAGCTTGCCGCGACGGCTGGGAGCGGCGACTGCCGCATCGGGGGAGGTTGTCTGGCTCATTCGGGGGACTCTCAGGAATGCGTGATGTCGTTGCCGGCGGCAGCGGCCGGCGCCGTGTCGGCAGTGGGCTGGAAGCCGCCGCCCAGGGCGGTGCTCAGGCGTACCGAAGACAGCAGTTGCTGTGATTGCAGGTTGCTCAGCCCCTGGTCGGCCTGCAGCAGGCGGTCCTGGGTGCTGAGTACATCAAGGTAATTGCCGATACCGGCGCGGTAGCGCTGCTGCGCCAGCTCGTATGCGGTTTGCGCGATGCCACGCAGCTGCTGCTGCGCCTGCACCTGCTCGGCCAGCGAACGGCTGGCGTTGACCTGGTCGGCAACGTCGCGCAGGGCCTCCACCAGGGTGTGGTTGTAGTTGGCCACGGCGAGGTCATAGTCGGCATCGCTGCTGGCAAGGCCGGCACGCAGGCGACCGCCATCGAAGATCGGCAGGCTCAGCGCAGGGGCCAGCAGACCGAAGGTGGAGCCGCTTTCCAGCAGGCTGCCCAGGTCCTTGGACACCACCCCGCCCAAGGCAGTCAGGTTCAGGTTCGGGTAGAAGCGGGTCTTTGCAACCTTGACCTGCTTGTCCGCCGCTTCCACGCGCCAGCGCGCGGCAACGATATCCGGACGCCGGCCTAGCAGTTCGCTGGGAACTACACCTGGCAGCTGCAGGGCCAGCGGATTCAGTTCATTCGGAACCTTGATGTCCAAGCCGCGGTCCGGTCCTTTGCCAAGCAGCGCGGCCAGCGCATTGCGCGACACATCGATCTGCTGCTGCGCGGCCAGTTGCTGCTGTTGCGCGGCTGGCAGCCGTGCCTGCGCCTGCTGCACCTGCAGCTCACTGTCGATACCGGCGGCGCGACGCTGACGGGTCAGCTGCAGGGTCTTCTCGGCGCGCGCCAGTTCGTCATTGGCAACACGCTGCAGTTGGCCTGCATGGGCCAGCTGCACGTAGCCCTGGACGATGGCGGCGGCCAGGTCCAGGCGCGCAGCCTGCGCATCCACCGCAGCGGCGTGGCCACTGTCGACGGCGGCTTCCCAGGCGGCACGCTTGCCGCCCCACAGGTCGACGCCATAACTGAAGTTGGCCACGGCCTGCACGCTACCCATGTAATGGCCGCCGATTTCATCACCGGCCATGGATTCGGGCAGGCGCATGCCGGTATAGCCCGGTGACAACGACAGGCTGGGCTTGCGCTCGGCATTGCTGCTGGCAGCGTGCGCCTGCGCCTGGCGCAGGCGTGCGTCGGCCGCCTCCAGCGAGGGCGAGCCGCGCAGCGCCTCGTCGACCAGTGCATCCAACTGCGGGTCGGCGAGCGCACGCCACCAGTCGGCGGCAGGAAAGCCCGCTGCACTGAGCGTGGTACCGGCCAAGCTGCGGCTGCTGTGCAGGCTGTCGGCATCCAACAACCGCCCCTGCGGTTGCAGGCCACGGCTGCTGGCGCACGCGGCCAGCGTAAGAACCAGCGCCGCGGCCAGGAGGCCGCGGGCGGGTGAAACCAGGGATGTGGGGGAGGACATGGTTTTCATGGGGTCATCAAGGAGTCACGTATACGGAGCAGCAGGGACATCAACATCTCCCGCTCCTCCACCTGCAGGTCACGCATGGCGTCTTCCATCACCTTGTCGCCACGCTGCTTCAAGCGCAGCCACAGGGCACGGCCTTCATCGGTGAGCACGATCTGCAATGCACGACGGTCCTGCGCATGCGTCTCGCGGCGCACGCAACCAAGCGCTTCGAACTTGTCCAGCAGACGGGTCACCGCGCTGGGGACCTGGTCCAGGCCACGTGCAAGCTGGTTGGCAGTACAGGGCGCCATGTGCATCAAGGTCTTCAGACCGATGTAGTGGCTGAATCCAAGGCCGAGCTCTTCCTCGGCCATGGAGGCATCAAGCTGCCGGGCGAGGCCGTCGCGGACTTGCCGCAGCAACAGGCCAAAGCTGGGGGGCTGGGTGGTGTCGGCACAGATCATGGGCGGGCATTTTCCTTCCAGTTGGAATATTTCTCAATGGAAATATTCTACTTGGTATCAAATGCTGTGTTGCACCACTGGTGTCTGCGGCCGACCAGGACACAGTAATGGCTCCTCCATTGGCCCGGTAATACAATCCAGCCAATGAATGACGAAATCGAGCCAAGCGCAGGCGCAACCCTTTCTTCGGTCCGACGCCGGGCGCCGCAGGGCTTTGACATGCAGCTGCCTGCCCCGCTGCTGCGTGACCAGGAACTGGACTGGTTCGAGCGCGATGACGGACCTCCGGTATTCGGCTTCCGCTTCGACAGCCCACAGGGCCTGGCCCGCGAGGTGGACTGGCACCAGCACGCGCGGGCACAGCTGATCTGCGTCGAGCGCGGCCTGCTGACCACCCGCACCCGCCACGGCATCTGGTCCTTGCCGGCGGGTTCGGGCGGCTGGATGCCCGCAGCCGAGCCGCATACGGTGGTGATCGACGGCCCGCTGCGTGGCTGGGGCATGGCCCTGGCCAGCCCGATCTGTGTTGATTTACCCGACGATCCCTGCGTGATCGGCATTTCCCGCCTGCTCAATGCCTTGGCCGAACGGATCAGCGACTGGTCACCGGAGCAGGCCCTCTCCCCTCGCCAGCAGCACATGCTCGACGTATTGCTGGACGAAATACGGGACGCGCCCCGCCAGCGCATGCACCTGCCGATGCCGGCCGATCGCCGCCTGCTACGAATCGCCTCGCAACTGCTGGCCGAGCCGGCCGACGACCGCAGCCTTGCGCAATGGGCGCAGTGGGCGGGCCTGTCGCCGCGCAGCCTGAGCCGCCACTTCCGCGATGAGACCACCTTGAGTTTCGCCCAGTGGCGGCAGCAGGCGCGGCTGGCCGAGGCGCTGCGCCGCCTCAACGACGGCCATGGCGTGGCCGACATCGCCCACGCACTGGGGTTCAGCAGCCCCAGCGCCTTCGTGATCGTGTTCCGTCGCCACTTCGGCCTGCCGCCCGGCCGCTACCAGAGCCGGGCCGATCAGGGGCTGGAAGGCGGGCTCGATCCGGTCCGTGGCTTGGCATCTCCGCCGCCATCCGGATAATCGTCGGATCAGGCAGCCGGCGGTCCCCGCCTTGGCCGCGCACAACAGGTAGCACCCACCCGCAATGACTGATTCTGCACGCCCCGCATACCATGGCTTCGAACAGCAGCCACTGCGCGAATACGCTGAACGCGCCTATCTTGATTACTCCATGTACGTGGTGCTGGACCGCGCCCTGCCCTTCATCGGCGACGGGCTCAAGCCAGTGCAGCGCCGCATCGTCTATTCGATGAGTGAACTGGGGCTGGGTGCCGGGGCCAAGCCCAAGAAGTCCGCCCGCACCGTCGGTGACGTCATCGGTAAGTACCACCCGCACGGTGACAGCGCCTGCTACGAGGCATTGGTGCTGATGGCGCAGCCGTTCTCGTTCCGCTACCCGCTGATCGAGGGCCAGGGCAACTTCGGCTCCAGCGACGACCCCAAGTCGTTCGCGGCCATGCGTTACACCGAATCCAAGCTGACCCCGATTGCCGAGGTGCTGCTCGGCGAGCTGGGCCAGGGCACTACCGACTGGACCCCGAACTTCGACGGTACCCTGGAGGAGCCGACCTGGCTGCCGGCACGCTTGCCGCACCTGCTGCTCAACGGCACCACCGGCATCGCCGTAGGCATGGCTACCGACGTACCGCCGCACAACCTCAATGAGATCGTCAGCGCACTGGTGCGCCTGATCGACGAGCCGGACGCCACCGTCGCCGAGCTCTGCGAGCACGTGAAGGGCCCGGACTACCCGACCACCGCCGAGATCATCACCTCGCCGTCGGACCTGCGGAACATCTACGAGACCGGCAACGGCAGCGTACGTGCACGCGCCACCTTCAAGAAGGAAGGCAGCAACATCGTCATCGATGCGCTGCCGCACCAGGTCTCGCCGTCCAAGGTGATCGAGCAGATCGCCGCGCAGATGCGTGCCAAGAAGCTGCCGTGGCTGGAAGACATCCGCGACGAATCCGATCACGCCAACCCGGTGCGCGTGGTGTTGATGCCGCGCTCCAACCGCGTCGACGCCGAGCAGCTGATGGGCCACCTGTTCGCCATCACCGACCTTGAGCGCAGCTACCGCGTCAACCTCAACGTCATCGGTCTGGACGGTCGTCCGCAGGTCAAGAACCTGAAGATGCTGCTCAGCGAGTGGCTGCGCTTCCGCCAGGACACGGTCACCCGCCGCCTCAACCATCGCCTGCAGAAGGTCGAGCGTCGCCTGCACCTGTTGGAGGGCTTGCTGGTTGCCTTCCTCAACCTGGACGAAGTGATCCGCATCATCCGCACCGAGGACGATGCCAAGGCCGCGCTGATCGCACGCTTCGCGCTGAGCGAAGACCAGGCCGAGTACATCCTGGAAACCAAGCTGAAGCAGCTTGCGCGCCTGGAAGAAATGAAAATCCGCGGCGAGCAGGACGAGCTGGCCAAGGAACGCGACAAGATCCTGTCGATCCTCCAGAGCAGCGCCAAGCTGAAGAAGCTGGTCAAGGACGAACTGCTGGCCGACGCCAAGAAGTTCGGCGACGATCGCCGTTCGCCGCTGGTGCAGCGCGGTGCCGCCCAGGCCATCGACGAGACCGAGCTGGTCCCCAGCGAGCCGATGACCGTGGTGCTGTCGGAGAAGGGTTGGGTACGCGCAGCCAAGGGCCACGATGTCGATGGCTCGACCCTGAACTACCGCGACGGCGACAGCCTGCTGGCGGTGGCACGCACGCGAAGCACGCAGCAGGTCGCCTTCCTCGATACCGAAGGCCGCGCCTATTCCACGCCGGTGCATACCCTGCCTTCGGCACGCGGTAACGGCGAGCCGCTGACCGGCCGTTTCTCGCCGGCCTCCGGCAGCAGCTTCGTTACCGTGGCCAGCGGCGACAACAACACCCGCTTCGTGTTGGCGTCCACCCACGGCTATGGCTTCGTCACCCGCTTCGAGAACCTGACCGGCCGCAACAAGGCCGGCAAGGCGATGCTCAACCTGTCCGCTGGTTCGGCAGTGCTGACCCCGTCCCTTGTCGCCAACCCGGAAACCGACCGCATCGTCGCGGTCACCAGCGCCGGCAACATGCTCGCCATCCCGGCCAGCGAGTTGCCCGAATTGGACAAGGGCAAGGGCAACAAGATCATCGAGATCCCCAAGGCCAAGCTCTCCACCGAGCGCGTGGTGGCGGTGGTCGCGGTTGGTCCGGGCAACACCCTGCTGGTACGCAGTGGTCAGCGCACCATGAACCTGTCGTTCAAGGACCTGGAGACGTATCTGGGAACGCGGGCGACGCGCGGGCATCTGCTGCCGCGGGGCTGGCAGAAGGTGGAAGGGCTGGAAGTCCAGTAACAAGAGATGGCCGGGCAATGCCCGGCCTTCTTTTTTTATGCTTTTGTAGGAGCGGCGTAAGCCGCGAAGC
>NZ_JASCOR010000175.1 GCF_029959445.1 Stenotrophomonas sp. PS02298 | reverse complement strand
CCCGGGGTGGGGGCGGGGTGCCTTTCGCGGCTGGGTTTTGCTGCGTGGCTGGAGCTTTAGAAGCACCCCTCCCCGGCCCTCCCCTGCGCTGCGCGCAAGGGAGGGAGCACAGCCAACGCAAAAGGGAGGGTTCCATTCATTCCCAGTACTGCCCCGCCCAACGCCGGTAGGCCCGGTAGTGATGGATTGCGAAACCATCAAACGAGGGCTCGTTACGCAGCGCACGTTCCACCTTGCGCACTTCCTGTTCGAACACCTTCGGCCCTTCTTCATGGAAGGTGACCTTGTCGATGTCGTTGGATGAGACTTCCAGCCCGATCACCACCTTCTTGCCGACTTCATTGGCATAGGCGATCTCGCTGGCGGCGTGCGACAGGATGCTGTCCCTGCCCTCGGCCTTGTCGCGGTAATCCATCAACGCAACGTAGTCGTAGATGTTGATGGTGTGCTCGCTGACCGGACGATGACGTCCATTCCAATCCACCTCGATGCCATCCAGCCAGAACGGAATCGCAGGACCAACCGCCAAGGTCGCGCCGCTCTCCTGCTTGATGCGCATCACCGCCGCGCTCATGTCGAGGAAACCAATCAGCAAGTCCGCACGCGTGTCGTCATCCCATTCGTCGAGGATATGCGGTTCGATGTCGAGGTTGGCGCCATCAAAGCGCGCGGCTTCCGGCACCGAGGCGTTGTAGTCCACCACCCGCCGGAACATCGCCTCGGCCTCCTTGCGGTGCGCCGGCAACACGTACTTTTGTGTGCTCAGGTACCAGGAGCCCAGCAAGGCGTAGACCCTCATGTTCTTGGCGTGCAAACGCTCGATGAAGGCGCGGTACAACTGTGGCTGCTCGACGATGAGGTTGCGGTCCTTGTAGGCGTCGGCATACAAATACACGGTGTCGATACGCTGCGACTTGAGATACGCCACCGCCTCATCGGCGACCGCCGGATCTTCGATCATCGCGTACGACTCGGCCTCCCAGGTCCAGATCGCGCGGCTGGCCGCTGCCGCCTGCGCCATTGGCAGCACACACAGCGCGGCCAGCAGGCCCAGGCCAAATGCGCGGCTCATTGCGACTTCTCCACGCCTGCAGCGGCGCCCACCTGCAGGTGATAGCGGCCCTGTCCGATCGCCTTGCCGTTGTCCGGATCGGACGGGAACACCGACACGTAGCAGCGGCCACCGCAATCCTGCGGCAGGCGCAGCTGCAACTGCACCTGCTGGCTGCCACCTGGCGGCAGCTGCATTGCCTGCCCATACACTTCCTGCAGTTCGCGGCCGTCCTCGGCGGACATCACCGCCAGCGGCACGAACAAGCGGCTTGGTTTGGGATCGCCACTGCTGAACACTGCCGTCAGCTGCACGCCATCAGCAACGGTGGCAACGTCTGCCGAGGCCAACGACAAACCATGCGCTACCGGTGCCGCCGCCACGTCGGCAGCAGCCGCAGGCGCGCTGTACGCGACCAACTTCGGCGTCGCACCTTCCGGCGTCAGTGCGATCTTCTGCATGAAGATCGCATTGGCCTGTGTGTAACGCTGCAATCGCTGTTTGGCCCATGCAAGCACGCTGGCATCGTCGGCTTCTGCCAGATGCATGCCGTCCTGCAACTCGTACAACTTGCCGTCATGCAGCCACCAACGCCCGGCCAGATATTCCGGCGCACTGGTCTTGGTCTGCTTCAAGGGAAACTGCTGGTTGCTGCGGAAGCTCTCGGCCATGTCGAGGCCGGTGCCCAGCCACGGCGTCTGCGCCGGCCGCTTCAACCCATAGGTATTGGACAGCAAGGCCATCAGCGACGGCGTCACATCCAATTGCGAGGACACCGCGCGGATGCGCTTGGGTTGCTTCAGCAATGGTGAGAACACAATCAAGGGCACGTGGTAGCGGTCCACATGTTCGCCCATCGGAATCTCCGGCAGACGATGGTCGCCGGTGATGACGAAGATGGTATTGGCATACCACGGGGTCTTTTCCACCGAGGCGAAGTAGCGGCGCAGCTGCTCGTCGGTGTACAGGATGGTGCTGTAGATATCGGTGCTGGCGCGGTAGCTGGCACGCTCGGCCTCGGGCACCTGCAGCTGCTGCAGGCGCTGCTCGAACTGCTTGCGGTACACGTCCTGATCCGGGAACTCGTAGCTGGTGTGCATCGAGATCGTCTGGATCGCGGTCAGGAACGGCACCTGCACGCTGTCGTTGTCGGCCAGTACCCGCGAGATCAGTTCCTTGTCCGGGTAACCCCAGGCGCTGAACGGATTGCGTTGATAGGCGGCACCGAAGTTGTTCATGTCGACCAGTGTCTGTACCTGCTGGCCCTGCATGTAGGCGCGCTCGTTGTCGAAACTGGTGTCGGTGCCGTTGTAGAAGGCGGTGTTATAGCCCTGCTGGCGCAGCACACTGAACAAGCCGGGATACGCCGGCATGCGATCACCCAGCCCGGTAAAGCCCTCGTCGCCGAACGGTGCCGAACCAATCAGGCTCGGCAGCACACCGAAGGTGCGGCCCTGGTTGGCCAGGAAGTTGTCGAAGTACAGGCTGCGCCCAGCCAACTCATCGAGGAACGGGGTGAAGCTGCCCAGCGATGCCTGCGGGCCGGAGAACGAGCGGCCCAGACCTTCGACCACGATCAACACGACATTCGGCGGTCGGCCATCACTGGTCGGCGAGAAATTCGGGCCCAATGTGTCCGGCGTCTGCTCCTGGCGCAGGAACGGGAAGTTCGGATCCAACGGCGCCTCGGTGCTGGCAATCGCGCTCGGCACCACTGCAACATCCGACTCGCCCTTGAACCAGCGCCACACATCGCCACCGAACCAGGCCAGCTTGTTGCAGGCCAGGTCGCGCGAGGCAACGTCCTTCAACGCCGCCGCTCCGCTTGGCAGCGGCAGAATCCACGCGACACCCGCAGCCACCAACCACACCGTGCTCCACACCGTGGAGCCACGCGCATCGCGTCGTGCTAGCCACAGCAGGCCCGCCCACAACACCAGCAGCGGCAGTGCCATCGCCAACGCGCCACGCAACCCCAAGGGCGCGCCATCGGCCAGCGTGGTGCGGATTTCGGCAAGGCTGTAACCGAACAGGTCTGCACCCAGCGGCACATGCGCCACCTGGAAATACTGATCAAGCAGCACCTGCACCACGATGAACAACGACCACAGCAAGCCCAGCGCGATGTATCGCGGCAAGGCGCGCTTGATCGCGAGCAGTGGCAGCGACAACAGCACCAGGATCGGCACCGAGCGCAGCAGCATCAGCAGCGCCTGCGCACCGGCAATACCGACAATCGCGCCGGTCTGCGTACTGCCGCCGGCAGCTGCCACACCGCTGCTGACCGCCATCGCGACCAGCACCGCCTGCGCAAGCAGCAACACCGGGAATGCCGAAGAGAAGCGCGCCCAGGCGCCGCCGTCATGCGTGGAAATCATCGTCAGCTGCTCCCTCACCAGCGCGTATAGATGGAGCCGGACAAACGCTGCTCATTGAAGCCGCTGTCGTCGTCGGCATAACCGGCGCCCAGCTTGAAGCCCCAATTGGGCGTGACCTGATGCCGCCACGCAACGCCGATGGCGGCGTTGTTGTCACGCACCACGCCGCCAAAGCGGTCCAGGTCGGTGCTGCGGCCGCTGCTGACGCTGACTTCCAGGTAGTCGTCGGCATCGCCCTTGTAGTAATTGCGCAGCAACACGCGATGGCTCCAGCTGCCCGAACCGACACCCGGCACGTGCTGCAGCTTGTAGCGGCCATACCAGTTGCCGACATAGCGGCCGACGCCGACGCCGTAGAACTCGGTAGTGTCGGAGAAGCGCAGCTGGTCGACGCTGGCCGACAGTTCCCAGCCATTGCCCACGCCCTGGAACACTTCCACGCGCCAGCTCTGCTTGGGCAGCACGCCGCTGGACGGACCGCGCTGATAACGCAGGTTTGCGTAGGCACGCGACCATAGCGGTGCGTAGCCGTCCAGCGCCCAGGCGGTATCGGAGGTATTGAAGTGATCAGCGCGCAGCAGTTCCAGACCCAGCGAGCCGCGCGGGAAGTAGCGGCGCAGGGTCAGATCGTTGTCGTTCCAGCTATCGCGGTCACCGCTGAAGCGAGTGTGATCCCAGCCCACGCTCGCCCCCCAACGGTAGCCATCGGCCGCCACCGCATCCGGATTGGCCATGCGCGGCAACAGGCTCAGGCGCAGCTCGGCGATTTCCTTTGGATCCGCGCCCAGCGTGGCGGCGGCGTCGAAATCGGCACGCGCGGCAGCAGTCTGGCCGAGCGCGCGCAGTTCGCGGCCTCGCGCGATGCGTGCTGCCGGGTCCTGCGGTGCCAGTTCAATCCAATGCGAGTAGGCATCGGCGGCCTGCTGCGGACGGTCGCTCCAGCGGTACATGTCGCCCAGTGCCGACCAGGCGTCGGCATAGGTCGGGCTGTTCTTCACTACCTGCTGCAGATCGGCCTCGGCGGCAGCGTACTGGCCGTCCCAGGCGTAGGTGCGGCCACGCGCCAACAGCACATCGCCATTGCCCGGATGCTCGCTCAGCAGCGCGCTGTAGCGGGCGATGGTGGCGGCGCGATTATTGGCCTCGGACTGCTCGCGTATCTGCTGCAGCTGCAGGGTCAGGCTGTCCGGTGCTTCCTGGGCGAACGCCAACAGCGGTGCAGCGGCCAGGGCGAGCAACAGGCAACGCGACAGCACATGCCGCGGAGCACGGAGGGGATGGTGCTGGGTCATGGAACGGTTCCTGGCAATCATTTGTTGATACTCGATTCGCTGATCACTGACGATGCAACTGCCACCGCCACCGGCACTTCTTCTTTGTGGCTCTGCTGCCAGGAACCATCACGACTGATGCGCCCCCAGCTATGCCGCTTGCGACGGGTGAACATCCAGCGAATGGTGGCGGAGAAACGCCATACCGAATTCACCTGGCGGTAGCCGAAGTTCTCCAGGATCGCCACCACGAACAGACGCAGTTGCTGCGCCGGTCGCGAATACAGACCGAAAGACAATTCCTCCAGCAGCATCGCGTTGACCGAGAGCAGGATGCCCATGCCGACTGCCGCAGCGAGGAAGATCAGGAACACATCCAGCTGCACCAGCCCGCACAGGGCCAGCACGATCATCGAGACATAGCCCACGACCTCGATGATCGGCCCCAGGAACTCGAAGAACAGCATGAACGGGAACGCGACCCAGCCGGCAGCGCCACTGCGGCGGTTGAACAGCATGCCGATATTGGTCCACAGGCTTTCGGCCAGACCACGCTGCCAGCGCATGCGCTGGCTGCGCAGTGATGACAGGTCGGTGGGGGCCTCGGTCCAGCACACCGGGTCGGGCACGAACACGATGCGATAGTCGCGCTTCTCCTCGCGCAGGTTGCGGTGCAGGCGGATCACCAGGTCCATGTCCTCGCCGACGGTGTCGGTGCGGTAACCGCCGATGGCGATCACCCGTTCCTTGTAGAACACACCGAAGGCACCGGAGATGATCAGCAGCGCGTTCATCGGCGACCAGCCCATGCGGCCGAACAGGAAGGCGCGCAGGTATTCCACCAGCTGGAAGCTGGGCAGCCAGCTGTTCGGCAGGCCGATCTTGTGGAGCATGCCGTCACGCACGGTGCAACCATTGAGCACACGCACCACGCCGCCGCTGGCAACCACACGGCTGTCTTCCAGGAACGGCCGCACCACCCGCGACAGGCTCTCCGGCTGCAGGATGCTGTCGGCATCAACCACGCAGAACAGCGGATAGCGGACGCAGTTGATACCGGCGTTGATCGCATCGGCCTTGCCGCCATTTTCCTTGTCCACCATGCGCACGCGCGGGCAACTTGCCGAGGCATACACCCCGTGCACCGGCTCGGTCTGCAGGCGCGTGCGATAGGCCTCGGGCACCCGCACCAGACCAAACGCTTCGATCAACGCATCGCGGGTACGGTCGCTGGAGCCATCGTTGACGACCACGATCTCGAACGCCGGGTAGCTGGTCTTGAGCAGCGAGCGCACCGAGGAAACCACCGAGGTTTCTTCGTTGTACGCCGGCAGGATGATGCTCACCGGCGGCTGGTACTCGCGCAGACCGGCCGGCAGGTAATTGGCCCGGTACTCGCGCATGTAGCGCACGATCTGGTAGGCCGAGATGTAGTTCAGCAACAGGTAGGCAAGGTTGATCGCGACGAAGTAGGCCATGAAGAACCACTGCAGCGAGTCGGCGATACTCACCCACGGAATCTGCTGCACGTAGCTCACCAGCATCTGCCAATAAGCGTTCATGTCGCACTCCTCATCGCGTTCTCGGACAGCACCTGTTCGATGATGTCGCGCCCGTAGCCATCACTCTGCCGCGACTGCACTTCACGCAGTGCATCGGCGCCCATGCCCGGCAAGCCGAACAGGGCCTGCGCGGTGCGATAGCGCACCCACCAGACGCTGTCTGACAGCAATGCTTCCAGTCGCCGCGCATCACCAGATTCGCCGATGCGACCCAGGGCGGCTGCCGCGTGCATGCGCACATGCCAACGCGACGCGGTGAGGAAACCAATGACCCGCTCACGATCCTGGCGATCGTTGATCAGTTGCAGGCAGACCGAAATGATGTGGTCATCCACGTGCCCTTCCAGCAACTGCCGCACCACCACCGCCGCACGTTGCGGATCGATGTCGGCAAGGAAGCGCACCAGCTTCACGGTGGAGTCGGCATTGGCACGCAACAGTGCATTGCTGATCTCGCGTGCGGCGCTGCCATCCTCGTTCTCGGCCAGGATCCGCGCCACGCTGCCCGGCACCCAGTCCTCGCGTTCGGTGATCATCGGCACGAAGGCAGACATGGCGCGCGGCGGATCCACCTGCGCCAATGCCCGCGCTGCGCACAGCGAGACAATCGGGCTGCGATCGTTGAGGAACTTGGCCAACAGGTCGTAGAGATGCCGGTCGCGCAGATGGCCCAGGGCAATGATGGTCATCGCGCGGTCGTGATAGCTGCCACGCAACATGCGTTGCGCCGCCTCCTCCAGACCCACCCGATGGCCGAGCGGCGCCAAGCGCCGTACCGACGCTTCCGGCAGGCTCTCGCAGACGCTGTTCCACGCTTCGATGAAGCCTATGACCTCACCGCGTTGCAATCGGTGCACCGGCACGGTTTCACCGGCAAGCTCGCGCTGCAGGACATCGTTCCAGTGCTGCCGAGCCTGGGTATCGCGCTTTTCCCGGCGCTGCGCCCTTACCCGCAGAAAAACAATGATCAACAGCAATACCGTGGCCAACAGCAGGGTGAGAATCGCCACCCAGCTGGCCACGACGAGTACGGTCGGCCCCTCGAACAGACTGTCCATCGCAGTTCCCTAGTTGTTGCGAGTACGTGGCTTGCGAGACCACGCACTCCCCCTGTGTACAACTTCTAGTGCCAAGCATAGATAGAAACGTGACCCTCGTCTCTATTTTTTTTCAATTTCAGTAAGCTTCCTGTCATCAAATTATGTTAAGCAGGAACACAAAATGTAAATTTTTCATTAAAAACAATGCACCGCAGCGCAATTCGACACTCGCAACTGCCTGCTCACCTGCGCCCAAAAGTCAGAAACCTGTATTCAGCCCCGGCAAGGCCGCGGTTATGCTCAAGCACAGCCCATCACAAGGACGACCCATGCAGCGCTGCCGCCAGACCCTTCGTACCCGTTGCGCGCCCCTGTTGGTCGCCGCCAGCCTGGCGCTTGCCGGTATCGCGCCGGCATGGGCGGCCCCTGCCACCGATGCCGACGTCAACCGCCTGCTGGCCGCCTCCCGCGCCCAGAACATGCTCGACGCGATGCTGCCGCAGATGGAAGCCATGCAGGCACAGCAGTTCGCCGAGATCGCCCAGAAGCAGTCACTGACTGCCGAGCAGAAGGCCGGGCTGCAACGCATCCAGCAGCGCACCTCGCAGACCTTGCGGCAGGCGCTGGCGTGGTCGCAGATGCGGCCGATGTACGTGGATCTGTACAAGCAGTCGTTCTCGAAGGAAGACGTGCTGGCGATGGCCGAGTTCTACGAGAGCCCGGCAGGCCAGAGCCTGCTCGACAAGACCCCGGCACTGATGCAGAACCTGATGGTCGCCATCCAGCAGAAGATGACCCCGCTGATGGCTGACCTGCAGAAGGACCTGGAAAAGATCAACAGCGAAGTCAAATAAGCGCCCAACTGCAGGTGCCGAGCCATGCTCGGCAAGGGGCGTTACCGGCGCTGCCGCTCCGGTTTCTTTTGTGGGAGCGGCGTAAGCCGCGAAGCTGGTGATGTTGGAATCACCAAAATTCCCGCAATCTGATGGTTTGTGGGCTTCGCGGCTGACGCCGCTCCCCCAAACCTGCGCGTGCTGATGGGTTTCGGGAAAAGCCCCTGCCGAGCATGGCTCGGCACTACACCCCCTCCCTTTGGCG
>NZ_JASCOR010000174.1 GCF_029959445.1 Stenotrophomonas sp. PS02298 | reverse complement strand
CTCCCCTTGGCTGCGCCAAAGGGAGGGAGACAGGCGGCTGCGCTTCGATCTGACAGGCTGCGCGCGCTACACCCCCTCCCTTTGGCGCAGCCAAGGGGAGGGCTGGGGAGGGGTGCTCTTTGCAGCAATCCCTAGCACCCGGCAAACCGCCATGCAGGAAAGCGACACGCGAGAACAAAAGCCCGCGAAAACAAAAAGCCGCCCGCGCAACACGCAAACGGCTTTTCGCCAAATAATATTCGATCAGAACCCCAGCTCAGTCCCCGCCGGCAACACCTGCAGCAACTGCTCGCGGAACACACCCTTGATCCGCTCCAGCGCCACTTCATCGTTGGCCTCGAAACGCAACACCAACACCGGCGTGGTGTTGGAGGCACGCACCAGACCCCAGCCGTCGCTGAAGTCGGCACGCAGACCGTCGATCGTCGAGATGCGCGCACCTGCGAATGGAGAGTCCTCCACCTGCGCTGCGCCCACGATCAGGGCCACCTGCGCATGCTGCGTGCCCTCTTCCACCGCCACCTTCAACTCCGGCGTGGAGATCGCATCCGGCAACTCGTTCAATACCTCGGACGGTTCTTCATCACGCTGCGCCAGAATCTCCAGCAGGCGCGCCGCCGCGTACAGGCCATCATCAAAGCCGTACCAGCGCTCCTTGAAGAAGAAGTGGCCGCTCATCTCGCCAGCCAGCTCGGCGTCGGTCTCGCGCATCTTGGCCTTGACCAGTGAATGCCCGGTTTTCCACATCATCGGGCTGCCGCCGTTGCGCAGAATGTAATCCGACAACTTGCCGGTGCACTTCACGTCGTAGATGACCATCGCGCCGGGGTTGCGCGCCAGCACATCGGCGGCGAACAGCATCAGCAGGCGGTCGGCGAAGATGATCTTGCCATCCTTGGTGACCACGCCGAGGCGGTCGCCATCACCATCGAAGGCTACGCCCAGGTCCGCGTCGAAACGCTTGACCATCTGCACCAGGTCTTCGAGGTTGTGCGGATCGCTGGGGTCCGGGTGGTGGTTGGGGAAGTCGCCATCCACTTCGCAGTACAGCGGGATCACCTCGGCGCCAATGGCTTCCAGCAACTGCGGCGCCACCGCGCCGGCCACACCATTGCCGGCGTCGGCAACGACCTTGAGCGGGCGATCCAACTGCACGTCATCGGCGATGCGTTGCACGTAGTCGTTGATGACCTCGCGTTGCTGCAGGCTGCCTTCGTTGTCGGCATGCTGCAGGCGGCCTTCCTGGATGCGCTTGTACAGGTCGGTAATGGCGTCGCCAGACAGCGTCTCGCCACCGATGACGATCTTGAAACCGTTGTAGTCCGGCGGGTTATGGCTGCCAGTAACCGCCACGCAGCTGCCAGCACGCAGGTGATAACTGGCGAAATACACCACCGGCGTCGGTGCCATGCCGATATCGATCACATCGCAACCAGCGCGGCGCAGGCCAGTGATCAAGGCGTCGGCCAGCTCCGGCCCGGACAGGCGGCCATCGCGGCCCACCACCACATCGCGCAAACCCTGCGCCTGCATTTCGCTGCCGATGGCCTGGCCAATCAACGTGGCGACATTGGCATTCAACTCGGCACCAAGCACACCGCGGATGTCGTAGGCACGGAAGATGACCGGCAGGACCGCGTCCGCACCCGGCTCGACGCGCGCCGGCGGCGCATCAGCAGCGCGCGCATTGGCCGAGGCCGGCAGCGGTTGCGGGTCCTGTTCCAGCGCTTCCTGCAGGGTCGGGCCGCTATCGTCGGCCTGCACGGTGTTCCTGCGCAGGACGGGTAGATTCGCCAAGCGCTTGCGGCCCAGCAACAACAGCAAAGCAACAGCCAGCAGCAACAACGCCACGATGCCGCTTGGAATCACTCCCAGGCCCATCAAGCCAGTACTGGCATCCGGCAGCTCAGCCACAACGCGCAGGCCGGTATCGCCGACCGGGCGCGCCAGTGCATCAGCACTGTTACCCAGGTCGGGGGCGCCCTTCTGGACGATGGTGAAACCGCCCTGGCGCAACCCGAGGAAGGCGCTGCTCGGCGAATCGATGCCATCAAACACGGAGGTCAGCCGGGTCAGCGGCTGACGGATGTAGATCACCGCCGGTTTGCCCTGCAACAGCACCGGTGCCGCCAGGCCCAGCCTCGGGCTACCACCATCGCGGACCACCAGCGTGACCGGCTGGCCGGTGGCCATGGCCTGCTCCAGCAGTGCCAGCCGCGAGTAGCCGAACGCCGCCGGATCGGCATAAGCCTCGGCCAGGCTGGCGTCGAGAACCTGCGCGTCTTCCACGCCGTTCCACTTTTCACGTACCGCCAAGGCGACGGCAGCTGCATCACCGTTGGCCAGCGCGGCCTTGACCGGCTCCAACGCCAGCTGCTTGCCGAACTGCGCGGTCTGCGTAGCCAGCGCCTTCTGTACGTCAGCCACGGCCTGATCGCGGGATTGCTCAAGCCCGGCACTGGTACCGGACTGCATCCATTGATCTACGGCACTCCAGCCGAACCAGCCGGCCAACAACAGCAGCAGTACCGCCAGCAGTGGCGTTAATCGACCCAGCGCAGGACATGGCCGCCCGCTCTCATTGCCTTGGCTCATCGTGCGTTCCCCCTGTCAGCGCACCCCGGTGTGGCCGAATCCACCCGTTCCACGTGCACTGTCGATGAAAGTATCTACTACCTGCAACGTCACCCGTGCAATCGGCATCACCACCAACTGCGCGATCCGGTCGCCCGGTTCAATGGTGAAGGCGTCGCGCCCTCGGTTCCACACACTGATCAGCAGTGGCCCCTGGTAATCGGCGTCGATCAGGCCCGTACCATTTCCCAACACGATGCCATGGCGGTGGCCCAGCCCGGAGCGCGGCAGAACCACCGCACACAGGCCGGGATCGGCGATATGGATCGCGATGCCGCTGGGCAGCAGGGCCGCATCACCGGGCTCCAGCGTCAGCGCCGCTTCGGTCGCCGCGCGCAGGTCCATGCCGGCGCTGGCTTCGGTGGCGTAGGCCGGCAGCGGCCAGCTGTCGCCGAAGCGCGGGTCCAGCAATTTCACCTGCAAGGGCTGCAGTCCATTACTCATGCGTCCAACCTCTCGGCAATCAAATCCAGTAATTGTTCGGCCAGCTGGGTCTTGGCGGTGCCCGGGAATTCGCGCAGGCCGCCGTTCCAATAGGCCACGGCCGCGTTCTGGTCACTCTCGAAACCGTTGCCGGCGATGCCGACCTGGTTGGCGATGATCAGGTCCAGGTGCTTGTCGGCCAGCTTGCCGCGTGCGTACTTCTCCACATCGTGGGTTTCGGCGGCGAAGCCCACCACCAGCTTCAAGGCCTGCTCCTGCACGGCCACTTCGGCCAGGATGTCGGCGGTGCGCACCAGTTCCAGAGTCAGGGTCTGGCTGCCGACGGTCTTCTTCAGCTTCTGCGGCGATACCTGTCGCGGCGTGTAATCGGCCACGGCAGCTGCACCGATGTAGATATCGGCCGGCAAGGCACCAAGCACGGCCTCACGCATCTGCGCGGCCGAGCGCACGTCAATGCGCTGCACACCGGCCGGCGTGGCCAACTGTACCGGGCCGCTGACCAGCACCACCTGTGCGCCCTGGCGGGCGGCGGCAGCGGCCAGGGCATAGCCCATCTTGCCGCTGCTGCGGTTGCCTACATAACGCACCGGATCCAGATCTTCGTAGGTGGGGCCGGCGCTGATGAGCACGCGTATGCCGTTCAGGCGGCCCGGCTTGGCCGGGGCCTGCGGAGCCAGGTTGCCGGCAAGTGCAGCAATGATGGTTGGTGCTTCACTGACCCGACCAGGGCCGGATTCACCTTCGGCCAGCGGGCCGTCCTCCGGCCCGATCACCTGCACGCCGCGCTCGCGCAGCAGGGCCATGTTGGCTTGGGTGGCCGGATGCAGCCACATGCGGTGATTCATTGCCGGGCACACGGTCAGCGGCGCGGTACTGGCCAGGCACAGCGTGGTCACCAGGTCGTCGGCATTGCCGTGCGCCAGCCGCGCCAGCAGGTCGGCCGTAGCCGGGGCGATGATGATGCGGTCAGCCCAGCGCGCCAGTTCGATATGGCCCATGGCCTGCTCGGCGGCGCTGTCCCACAGCGTGGTGCGGGTGGGATGGCCGGACAGCGCCTGGAAGCTCAGCGGAGTGACGAACTGCTGCGCACCAGCCGTCATCGCCACCTGCACGGTGGCGCCGGCATCACGCAGCCGACGCACCAGCTCCAGCGACTTGTACGCAGCGATGCCGCCGCCTACGCATAGCAGCAGCTTCTGTCCTTCCAAGGGGCGGGAAGTGGGGGAAACGGCGGTCACGGATGGGGATTCCTAGGTACAGAAGAAGGGTTAGCTTAACCGAAGGCTTTGTTACGCCTGATCCAGTTTTTGGCAAATGGCGGTGAATCTGCCCCTCATGCATATCCGTGATTGGCCCAGCGCTGAACGCCCGCGCGAAAAACTGCTGGCACGTGGCGCAGCTGCACTTTCCGACGCTGAACTGCTTGCGATTTTCCTCGGCTCGGGCCTGCGCGGACGCGATGCGGTACAGACCGCGCGTGAGCTGCTGCAGGCGCACGGCCCGCTGCGGGCACTGCTGGACCGCAGCGCACCGCAACTGGCCCGATTGCCGGGACTGGGTCCTGCCCGCGCCTGCCAGCTCAGCGCCGCGCTGGAACTGGGCCGGCGCCATCTGGCCGCCGGGCTGGAACGCGGCGATGCGCTGACCGACCCGGCTGCTGCCGGCCGCTACTTCGCCCAACGCCTGCGCCATCGCCCGCAGGAGGTGTTCGCCGTGCTGTTCATGGACAACCGCCACCGGGCCTTGGCCTTTGAAGAGTTATCCACAGGGACGGTAGACAGCGCCGAGGTACATCCGCGTGAGGTCGTCCGCCAGGCCTTGGCCCACAACGCTACGGCGGTGATCGTCGGCCACAACCACCCATCCGGAAATCCTGAACCGTCGGCGGCCGACCGCGCCATCACCGCTCGGCTGCAGCAGGCCTTGGCGCTGGTGGATATCCGCCTGCTCGACCATTTCGTGATCGGCGACGGCGCGCCGGTGTCGCTGGCCGCGCGGGGCTGGGTCTGAACGCCTCAGCCTGAACCCCCTCCTGCCTACCCCGGCCCCCAGATCTGCCCGGTCGGACACCGGAATACCCCTTGAACGCTGGTCGCCGCAGCCTTTCTGTTTTTTTGACATTGCTGACCCCAGCAGGCGTGCCGCGGGCGGCCTCGTCGCAGGTCAGGTAAAATGGTCAGTTCCGCGCTTCAAGCAGAATAGTCACGTGAAAGCCCAACTCCGCGCCCTCATCGGCCAAGGCATCGAAGCCTTGCGCGCCAACGGCACCTTGCCTGCCGACACCCTGCCGCCGGATTTCGTGGTCGAGCGACCCAAGACCCGCGAACACGGTGATTTCGCCACCAACGCCGCCATGCTGCTGGCCAAGGCCGCGCGCAGCAATCCGCGCGCCGTTGCGCAGGCGCTGCTTGCCGCGTTGCCGGCCAGCGACGACATCGTCAATGTCGAGATCGCCGGCCCTGGTTTCATCAACTTCAAACTCTCGCCGGTGGCTTACCAGCGCGAAGTGGTCAGCGTGCTCAAGGAGGCCGAGGACTACGGCCGCAACCTGAGTGGCAACGGCCGCAGCGTCGGCGTCGAGTACGTGTCGGCCAACCCGACCGGTCCGCTGCATGTCGGCCACGGCCGCGCAGGCGCGATCGGTGACTGCATCGCCCGCGTGCTGGAAGCCAACGGCTGGAACGCCAAGCGCGAGTTCTACTACAACGACGCCGGCGTGCAGATCGAAAACCTCGCCAAGTCGGTGCAGGCGCGTGCGCGCGGCTTCAAGCCGGGCGACGAACAGTGGCCGAGCGAGGCCTACAACGGTGAATACATCGGCGACGTGGCCAAGGCCTACCTGCTGGGCCAGACCGTGGACCTGGAAGGCAGCCAGATCGTTGGCGCCAAGGATGCAGAGAACCTGGAAGAAGTCCGGCGCTTTGCCGTTGCCTACCTGCGCAACGAACAGAACCTGGACCTGGCTGCATTCGGCGTTGATTTCGACATCTACTTCCTGGAAAGCTCACTGTACAAGGACGGCAAGGTTGCCGAAACCGTGCAGCAGCTGATCAGCTCCGGCCATACCTACGAGGAAGGCGGCGCACTGTGGCTGCGCTCCACCGAATTTGGTGACGACAAGGACCGCGTGATGCGCAAGTCCGACGGCACCTTCACCTACTTCCTGCCGGACGTGGCCTATCACCTGAGCAAGTGGCAGCGCGGTTACGAACGCGCCATCACCGAACTCGGCGCCGACCACCACGGCTCGCTGGCGCGCGTGCGCGCCGGCCTGCAGGCGCTGGACCTGGGCATTCCCAAGGGCTGGCCGGAATACGTGCTGCACCAGATGGTGACGGTGATGCGCGGCGGCGAGGAAGTGAAGCTGTCCAAGCGTGCCGGCAGCTACCTGACCCTGCGCGATCTGATCGAGGAAGTGGGCAGCGATGCGGTGCGTTGGTTCCTGATCGCGCGCAAGCCCGACTCGCAGCTGACCTTCGACATCGACCTGGCCCGCCAGCAGAGCAGCGACAACCCGGTGTTCTACGTGCAGTACGCGCATGCCCGCGTGTGCTCGCTGCTGCGCCAGGCGCAGGAAAAGGGCCTGGACTACAAGCAGGCCGACGGTCTGGCCGCGCTGTCGCGCCTGGGCGACGACGCCTCGCTGGAACTGATGAACGAAATCTCGCGTTACCCGGAAGTGGTGGAAGCGGCCGGCATCGCGCTGGAACCGCACCAGATCGCGCAGTACCTGCGTGAATTGGCACACGCTTTCCACACGTGGTATCACGGCACCCCCGTGCTGGTGGATGATGCAGCCGAGCGCAACGCCAAGCTGACCTTGGCCAGCGCCGCACGGCAGACCCTGGCCAATGGCCTGAGCATCCTGGGCGTCAGTGCCCCGGAAAAGATGTAAACACCTGGAGACGCAGTAGACATGGCAGCACGACGCGGCAAAACCCAAGCCCGGCGCAACAACGACAATGGCACGCCCGGCTGGGTGTGGCTGGTTGCCGGCGTGGCGATTGCGGCGGTGGTGTTCCTGGCGGCGCCGAACCTGTTCAAGAAGGACGGCGACGGTTTCCTGCGCGTAGGCCCGCAACCCAATCCGGACGCACAGCCGGCACCGGTTGCTGACGCCGACGTCGACGCCGGGGTGGAATCGAACAAGCCAGCCACGCCTGCCGGTGCCAAGCCGGAGGAAAAGCCAGCCACCCAGTACGACTTCTACACCCTGCTGCCGGGCACGGAAGTACAGATGTCCGATGCCGAGCTGGCCGCCAGTGCCAAGGCCGAGGAACAGCGCCGCGCGGCCGCCGCGCGCGCGACTGCGGCGGCAACGCCGGCTACTCCTGCGACGCCGCCGACCGAGGCCCAGCGTGCACAGGCAGCACTGGAAGGGCGTCCGTTGCCGGCACCGGTGAGCGAAGCCACCCGCCAGCCGGCGCCGATCAGCGAAACGGCGGCACGTCCGGCACAGGTTGCCAGCGTTACTCCGGCGGCCACCGCTCCGAAGCCGGCACCTGCGGCGGCAGCTGCGACTGTTGCTGCAGCTACACCCGCGGCTGCGACCGAGAACGTGCGCTACATCCTGCAGGCAGGTGCATTCGGTGCTTCGGGTGATGCCGAATCGACCAAGGCCAAGCTGGCGATGATGGGCCTGGCAGCACGCGTGGAATCGGCGCAGATCAACGGCAACACCGTATACCGCGTGCGCATGGGCCCGTATGGCACCGCCAGCGAACTGGCCGAGGCCAAGGCCAAGCTCAACGGCACTGGCTTGCAGGCCATGGCGATCAAGGCGCAGTGAAGTCGCCTATGGCGGCTTCACCCCAAAGTTTGTGAAACAAACTTTGGGCCCCGTGCCCTTCTTGTCCAAAACCCCGCGCCTGTCGGCGCGCCCCCTTTAACTAAAGGGGGCTGTTGCGACTGACAGGTCGCTCGAAGAGCTTCTTGATCATTCAGGCCCTGACATCGTTTTGGTGTTGGGGCTTTTTGTTTGTGCCGTTGTAGCCCGGGTAAGCGGAGCGCACCCGGGGCTTTGAGTGCACGCCTGCTCGAAATTCGATCTTTTTGCGACGTTGATTTACCTGCGAAGAGCCCCCCTCCCCAACCCTCCCCTGCGCCTGCGGCGCAAGGGAGGGGGCAGAGCGCTGCTTCGCCACGCCGCGGCCCGACAGATCACGCCGTCACCCCCTCCCTTGCGCCGCTGGCGCAGGGGAGAGTTGGGGCTTTGGCTTTGGCTTTGGCTTTGGCTCTTGGCTTTGGCTCTTGGCTCTTGGCTCTTGGCTTTGGCTCTTGGCTCTTGGCTCTTGGCTCCTGGCTCCTGGCTCCTGGCTTTGGCTTTGGC
>NZ_JASCOR010000173.1 GCF_029959445.1 Stenotrophomonas sp. PS02298 | reverse complement strand
CCCGCCAGGCGGGGAATGGGCTCCCCGGGTCGCCCCCCCGCCGAGCATGGCTCGGCTCTACACAAATGACGCCTCTGCTGCATCAACTTGCGAAGAGCCCCCCAGCCCTCCCCTTGCCTGTGGCAAAGGGAGGGAGCACAGCACAGCACTCCTCCCATCGTCCGTTCCGGCTCGCGGCGCTAGAATGCAGCCCATGAACACGCTGACTTTCCGCCCCGCTACCGCCGCCGATATCCCGGCCCTGATCGATCTGGTCACCTCCGCCTACCGAGGCGACGCCTCCCGCGTTGGCTGGACCACCGAAGCCGACCTGCTGGATGGCCAGCGCATCGACGCCGCCGGCATCCAGGGCGATCTGGACCGCCCGCGCAGCGTGATCCTGCTCGCCGAACAGGATGGCCAGCTGCAGGCCTGCTGCCATGTCGCCGACGAAAACGGCCACGGCTACTTCGGCATGTTCTCGGTCAGCCCCAACGCCCAGGGCGGCGGCATCGGCAAGCAATTGATGCAGCGCGCGGAACAGCATGTGGCCGAACAGTGGCAGCTGCCGACCATGCAGATGACGGTGATCGATTGCCGCGACGAGCTGATCGCCTTCTACGAACGCCGCGGCTACGTGCGTACCGGCATCAAGAAGCCGTTCCCGTATGGCGACGAACGTTTCGGCATTCCCAAGCGCGACGACCTGCAGTTCGAGATCCTGGAAAAGCCGCTCGGGGCCGCCGCATGAGCGAGACCTGGACCTTCATCTGTGCCAGCGAAGAACTGCTGCCGGGCGAACTGAAGACCGGCTTCGACGAAGTCACCGGCTCACCGATCGTCGTGTTCAATCTGGACGGCGAGCTGTATGCGCTGGAAGACCAGTGCACGCACGAGGAGTTCGAACTGTCCTCCGGCACATTGGACCCGGACGAAGGCAGCATCGAGTGCATCCTGCACGGCGCCCGTTTCGACATCCGCGACGGCCGCGCCCTGTGCGCACCGGCCTATACGGCGGTGCCCAAGTTCCCGGTCAAGCGCGAACACGGCGGCATCTGGTCGCGCGACGACCGCGACTGAGCCCTCTACCCCTTCGCCGCAATCAGGGAGTCAGCACTGCGGCTCCGCAGCGTCTGCGTGCCCGCCCCGGGACCTCCGCGCCCGGCCGCACGCCTGTGACAACGCAGCTGACACCGCTTCCAAAGGCCATCGCTCCCGGGCAACGGCCTCAAACCTGTACCTGGGCAAGACCCAGCTGTACCAAGCATATCGGCATTGCAAACGCAAACAATTCTCAATAAGATGCGCATCTGTCGCGATAACGCGAAATTAACGGTCTGCGCTTTTCCCCATGTCCTCCCCATCCGCCAAGGCTCAACTGCTGACTGTCGCCACCGTGCGGCGGCGCCTGCCTTGGCTGATGCTGGTGTTCGGCATGTTGCTGGTCTGGGCCGTGGCGTTGCAGGCCAAGGCGGTGGTCACCGCGCTGCCGGCAATGGAAGCGTTCGACCGGGTACTGGTTTCGCCTGAACCCGGTCATCCGCAGCACCCGCTGGAAATGGCCGCCATCAGCGAATCCGGCGGCGAGTCCTCCCGCCTGACCCGGCCGCGCCCGGCAGCCATGCTGTCCAGCCCGGTTCCACTGGTTCCGTTTACCCCCAGCCGCGTCTTCATGACTGCCGCCAGCGACACGCTGCTGCAGCACGCGGTTGAACGCGCCCAACGCTATCCGTTGGCGCCCTACCTGCTGCTCAATCCCGGCCACGCCCCGCCGCACGCCTGATCCGCTGTAGCGGGCGCGATCTGCGGCCCGCCGTTTGTTCATCGTTCAACGCCTGCGCCATGCCGCATGGCTCGCTCCAACGACCCCTTTCCCTACCTCCGCGCCAGCAGGCCGCGGCGGTCGTCCTGCTTCTCCCTTCTCACGACCAATCATCACCATGACCCATATCAAAAGCCGCAAGCACAGCAGCACCGCGCCGCGCATCAGCGCCCTGGCCTCGACCACGGCCAGCCTGATCACCGGCCTCAGCCTGGCAACCCTGCCAGGCCTGGCCAGCGCCCAGGATGCCAAGACCCTGGACCAGGTCGAGGTGCATGCGATGAACGGCTTCAAGGCCGAGAAGTCCGCGTCCAGCAAGTACACCCAGACCCTGCAGAACACCCCGCAGACCATCCAGGTGATCACCAGCGACCTGTTCAACCAGCAGGGCGCCACCACCCTGACCGAGGCACTGCGCAACAGCGCCGGCGTGGGTACCTTCTATGCCGGTGAGAACGGCAACACCAGCACCGGTGACACCGTCTACATGCGCGGCTTCGACAGCTCCAGCAGCCTGCTGGTCGACGGCATCCGCGACCTGGGCTCGATCTCGCGCGACGTGTTCAACACCGAGCAGGTCGAAGTGCTGAAGGGCCCGGCCGGTACCGATATCGGCCGCACCGCGCCCACCGGCGCGATCAACATGATCAGCAAGCAGGCCAATCTGCGCGATGCGATCTCCGGCAGCGTCACCGCCGGCACCGATGGCCAGCAGCGCGCTACCGCCGACTGGAACCAGACCCTGGGCGCCACCGCCGCTCTGCGCCTGAATGCCATGTGGCAGGACAGCGATGTCGCTGGCCGTGACCACGTCAACAACAAGCGCTGGGGCTTTGCGCCGTCGTTCGGCTTCGGCCTGGGTACCGACACCCGCTACTTCCTCAACCTGCAGTACCTGAAGCAGGACAACATCCCCGACGGCTTCGTGCCGACCATCGGCCTGCCGGGCTGGACCCCGCAGCCGGGTCTGGAGCAGTTGGCCGGCCATCCGGTGAACCCGGAGAACTTCTACGGCACCCGCTACGACCACGATGACGTGACCTCGCAGCAGGCGACCTTCCGCTTCGAACACGACTTCTCCGACACGCTGAAGCTGACCAACACCGCGCGCTGGGGCAAGACCGAGCAGGACTATCTGCTGACGGCATTCATGTCCACCGGCGGCACTGCAACCAGCCCGATCAGCGGCAACATCAAGTGGACGGATATCAATGACCTGTCCACCTACACGATGAATCGCAGCACCCTGACCTACAAGGATCAGGAAAACACGATCCTGACCGACCAGTTGAACCTGCGTGCCGACTTCAGCACCGGCAGCATCCAGCACAACCTGACTACCGGCCTGGAGTTCGCCAAGGAAGAGCAGAAGTCCTGGGGCCATGCCGGTACCGCTGGTGCAGCTTGGGGCCCGGCCAACCTCTACAACCCGGACTGGAATGCCTCCGGCCTGACTTCGAGCCGTACTGGTGCCGACACGCGTGGCCAGACCACTACTTCCTCGCTGTATGTATTTGACACCTTGAAGTTCAGCGAAAGCTTCATGCTGACCGCCGGCATTCGTGCCGATCACTACAAGACCGAATATGCCAGCGCTGCTGTCTGCGGCGGCCGCGGCGGCCCGGCTTGCGGCACCAACCCGGCCGGCACCGTCATCGCCCTGCCTTCGCAGGAAGATTCCGACACCTTGATCAACTGGAAGATCGGCGCGCTTTACAGGGCCAATGACGCTGTCAGCGTTTACGCCAACTACGCGATCTCGCAGCAGCCCCCGGGCGGCAACAACTTCCAGCTCAACGAAACCGCTGGCAACGTCAACAACATCAACATGGATCCGCAGGAAGCCCGCACCATCGAAGTGGGCACCAAGTGGGCCTTCATGGATGACGCATTGGCGCTGAACGTTGCACTGTTCCGTACCGAAGTCACCAACGAGATCACCGGCAGCGCCGCCGATGGTTACTTCCAGAACGGGCAGAAGACCGTCCAAGGCGTGGAGATCTCCACCGTTGGCAAGATCACCGACAACTGGTCGGTTTCTGCTGGCTACACCCACATGAACACCCGGGTGGACACCGGCAGCCTGCTTACTGCGGATGGCAGCAACAACCTGACCTACACCCCGGAAGATGCCTTCACCAGCTGGACCAGCTACGTGTTCCCGTTCGGCCTGACCATCGGCGGCGGCGTGCGTTACTCCGGCGAGATGCATCGCGGTACCGACGGTGCCGTGGGTACCCCGGCCTTCGTCAAGTCCTACACCGTCTATGACGCCGTGGCCTCCTACGCAGTCAACGACAACCTGGTGCTGCGCTTGAACGCGTACAACCTGTTCGACAAGCAGTACGTCGCCGCAATCAACAAGAGCGGTTACCGCTACACCCCGGGTACCCCGCGTACCTTCATGTTCAGCGCGGACTTCCGCTTCTGATCAGATGGGCGCAGGGGCTTACACTCCCCTGCGCCCTTTTCGGAAAGACTGCCATGTTGCTGCACATACCCAATGTACTCAGCGCCGAGGAAGTGGCCGGGTTTCGCCGTGCACTGGACGCGGCCGACTGGGCTGATGGCCGCGAGACCGTTGGCCATCAAGGTGCGCAGGTAAAACGCAACCTGCAGCTGCCCGATGCCTCACCGCTGAAGGCCGAGCTGGGCCAGCATGTTCTGGGCGCGCTGGAACGCAATCCCCTGTTCTTCGCGGCGGCACTGCCGCTACGCATCCTGCCGCCACGCTTCAATCGATACACCGGCGGTGGCGAATACGGCTTCCATGTCGACGGCTCGGTAATGAGCGTCGGCCACGGCGCACAACGCACGCATATCCGCTCGGACATCTCCTGCACGCTGTTCCTGTGCGAGCCGGAGGATTACGACGGCGGCGAGCTGATCATCAGCGACACCTACGGCGAGCACGAAGTGAAGCTGCCGGCCGGTGACCTGGTGGTGTACCCGTCCAGCAGCCTGCACAAGGTGCAGCCGGTAACACGCGGCGCGCGGCTTGCCTCGTTCTTCTGGGTGCAGAGCATGGTCCGCGACGATGCACACCGACGCCTGCTGTGGGAAATGGATACCTCCATCCAACAACTGACCCAGGATTGCCCACAACACCCTTCCCTGGTCAGCCTGACCGGGATTTACCACAACCTGCTGCGGCAGTGGGCCGAGACCTGATCTCCCTCGCCCCGGCCTCAACGCGAAGCGGCAACAAGACCGTAGCCCGGGTAAGCGCAGCGCACCCGGGGCGCTTGGCGGAAGCCTGAAAGACCGGGGAATTCGTGCTCCCATGTGCGCTGCGCTTACCCGGGCTACAGAACCTCGGCTATTGAAGCGCTGGCGGTACGACGATTGACATTCGTCATGTTGATAGCAATTCTCATTTGCAAAAGTTAACGAATCGTATCTACAATGCCGCACCGCGAACGCCGGCCCCCTGTCGCCGCGTCCGCAATCCGGGGATATGAATGCAGCAACCACAGCGCCAGCACGCACAGAACAACGCCGTTTCCGGCGCTGTTGGCCTGCGTCCGCTGGCTTTGTGCATGCTGTTGCTGTTGTCGCTGCTGGCGGCCTTGTGCCAGAGCGGCACCCAGCTGTCCCGGCTCGGCCTGGCCCAGAACGGTCATGCCTCGGCGCCGGCCGAAGAACGTCAGGGCGGCGAACGCCACCTGGAAGAAGAAAGCCCGGCCAAGCTGCGCCGGGTCGCACAGCTGCGCGCACCACGCGCTGCCCTGCCCCTGCCAAGCGTCCAGCAGCTGCTGTCTGCAGCGGACGACTTCAGCCCCATTCGTACGGTCATCCCGGCATCCGCGCCGGTCATTGCCCATGCGCTGGCCAGCCCGCGCCAGCAACGCGGGCAAGCGCCACCGTTGAGCTGACGCTCCGCGCGTAGTCGTTTTCGCTTCACCCCTCTCTTCTTCCCAGCTCGCCCCTGCACGCGCCCGCGCCTGCGGTGGTGGCGGCTGCAACCTGCATTCCTTGATCGAGGTATTCCCATGGCCCTGCGCCAGCGTCACCGTGTGTCCGTTTCCCGCCACCTGCTCAGCCTCGCCGTGCTCGGCGCCATCAGCGCCAGCGCCCATGCCAACGGCAGCGGCGCGCCAACCACGCTGGACAAGGTCGTCGTCACCGCCAGCGGCTTCGAGCAGAAGATCACCGATGCCCCGGCCAGCATCTCGGTCATCACCCAGGAAGAACTGGCCAAGCGCCCGTACATCACCCTGCTCGATGCCGTGCGTGACCTGGAAGGCGTGGACGTGGGCGAAACCCGCGACAAGACCGGCCAGGGCAGCATCTCGATGCGCGGCATGGGCTCGGACTACACCCTGATCCTGATCAACGGCCGCCGCCAGAACAACCACGGCGACATCTACCCGAACAACTTCGGCGGCAACCAGTTCAACCACATCCCGCCGCTGGATGCGATCGAGCGCATCGAAGTGATCCGCGGCCCCGCCTCCACCCTGTATGGCGCAGATGCAATGGGCGGCGTGATCAATGTCATCACCAAGCGCACCCTGGACAGCTGGCACGGCTCGGCCACCCTGGCCAGCAGCTTTGAAACCGACGACCAGTTCGGCGACGACCGTACCGCCGACCTGTTCGTCACCGGCCCGCTGCTGCCGGGCAAGCTCAACCTCAGCGCGCGCGCCAGCTGGTATGACCGCGATGCCTCCAATCCGACCTACTCCCCGGTGACCGATCCGGCCGGTGTCGAGCACACCCCTCCGTTGGGCTTTGGTGGTGGCGGCAAGACCGTGGACAACACCAACAAGGCCGGCGGCATCACCTTGTCGTGGACCCCGACCGAGGCGCAGACCATCACCCTGGACTACGACACCTCGCGTCAGGAATACGACAATTCGATCAAGATCAACGACAGTGGTGTTGAGGAGTATCCGGTCGGTACGGTCGACAACATCAACAGCATCTGGCGTAGCAGCAATTTCTGCCGCAACGGCGTTGGCAACACTGCCGACCGCTGCAGCGTCAGTGGTGGCACCTGGGCACGGCGCGCCGATCCGCGCGTTGGCTATAGCGCGAATCAGGAGTTTACGCGCGACGCCTGGGCGCTAACCCACGAAGGCAAGTGGGGCTTCGGCAACAGCTTCGTCTCGCTGGCGCACGTGGCTACCAACAATGACGGCCGCACCATGCCGTTCACCGTTGCCGAGCGCGAGCACCTGCTGCAGATGATCGACGGCACCGGTGCCTACGCCGGCATGAGTCTGGCCGATCGTCGTGCGCTGGCCGCTTCCACCTTCCTGCCGCGTCCCAAGCGCGTACTAGAAAGCGCGCAGTACACCTTCGACGCCAAGGTCGACATGCCGTTCCAGGCCGCCGGTGAGCACATCGCCGTGTTCGGCACCCAGATCATCCGCGGCGAGCTGACCGACGGCGTGTTCGGCACCGAAGTGGGTGACCCCGGCCGCAAGCAGGAGCACAACATGTACTCGCTGTTCGCCGAGGACACCTGGACCGTGATCGAGCCGCTGGCCATCACCTATGGCCTGCGCTTCGACGACCATGAAGTATTCGGTGACCACCTGAGCCCGCGCCTGTACGGCGTGTACACCGTCAACCCGCAGTGGACGGTCAAGGGTGGTGTCAGCACCGGCTTCAAGACCCCCAAGACGACCCAGCTGTATGACGGCGTCACCGGCTTTGGCGGCCAGGGCACCTCGCCGATGTTCGGCAACCCGGACCTCAAGCCGGAGACCAGCACCAGCACCGAATTGGCGGTGTACTGGCAGCATCCGGATGGCCATAACTTCAACACCACCCTGTTCCACAACAAGTTCGACGACAAGATTTCCTCGCAGCCCTGCGGCGCCGGCCTGACCCTGGCCTGCACCAGCACCGGCGAGTACGCCGATCTGGGTTACGCCACCAGCAACAAGACGGTGAACATCGACGAAGTCGTGATCCAGGGTGCGGAAGTGGCCGGTCGCTGGGAGATCAGCGAGCGCTTCAGCCTGCGCGCCAACTACACCTATACCGACAGCGAACAGAAGAGCGGCGCACAGAAAGGCCAGCCGTTGGGCAACAGTGCCAAGCACATGGCCAATGCCACCTTCGACTGGCAGGTAAGCGACCGCTTCAGCCTGTTCGTGAGCAGCGAAGCACGCTCCAAGCGCTTCGGTGGTGTCAGCGCGGTGACCGGCGAAGAGCTCTACTTCAAGGACTACACCGTATTCCATCTGGGCGCATCGTTCCAGGCGACGCAGTGGATGAAGATCAACGCCCGCATCAACAACCTGCTGGACCGCGACTTCACCACGTACCAGGCCACCTTCACCGACCTCGACGGTGACGATGCCTACGCCGACAACACCAATGAAGTACTGTTCAAGGACGACTACAACAACAAGGACAAGGCACGCAGCTTCTGGCTGAGCGTGAACCTGAGCTTCTAACGGTTGCGCCCCCTCCGTTGTGCGCAGCACAGGGGAGGGGTTCCCCGTGTCAACGCCGAACATCCTCAAGCGTTACCAGCACAAGCAGAGCCACCCCCTCCCTTTCACGAAGTGAGGGGGAGGGTTGGGGAGGGGTAGCTTTTGATCTTGCTCCCAGCTTCAGGCTTGGGGCCATAACCATGGCAACAGCCAGATCAAAAGCTACCCC
>NZ_JASCOR010000172.1 GCF_029959445.1 Stenotrophomonas sp. PS02298 | reverse complement strand
GCTTACGCCGCTCCTACAAAGTCCAGGAATCCTGGCTCACTCGCTTTTTGTGGGAGCGGCGTAAGCCGCGAAGCTGGCCATCTGACAGATTGCGGCTACAGCTTTCTGCGCTCGACAGGCCGATGGTGGTTTGGCTCAGGTGGCGCCGCGGAAATCTGTGGCTTCGCGGCTGACGCCGCTCCTACAGACATCACCGGTCTTGGCTGTTGGCTGGCCACTGCGGCGCTTCCCACCGAACGATGGCTTCCAGACCGCCTTCGGGATGATTGCGCAGGATCAGGCTTGCACCGTCTTTTTCGGCAAGCGCGCGGGCGATGGTCAGGCCCAGGCCGGCGCCGCCGGTCTCGCGTGAGCGCGAGGTCTCCAAGCGCAGGAATGGGGTGAACACAGCTTCAAGTTCGTCCTCGGCCAGTCCCGGCCCGTTGTCGCGTACCCGCACTTCCACGGCAGCCCCATCGCGGCGTGCGCTTACATGCGCTGCACGGCCGTACTTCACCGCGTTGTCGACCAGATTGGAGAACAAGCGCCGCATTGCCAACGGGCGCAGCATCAGCACCGCGCCGCTTCCCTGCTCCAGCACCGCATCATGACCGGACTCTGCGGCGTCCTCGACCACGCTTTCCAGCAGTGAATCCAGATCCAGCGCTGCGCGTTGTTCGGCACTCTCGGCGCTGCGCGCGAGCTCCAAACCTTCACGGATCAAGGCCTGCATCGCAGCGAGGTCGCCAATCAGGCGCTCGCGCAGTTGTTCGTCCTGCACGTTCTCCAGGCGCAGCCGCAACCGCGTTGATGGCGTCTGCAGGTCATGGGTGATCGCCGCCAACATCTGCGTGCGCTCGCCGAGGTGTCGCTGCAGACGCAGCTGCATGGCATTGAATGCCTCGGCGGCGCGCTGCACTTCCAGCGGCCCGGACACCGGCAGCGGTGCGCGCTGCAGGTCATGGCCGAGTTCGGTGGCGTGCGTTGCCAAGCGCTGCAGCGGCGAACTGGCGATACGTGCGACCAGGTAAGCCAACAAACCAATCGCCAGCGCCAGCAGCGACAGGAACCATGGATCGAATGCCGCCGCAGAGCGCCGTGCCATCGCCGGGTACTCCAACGCCAACCGCAGCGGCGTACCGTCGCTGAGCTTCAACTCCACCAACCGGCAGCGCGGCGGAGTGAACGCCGGGTCGCGCTCGTGCCGGTGCGAAGGACGCTGCCCGCGATCGGGCGGCGGCAGGAATTCCGGCAATGGCGGCATGCAGGCACGGAAGCTGCTGGCCCGTACCTGGGCACCGGCAAGGGCGCCACCGCGGGCGGCCAACACGTCCATCAGCGCCTGGTCCATGTCGCCGGTGCGGACCTCGCCTTTGACTTCGCGCACATTGGGCCCGCCAACGGCCAGCAAGCGGCTGCGCAGCTCCGGGTTGCCGTCCAGCAGATTGACGAAACCCTGCAGACGGTCGGCGATACGCGCAAGGTTCTGCCGCTCGAATTCCTGCTGGCGCCGGCTCTCGGCCAGCAATGTCGCGCCAATCGCCGCCACCATCATGCCGACCAGCAGGATGACGAACAGCCGCCCGGCCATCGACGACAGGAACAGGCGCAGCCGCTTCATTCCAGCGTCACCGCGCTGGCGAACACATAGCCCTCGTTGCGCACCGTTTTGATCAGGCCGTCGGCACCGCCGGCATCGGCGAGTTTCTGCCGCAGGCGGCTGATCTGCAGGTCGATGGCGCGGTCCTGCGATTCGTAGTTGCGACCGCTGCTCAGCGACACCAGCTGTTCACGCGACAACACCTTGTTGGCATGCGCCACCAGCACCCGCAGCAGGCGGAACTCGGCACCGGACAACATCACCACGCGCTTGGCCGGGTCAACCAGATGCCGGTGTTCCAGATCGAATACCCAGCCGGAGAACAGCGCCCGGCGCATTGCCAGCGGCTCCATGTTGGTCGGCAAGGCCTCGGTCCGGCGCAGCACGTTGCGGATGCGCGCCAGCAGTTCGCGCGGCTCGAAGGGCTTGGCCAGATAATCATCGGCGCCCATTTCCAGCCCCAGCACGCGATCGATCGGTTCGCTGCGTGCGGTGAGCATGATCACCGGCGTTGTCGAACGCACCCGCAACTCGCGGCACAACGCCAGGCCGTCTTCGCGTGGCAGGTTCAGGTCGAGCACGATCAGGTCGATGTGCTCGCGTGCCAATACCTGGCGCATCTGGTTGCCATCGGCCGCCGTGCTCACGGCATAGCCGGCCCGGCCCAGTTGCTCGGCCAGCAGGCTGCGGATGTCACTGTCGTCGTCTACCACCAACAAGCGGTGCAAGGTCTGTATGTCCGTCATGGGGCAATGATCCATGCTAGCGGATCGTCGTGCGCGGCCGCAGTGTATCCACAGGTATCAAGGCTCGCACTTGATACACGGCGATACATTGCTGGCTGAACCTGATACATGCCGACACACACTGTGCCTTGAGGCTGAACAGGGCGCTGACCACACTGGCATCAACGCCGCACGCTGCGGCCCAGCCTGAGTGCCTGATCACCGTGAAGCTGCTGCCCTCCTCCCGCCGCAACCGCATCCTGCTTGCCGCTGCCATCGTCGCCCTGATCGCCGGCGGCGTGTTCTGGGCCACGCGCAAACCCGCTACTCCTTCGATGGCCACCTCACCGGTCAGCCGTGGCGATCTGGAACAGACGGTCGACGCCACCGGCGTCATCGATGCCTACAAGCTGGTCAGCGTTGGCGCGCAGGCTTCGGGCCAGATCAAGGTGCTGAAGGTGCAGCTCGGCGATGTGGTCAAGCAAGGCGACCTGATCGCCGAGATCGATTCGGTCACACAGGAGAACAGCCTGAAGAACGCCGAGGCGGCGCTGGAGAACATCCGCGCCCAACGTGCGGTGCAGACCGCCTCGCTGAAGGAGTCCGAGCTGGCCTTCGCCCGTCAGAAGGAGATGCTGGCCGCCGAAGCCACCTCGCGCGCCGACTACGAGTCGGCCGAGGCCAACCTGGCCAGCACCCGTGCGCAGATCCGGGCGCTCGATGCGCAGATCCGCCAGCGCGAGACAGAACTGGGCACCGCCCAGGCCAACCTCGGCTATACCCGCATCACCGCGCCCATCGACGGCACCGTGGTCGCGGTGGTTGCCGAAGAAGGCCGTACCGTCAACGCCAACCAGTCCGCGCCGACCATCGTCAAGCTGGCGCGGCTGGACCTGGTCACCGTGAATGCCGAGATCTCTGAAGCCGACGTGGTCAAGGTCAAGCCCGGCATGCCGGTGTACTTCACCATCCTCGGCAACCCGGACCACAAGTACGAAGCCAAGCTGCGCACGGTGAACCCGGCGCCGGCCTCGATCAGCACAGACAGCACCACCTCCAGCAGCTCATCCTCGTCCAGCTCCAGCACGGCCGTGTACTACAACGCACTGTTCGACGTCGAAAACCCCGACGGCACGCTGCGCATCGACATGACCGCGCAGGTCTCGGTGATGCTGGCCCAAGCCAAGGACGCGCTGTTGATCCCCACCGTCGCACTCGGCCCCAAGGTGCCGGAAGGCGGCCGTGGCCCCGGCGCGAATGCCGCCAATGGCGAGCAGCGCGCCGCCCGCAGCAAACAGGAAGGCCAGCGCCAGCAGCGCCGCCAGCCGGATGCCGCCGCACTGGCCAAGAGCAACAGCTACGTGGTCCGCGTGGTCAACAAGGACGGCCAGCCGGAGCCGCGTACGATCAAGGTCGGCCTCAACAACGGCTCCAACGTCGAAGTACTGGAAGGCCTGAAGGAAGGCGAGCTGGTCGTGGTCGGCGAAGTCACCGCCGGCGAGAAATCCAGCAGTAACCAGCGCAGCCCGATGGGCCCGATGATGGGTGGTCCGCGCCGATGAGCCAGCCGCTGCTGCAACTGCGCGACCTGCGTCGCGAGTTCCCGGCCGGCGAGGAAACCATCGCCGTGCTCAAGGACGTCAACCTCGACATCCATGCCGGCGAGATGGTCGCCATCGTTGGCCAGTCCGGCTCGGGCAAGTCGACGTTGATGAACATCCTCGGCTGCCTGGACCGCCCCACCGTGGGCTCGTACAAAGTGGCCGGGCGTGAAACCGGCCGCATGCAGCCGGACGAGCTGGCCGAGCTGCGCCGCGAGCATTTCGGCTTCATCTTCCAGCGCTATCACCTGCTGGGTGATCTGGACGCACGCGGCAACGTCGAAGTGCCGGCAATCTACGCCGGCACCCCGCACGAGGCGCGGCGTGAGCGGGCTGAAGCCCTGCTTACCCGCCTTGGCCTGAGCGACCGCATGGGCCACAAGCCAGGCCAGTTGTCCGGTGGTCAGCAGCAGCGCGTGTCCATTGCGCGTGCGCTGATGAACGGTGGCGAGGTAATCCTGGCCGACGAACCCACCGGCGCGCTGGACAGCGCATCGGGCGAAGAAGTGATGAACATCCTCGGCGAGCTGCATGCCGAAGGCCAGACCATCATCATCGTCACCCACGACATGCACGTGGCCGAGCACGCACAACGCATCATCGAAATCCACGATGGCGTGATCGTCGCCGACCGTCGCAACGACAAGGTGCCAGCACTGCAGAAGCAACAACGCCCTGCCCCTGTGCGCACCGGCGGCAGTGCTTTCCAGGCCGCGCGCGATCGTTTCGTCGAAGCCTTCCGCATGGCCTTGCTGGCAATGAACGCGCACCGCCTGCGTACCTTCCTGACCATGCTCGGCATCATCATCGGCATCGCCTCGGTGGTCTCGGTGGTGGCGATGGGCAATGGCTCGCAGCAGCAGATCCTGCAGAACATTTCCTCGCTGGGCACCAATACCATCGACGTCTATCCGGGCCGAGGCTTCGGTGACATGCGCTCGGCCCGCGTGCAGACGTTGAAAAGCAGCGATGCCGAAGCACTGGCCACGCAGAGTTACATCGACAGCGTCACCCCCAGCGTGTCCAGTTCGGTGACCGCGCGGGTCGGCAACAAGGCTGCCTCGGCACAGGTCGCCGGCATCGGCGACCAGTACTTCCGCGTAAAGGGCATGACCCTGGTCAGCGGGCGCTACTTCGACGAAAGCGAGGTAAAGGGCCTGGCACAGGTCGTGGTGATCGACGAGAACACACGTACCCAGCTGTTCGGCAGTGATGATCCGCTGGGCAAGGTAGTGCTGCTGGGCAATGTACCGGCTCGGGTGATCGGCGTGGCCAAGCGCCAGTCGATGGGCTTTGGTGGCAGCACCAATCTCAGCGTCTGGGTGCCGTACACCACGGTGATGGCACGCATGCTGGGGCAGACCTACCTGAGCAGCATCACCTTGCGGGTGAAGGACGACACGCCGATGGATGCCGCGCAGTCGGCCATCACCAAACTGTTGACCCTGCGCCACGGCACCGAGGACTTCTTCCTCAGCAATACCGCCGAGATCCGCGAGACCATCGAGTCCACCACCAAGACCATGACCCTGCTGATCGGCGCCATCGCCGCGATTGCACTGGTGGTCGGCGGCATCGGCGTGATGAACATCATGCTCGTATCGGTGACCGAACGTACCCGCGAAATCGGCGTGCGCATGGCAGTGGGTGCGCGGCAAAGCGACATCCGCCAGCAGTTCCTGATCGAGGCGGTATTGGTCTGCCTGCTCGGCGGTGTGCTGGGCATCGCACTGGCGCTGTCGATCGGCTGGGCCTTCCAGACCTTTGGTGCCAGCTTCACCCTGCTGTTCTCCACCGGCTCGATCATTGCCGCCTTCGCCTGCTCGACCCTGATCGGCGTGGCGTTCGGCTTCCTGCCTGCCCGCAATGCCGCCCAACTCGACCCGGTCGAGGCTTTGGCCCGCGAATGAAGATGACCATGAAAGCACTCCGTCCCCTGCTGCTCTCCGCCGCCCTGACCGCTGCCTTGGTCGGCTGCGCCACCACGCCCAGCGCCGGCCCTGCCGCCGACCTGCGCGTGCCCAGCGTCTACGGACGCGGCGACGCTGCTGCCAATGCGCCGGCGCAGGCCATCGAGCATGAAGTGACCGCACCGGTTGCCGATGTGCATGCAGATGCCTGGTGGCAGGGCTTCGCCGATCCGAACCTGGACCAGCTGATCGAACGCGTACTGGCCAGCAACACCGACATGGCCTCGGCCGGCTTGAAGCTGGAACGTGCCCGCGCCCAGGCTGGCTTGACCAGCGCCGACCTGTGGCCACAAGCCAGCGGCTCGGTCAGCGCCAGCGGCAGCCGCAGTACCGACAGCAGCGACGACTGGTCGCGCAACCACAGCGCCAGCGTGTCGCTGGGCTGGGAACTGGACCTGTGGGGCAAGCTGCGCGGCCAGCGCGACATCGCCCGCTGGGAAGCGCAGGCCACCGCGCAGGACCTGCAGAGCACCGCGCTGAGTCTGGTTGGTCAAAGCACCGAGTTGTACTGGCAGCTGGGTTACCTCAACCAGGCGATTGCCACTGGCCAGGCCAATCTTGAGCGCCTGCAGCGCACGGCTTCCCTGGTGCAGGCACAGTTCGATGCGGGCGGCGTATCGCGGCTGGAAGTTCGCCAAGCGCAACAGAACATCGAGAGTCAGAAGGCCGCGCAGTCGCAGTTGGAACAGCAACGGGTGGAAACCCGCAATGCCTTGACCGTGCTGCTCGATGGCCAGCCCTGGCCGCTGGCGAACGAGCCGCAGAACCTTGATGTCGCGCAGAGCCCGGCTCTGGTCGAAGGCATGCCGGCCGAGTTGCTGGCACGCCGGCCGGACCTGCGTGCCGCCGAGCTGCGGCTGCGGCAGTCGCTGAAGAGCATCAAGGTGACGGCGACCAGCTATTACCCCAGCTTGAGCCTGAGTGGTTCGGTTGGCAGCTCCAGCAGCTCGTTGGGGGATGTGCTGACCAATCCGGTGGCGACACTGGGTGCTGGCCTGAGCCTGCCGTTCCTGAAATTCCGGCAGATGCAGCTGGATATCACGTCGGCCGATCTTTCCTACCAGATCGCCGCCAATGATTTCCGGCGCACGCTGTATACCGCGCTGTCGGAAGTGGACAACGCCTTGTCGGCACGCACCCGCCTCGCGGAGCAGGTCGCTGCTGCGCAGGCTTCGTATGACGAGGCGGTGGAGATCGCGCGCTTGTATGAGGTGCGCTATCGCGCCGGCGCCACCGATCTGCGTACCTGGCTGGAAGCGGAGCAGACCCGCCGTAACGCCGAGTTGTCGCTGGCGCAGACCAAGCGCAGCCAGCTGGTCAACGATGTGACGCTGTACAAGGCGTTGGGTGGTGGGGCGGTGGTGACGAACCAGTAAGCCGGCTTAAGCCCCTCTCCCGCCTGTGGGGCGAAAAGAGGCGCTTGCGAACCATTGGTTCGCGACTCTTGGAGCGCCCTCGCGGCGACGCGAGGGCCGGGGCGCAGAGCGGGGGTTGGGGTGAGGGGAAGCTCCTGGCAAAGCAACGTCAAAAGCTCCCCTCATCCGCCCTTCGGGCACCTCGCACCGCGCCCCGGCCCTGCGTAGCACGCAGGGCGTACGAACAGTCACGAGCCTTTGGCTCGTGAACGCCTGTTCTTAACCCCCCAGGCGGGAGAAGGGCTTGCGTCCGACATTGCTGAGATCTGCAACACCCCGCGCGAACTACCGCTCCTGCTGCCCCACCCCATGCCGCTGCAGAACCTCCCGCACCTTATCCAGCGGAATAGCCTCCACGGTCTGTCCATTGCCACTCACCGTGGTCGCCATGAACAAGGCGTTGTAGACCGACTCTTCCACCGCATCGACGCTGGCCTGGAACACCGCGCTCATCTGCTCGTTGGCCAGTTCAGTGGTCTGCAGTTGCGCGGCATCAAACCCACGTCGCACCGACGCCGCCGTTGAAAACGCCAGCACATAATCGCCGCTGCCGTTGGAGGCGGAGCTGCCGGTGCGCCCCAAACCCATCATTCCACGCGACGCCAGACGCCGTAGGTTGCGGTCCGACAGCGGCGCATCGGTTGCCACCACGATGATCACCGAGCCATCGCCGCGATCATCGGCAAGCCCGCGCACATTGCCCTGCGCGGCGACTGCATTCTGGAACGCATAGCGGTCCAGTTCGCGCCCGACCGGCGCACCTTCCACCTGCAAGACACCGCCGAAATTGGCCTGCACCAGCACGCCGACGGTCCAGCCGCCCAGGCTCTCGGGCAGCTTGCGCGATGACGTGCCAATACCGCCCTTCCAGCCGAATGCCACCGTGCCGGTGCCCGCACCGACACTGCCTTCCTGCACCGGCCCGCCCTTCGCACTCTCCAATGCCCGGCGCACCGCGTCCGCGGTAACCGGCCGTGCGCGGATGTCATTGAGGCCGCCATCATTGGTTTCGCCAACAACCACGTTCAACGAGCGCACCTGCTGCATGTCCGGCTGCGCCAGCATCCACTCGGCCATCGCATCGGCCGCCTTCCACACACAGAGCGTGCAGGTCAGCAGGATCGGGGTTTCCAGTTCGCCCAGTTCGTTGACCTGGGTGCTGCCAACAAATTTTCCGAAGCCGTTGCCAACATGCAGCGCCGCCGGCACCCGCGAGCGATAGGCATTGCCCGGGTGCGGCAGGATCGCGGTAACGCCGGTACGCACCGTATTGCCGGTACTCAGCGTCACCTGGCCAACGCGCACGCCGGCCACGTCGGTGATCGCGTTGTTGCTGCCGGGGCTGAAGATGCCGGGCGCGACGCCAAGCTCACGCGCGCGTTGGCGCGGTGCGTCCTGGGCGGCGGCGCCCAGGACGCAAAGCCCCGCC
>NZ_JASCOR010000171.1 GCF_029959445.1 Stenotrophomonas sp. PS02298 | reverse complement strand
GCAAGGGGCTTTCGCGGTAACGCTCCTGCCGAGCATGGCTCGGCACTACAGGGCGTGATCCCTGAACACCTCCCCGCCAGCGCGACACTGCGTCGCACTTGCCCCCTGACATCGGCGGGCAAATAAGGGTAAAATGTCGCGCTTCCCCACATCTACCGGGCACGCCGATGCTGCGCATCCAGGCTGAAGCACTAACGTACGATGACGTTTCCCTCGTCCCCGCTCACTCCATCGTTCTGCCTAAGGACGTTGACCTCGGCACGCGGCTGACGCGCGACCTGCGGTTGAAGTTGCCGATTGTCTCGGCCGCCATGGATACCGTCACTGAAGCTCGCCTGGCCATCGCCATGGCCCAGATCGGCGGCATCGGCATCCTGCACAAGAACCTGACCGTCGAGCAGCAAGCTGCCGAAGTGGCCAAGGTCAAGAAGTTCGAATCCGGCGTCATCCGCGACCCGATCACCGTTGGTCCGGAAACCACGATCCGTGACGTGTTGGCCCTGACCCAGGCGCACAACATCTCCGGCGTGCCGGTGGTTGGCAGCGATGGCCTGCTGGCCGGCATCGTCACCCACCGTGACATGCGCTTTGAAACCGAGCTGGACGATCCGGTCCGCCACATCATGACCAAGAAGGATCGCCTGGTCACGGTGAAGGAAGGCGCGGCCTCGGACGAAGTCCTGTCGCTGCTGCACAAGAACCGCATCGAGAAAGTCCTGGTGGTCAACGACGCGTTCGAACTGCGCGGCCTGATCACGGTCAAGGACATCCAGAAGAAGAGCGACAACCCCAACGCTGCCAAGGACGCCGCAACGCGCCTGCTGGTTGGTGCTGCGGTCGGCGTTGGTGGTGACACTGATCGCCGCGTCGAAGCGCTGGTCGCCGCCGGCGTGGACGTGCTGGTGGTCGACACCGCGCACGGCCATTCGCAGGGCGTGCTGGACCGCGTGCGTTGGGTGAAGAAGAACTTCCCGAACTTACAGGTCATCGGCGGCAACATCTGCACCGGCGACGCTGCTCTGGCATTGCTGGATTGTGGCGCCGATGCGGTCAAGGTCGGTATCGGCCCGGGTTCGATCTGCACCACGCGCGTTGTCGCGGGTGTTGGCGTGCCGCAGATCACCGCGATCGACCTGGTTGCCGAAGCGCTGCAGGATCGCATTCCGCTGATCGCCGACGGTGGCATCCGTTACTCCGGCGACATCGGCAAGGCGCTGGCCGCTGGTGCGTCGACGGTGATGATCGGTGGCCTGCTCGCAGGCACCGAGGAATCGCCGGGCGAAACCGAACTGTTCCAGGGCCGCTCCTACAAGAGCTACCGTGGCATGGGGTCGCTGGCTGCGATGGAGAAGGGTTCCAAGGACCGCTACTTCCAGGACGCCGCCACCGCTGACAAGCTGGTGCCGGAAGGCATCGAAGGCCGTGTGCCGTATCGCGGCCCGGTTGGTGGCATCATCCACCAGCTCATCGGTGGCCTGCGCGCGACCATGGGCTATGTGGGCTGCGCCACCATCGAAGAAATGCGCACCAAGCCGAACTTCGTCAAGATCAGCGGTGCCGGCCAACGTGAGAGCCACGTCCACGACGTGCAGATCACCAAAGAGCCGCCGAACTACCGCGCTTGATGCGGTAAGCAGAAGAGGAACGTGGACCTGGTCCCGTTCCTCTTTCTCTATCCGCCATTTGTTTTGCATCGACTCCCGTTTTCATTGATCACTTGCCGGGCTTTATGACCAACATCCATAACGACAAGATCCTCATCCTCGATTTCGGCGCACAGTACACGCAGCTGATCGCGCGCCGCATCCGCGAGTTCGGTGTGTACTGCGAAATCTGGGCATGGGACCACGATCCGGCCGAGATCGCCGCCTTTGGTGCCAAGGGCATCATCCTGTCCGGCGGCCCGGAAACCACCACGCTGCCCGGCGCGCCGGCTGCACCGCAGGAAGTGTTCGACAGCGGCTTGCCGCTGCTGGGCATCTGCTACGGCCTGCAGACCATGGCCAAGCAGTTGGGCGGTGGCACCGAAGCCGCTGACCAGCGCGAGTTCGGCCATGCCGAAGTGAAGCTGCTCGGCAACGACGCGCTGCTGGGCGGCCTGTCCGACCACAATGGCGAGCCGCGCCTGGACGTGTGGATGAGCCACGGCGACCACGTCACCCACGTGCCGCCGGGCTTCGCCATCACCGCCGTGACCGACCGCATCCCGGTGGCCGCGATGGCCAACGAAGACAAGCGTTGGTACGGCGTGCAGTTCCACCCGGAAGTGACCCACACCAAGCAGGGCTCGGCGCTGCTGAAGCGCTTCGTCACCGATATCTGCGGCTGCGCCACGCTGTGGACCGCGGCCAACATCATCGACGACCAGATCGCCCGCGTGCGTGAGCAGGTTGGCAGCGATGAAGTGATCCTCGGCCTGTCCGGTGGCGTTGATTCCTCGGTGGTCGCAGCGCTGCTGCACAAGGCCATCGGCACCCAGCTGACCTGCGTGTTCGTTGATACCGGCCTGCTGCGCTTCCAGGAAGGCGACCAGGTCATGCAGATGATGGCCGAGAACATGGGCGTCAAGGTCGTGCGCGTGAATGCCGCTGACCGTTACTTCAAGGCACTGGAAGGCGTCAGCGATCCGGAAGCCAAGCGCAAGATCATCGGCAACCTGTTCGTCGAGATCTTCGATGAAGAGTCGAACAAGCTCAGCAACGCCAAGTGGCTGGCACAGGGCACTATCTATCCGGACGTGATCGAGTCGGCCGGCAGCAAGACCGGCAAGGCACACGTCATCAAGAGCCACCACAACGTGGGCGGCCTGCCGGAAGACATGAAGCTCAAGCTGGTCGAGCCGCTGCGCGAGCTGTTCAAGGACGAAGTGCGTCGCCTCGGCGTCGAACTCGGCCTGCCGCGCGCGATGGTCTATCGTCATCCGTTCCCGGGTCCGGGCTTGGGCGTGCGCATCCTCGGTGAAGTGAAGCGCGAGTACGCAGAACTGCTGGGCAAGGCCGACGCGATCTTCATCGAAGAGCTGCGTGCTGCCGATCTGTACGACAAGACCAGCCAGGCCTTCGCCGTGTTCCTGCCGGTCAAGTCGGTAGGCGTGGTTGGCGATGCACGTGCCTATGAGTGGGTGATCGCACTGCGCGCCGTGGAGACCATCGATTTCATGACCGCACATTGGGCGCACCTGCCGTACGACTTCCTCGGCCGCGTCTCCAACCGCATCATCAATGAGCTGCGTGGCGTCTCGCGCGTGGTCTACGACATCTCAGGCAAGCCGCCTGCGACGATCGAGTGGGAGTGAATTGACGTCCTTCGAGGACTATCGCCAGCTATCGAAAAACTGACGTAACGTGTTGATTTAGAAGAAAATACGTCGCAACAGCTATCGGTAGCTATCGCCGGCCAGCAGAAAAAGTTGACGGTAGAGCTGACGGTAAAAATCGAGGCCGGATTAAGACACTCTCGTTCACTATTCAGACTTTTACCGTCTTTGACGGTAAAAGCCTTCTCGGGAAAGCTTGTTTCATGGGGCTTTCCGGGCATCAGCAGGTCTCCAGGTCCCTGACGGTAAAACCTGACGGTAAATCCGTCACATGCCGGAGGAAACCTCGATGCTGACCGACGCCGCACTACGTAATTTCAAGCCTAAGTCCAAGATTTATAAGACTTCTGACCGAGACGGGATGTACGTGACGGTATCGCCTGGCGGAACGATCACGTTCCGCTACGACTACCGGCTCCACGGCCGCCGCGAGACACTGACCCTCGGACGCTATGGCCCTGGTGGCATCTCGCTGGCAATGGCGCGCGAACTGCTGCTGGACGCGCGCAAAGCCGTTCTCAAGGGTGTCTCGCCCGCGCTGGAAAAGCAGCGTGAGAAACGCCGGGTGGTCGCCATCAAGACCTTCGGCGCGGCGATGGAGACGTGGCTGGCCAACGCAAGGCTGGCCGACAGCACCCGCGCCATGCGCAAGCACATCATCGACCGGGACATCCTGCCGGTCTTCCAGAATCGCCTGCTGACCGAAATCCAGGCCGAAGACCTGCGGGCCTTGTGCAACAAGGTCAAGGAGCGTGGGGCGCCGGCGACGGCGGTACAGATTCGGGACATCGTGAAGCAGGTCTACATCTACGCCATCGCCCACGGTGAGAAGGTGGATAACCCCGCCGACAGCGTGGGCGCGGCCTCGATCGCCACCTTTGTGCCGAAAGATCGTGCCTTGTCTCCGCTGGAGATCCGGTTGTTCATGCAGCAGATGGAATCGGTGGCGACCTATCCGACCATCAAGCTGGCGCTGCGCTTGATCCTGCTGACGCTGGTACGCAAGAGCGAACTGATCCACGCCACCTGGGATGAGGTCGATTTCGAGAGCAAGACCTGGACGATTCCTAAGCAGCGGATGAAGGGGCGCAACCCGCACATGGTCTATCTATCGCGCCAGACGCTCGACATCTTCGTGACGTTGCACGCCTGCGCGGCGGGATCAAGGTTCGTTTTTCCGTCTCGCTATGACGCAGAGCGGTGCATGTCCAACGCCACTTTGAATCGCGTCACGGGGCTCGTGGTGGAGGCGGCAAAGACCAAGGGACTGCCGCTGCAACCCTTCACCGTCCATGACCTGCGCCGGACCGGCTCGACGCTGTTGAACGAAATCGGCTTCAACCGAGACTGGATCGAGAAGTGCCTGGCGCACGAGGACGGGCGTTCCTCGCGCTCGGTTTACAACAAGGCCGAGTACGCCGAGCAGCGGCGCCACATGCTGCAAGAGTGGGCCAACCTCGTCGATGCCTGGGGCGGTGGGCAGACGTACGTGCCGAAGCTGTTACCGGCGAACGTGGTGGTGCCGGCGTTGAGCGCGATAGCCTGAAACAGTTGCTTGGTTGTCACTTGACAACCAAGCAACTCATCCCCATACTGGAGATCATTGATGGCTCGTTCCCCTCATCCGAAGAAAGATGTCGAGGAAGCTCTCAGGCATGCCGAAGGGCAGGGCTGGCGCGTCGAAGTCGGCGGCAGCCACGCTTGGGGGCGGATGTATTGCCCTTACAACGATGAAGAATGTCGCTGCGGCGAGTTCTGCATCACCAGCGTATGGAGCACGCCGAAAAATCCCGGCAACCACGCGCGCGCCTTGCGGCGCGTCGTGGACAACTGCATCACGCACCGGCCGCAGCGCGACGCTGATGATGGTGCCAAGGAGTAGCGCGATGGAATACACCTTCACCCTGAAATACCAGCTCGCCGACGACGACCGCGATACGGATGCACTGGTGGAGCGCCTGGGCGAAGCCGGCTGCGACGATGCCTTGATCGGCATTGGGCAGCCGGGTCGGTTGGCGCTAGAGTTCACCCGCGAGGCAGCGGATGCGGACGAGGCCGTGCGTAGCGCGCTGGCCGATGTGCGCGGCGCCGCGCCGACCGCGCGATTGATCGAAGTAGCGCCGGATCTGGTGGGTCTGACTGACGTGGCCGACATTGTTGGCGTGTCGCGGCAGAACATGCGCAAGCTGATGCTGGCGCATCCGGGCAGCTTTCCGGCGCCGGTGCATGAAGGCAGCGCGTCGATCTGGCATTTGGCGGACGTATTGGCGTGGTTGCAGGCCAAGGGCAGCTACTCGCTGGCCAAAGACGTGTTTGAGGTGGCGCGAGTGGCCTTGCAGGTCAACGTGGCGAAGGAGGGGCAGCGATTGCCGCGCTCGACATCCAAGGCACTGGAGGTTTTGATTGGATGAGCGCCGCTGCTTGGCCTTATGCCTCGCTCGAACCCGCCCGGACAGGGCGGGTTTTTCGTAAGTGGACATCCGGTTTCGATACGCCGGCGCGCGGAGCCTGCTTTCGTTCTTCGACCCAGGCTTCCACTTCTGCCAAGTCCCATACCACGCAGCGTGGCGTCAGGTTGAAGCGACGTGGGAACTCACCGCGACGCTCCATTTCGTAGATCGTCGTTTCGGCGAGGGGAACGATCTGCCGCAGTTCCTGCCGGCGAATGGTGCGACGGAAGGGAAGGACACTGCGCGTTGGAAATTGCGGCAAAGCCTCGTAGGCATCCGTGCCTGGCAAGGGGAGGCCGACATCGGTGCCGGCGGTATTGGGGGCTTGCGATAGCTGTTCCACCTCGGACTCCATGGTTCTGCTGCATGGAGACATGGTGAAGTTCAATACCTATCGGGACAACTTGCTGCGGCGTAGTGGAGCGGGTTCGATGTGGTACTTGGATGTTGCGTCCCGGCGTACCGCCGTCGGGTTCGCGGGCTGCGCCCCGCGCTTCGTGCCGAATCGCGGCCATCCGGCTTTGATCCCTGACGCCTTCGGCCCTGTTGGGCCTGCGCGCTGCGCTTGCTCAACGGCGGGTGTGTGCAGTGGGCGGGGTGTGGGCGGTCTTGCTGTTCCCTTCACCATATCACGGCGTTCTCGCCGTCAAGGGCGGCGCGCGCTTGTGCGCGCTTGCGTCCTGGCGGCCGTCTGCGACCCCTGACTGCTTGCGCTGCGCCGTGCTGGCGACGGTTCCGGGCAATTCCGCCCAAGCAACCGGAGCACGATCATGTCGCAACTGTCTTTTTCCTCGTTCGATACCTCACTGATGGTGCGTGATGCGCAGGGCCGCTACCTGCTGGCGACGACTGACCAGATTCTGGAGGCCGCGCGCCAGGCTATCGAGCACAAGATGCAGCGCGGTGCGTCATTCAGTTCGCCGGTGGCGGTCAAGGAGTACCTGCGCGCCAAGCTGGCTGGGTTCGAGCACGAGGTGTTCGCCGTGCTGTTCCTGGATACGCACCATTACTTGATCGAATATGCCGAGATGTTTCGAGGCACCATCGATAGCGCATCGGTGTATCCGCGCGAAGTGGTCAAGCAGGCGCTGCGGCTCAATGCGGCGGCGGTCATCGTTTCGCACAACCACCCGAGCGGGAATCCTGAGCCGAGCGCGGCCGACAGGGCACTGACCCAGCGGCTCAAGGAGGCGCTGGCACTTGTGGACGTTCGCATTCTGGATCACATCATCGTCGCGGGCGGCAACACCACATCATTCGCCGAACGCGGCCTGATCTGACCAAGGGGGCTTCGGCCCCCTTTTTGCTGCGTCCGGTGGCGCAACTCCGGCCCGCGCGGGTCTGCGCGGGCCTGCGCGCTTCGCTTGCCGAGAACCGGGGAACGTGAAGGTGCAAGGGAGGCGGTCTTGCTGTTCCCTTCATCGTGCCACGGCGTGCTCGCCGTCAAGGGCTGCGCGCCGATGGCGCTTGCGTCCTGGCGGCCGTCGTTGACCCCTGACTGCTTGCGCTGCGCCGTGCCCCGGAAGGGTCGGGCAACTCCGCCCGGCAACCTTTCAGGAGTTCACCATGAACAACGCACTCATCACTGACGAGCAGCGCGTCGTGCTGCTGGCCAATGGCTGCAAATCACTGGAGAACCCGGACTTCGATCCGGCGCCCGTGGTCAAGCTGTTCACGCCGGATGCCGGCGCGACCTGGCTGCTGACCGAGATTGATCCCGACGACCACGACCACGCCTTTGGTCTTTGCGACCTGGGCCTGGGGATGCCGGAAATCGGCTGGGTCAGCCTGGGCGAACTGGCGACCGTGCGCGGCGGGCTGGGCCTGCCAATCGAACGTGACCTGTCTTTCCGGGCCGAAAAGCGGTTGAGCGCCTATGCGCGTGATGCGCGCCTGGCTGGGCGAATCGTCCAATGATTTGCGCGGGGCGTCGCAAGAAGCCCCGTTCAAGGTCTCAGCAGATCCGGCAGGCAGTCGGCGAATGCCGGCTGGATCTTGCTCACCGGCTTGGCCACGGCTTCATCGCCGGTGAGGACAGCCATCGTCATGCCGGTCATGGTCGTCAGACCGTTCGAGCTGCGCAGCACTTGCAGCGCAAGATCGACCGGGAAGCCGTCGGCACTACGCCGCAGCGGATGAATGCCGCCATGCACGAATGAGTTCATGCCGTGCCAGGTCACATCCTTGAAGTGCGAGAGCATCTGGTGCGCGGCTGCCGGCACGCCTTGTCCGACTCGCTTGCCGATCTGCTCAATCATTTCGCTGGCGCCAGGCAAGTTCTTGGCTGCCTGTTCGCTCTGCTGCGTCAGTGGCGCCAGCAACTTGTCGATCGCTGTGTCGCTAGCTGCGTAGAGCAGCCAAATTGCCCGTGTCAGGGCCTCGAACTGCAGGCGCATGAGGCCGACGGCAGACGTGGGCAGTCGCAGCGACATCAACGCTCGCATTGCCGCCGCATGTTCCATAGCCACCAAGCACATGCCGAGGGCTGATTCGCCACGGGGCGATCCATCGAACTCGGCATTGCCCAGCAATTCATCCAGCCGTTCGTGCAAGGCATTGGAGCGGTGAAGCATGTGCTCCAAAGGATCGTCGTTGTTGAGGATGGTTTCTTCCATGGAGGGATGGTAGGACGGTCGTGCGTCCCCGGCCAAGCAGACATGGCCGGTCGCGCTGTCGTGCTTCGCATTGAACCGCCTGCGGCGTCTCGCCCCTGATGGGCTTCCATCGTTCCCTCGCTCCGCTCGGCTGACGCCGCCGGCCCTGATTCCTAGATCCGGGCCTGCGCGCTTCGCTTGCCGTGCGGTCGGCGTGTCGAGGGGCCGTTGCCATGTCCAGCCGTCTCCCCTGACTTCATCACCTTCACCGCGACTGTAGCCCGCGCCCGTGTGCCGTCAAGGCGCGCAGGGCCGTGTCCTCGGCTGCGCCTGCGGGCCGCACCAACCCTGCGCTTGCCTCCTTGACGGCACCCGTTCGCGCGCTCCTGACCGTCGCGGGCGATGAACTCAGGAAAGACGGTGGCAACAGGGCCAACCGGGTTCCTCGTGCCGACCG
>NZ_JASCOR010000170.1 GCF_029959445.1 Stenotrophomonas sp. PS02298 | reverse complement strand
GAGCCATGCTCGGCAGGGGGGTTTACCGGTAGAGCTTCTGCCGAGCATGGCTCGGCACTACATGGCCTTGCTGGGAAGGCTTCTGCCGAGCATGGCTCGGCACTACATGGCCTTGCTGGGAAGGCCTCTGCCGAGCATGGCTCGGCACTACCTGTGGCTACTGCTCGTTGGCGTAGGGGTCGGCGATGCCCAGGTCGGCCAGGATCTCGCGTTCCAGCTGTTCCATGGCCTCGGCTTCCTTGTCGTCCTCATGATCCCAGCCCAGCAGGTGCAGCACGCCGTGCACGGTGAGGTGGGCGTAATGGGCGTTGAGCGCCTTGTCCTGCTCCTCGGCCTCGCGGGCGACCACCGGGGCGCAGATCACCAGATCGCCCAGCAGCGGGAATTTCACTCCCTTGGGCAGGCCTTCGGGCAGCTCGGCCGGAAAGCTGAGTACATTCGTGGCGTAGTCCTTACCCCGGTAGTGGCGGTTCAGTGACTGGCCTTCCTTGGCGTCGACCACGCGGATGGCCAGGTCGGCCTCGCGAATGCGGCCTTTGAGAGCGGCAGCCACCCAGCGGCGGAAGCTCACCGCTGCCGGCAGGCCGGCGCGCGGCATGGCGTAGCTGACGGCGACATCAAGACGCACGGGACCCTTGGTCATTCGCTTGCTCCGGGCTTGACCTGCTGCAGATCGCGGCGGTCATAGGCGCTGACAATGCGGGCCACCAGCGGATGGCGCACCACGTCGCGCGATTCAAAGAAGGTGAAGCTGACCCCGTCCACGCCGCGCAGCACCTCGATGGCGTCGCGCAGGCCGGACTTGACGTGCTTGGGCAGGTCGGTCTGGGTCAGGTCGCCGGTAACGACGGCGGTCGAGCCGAAACCCAGGCGGGTCAGGAACATCTTCATCTGCTCGATGGTGGTGTTCTGCGCTTCGTCCAGGATCACGAAGGCGTCATTGAGCGTGCGGCCGCGCATGTAAGCCAGCGGAGCGATCTCGATGACATTCTTTTCAAGCAGTTTGGCCACTTTTTCCACGCCCAGCATTTCGTACAGGGCGTCGTAGAGCGGGCGCAGGTAGGGGTCGACCTTCTGGGTCAGGTCGCCGGGCAGGAAGCCCAGCTTCTCGCCGGCTTCCACCGCCGGGCGCACCAGGATCAGGCGTTGCACGCGCGATTCATTCAATGCGTCCACGGCCATGGCTACCGCCAGGAAGGTCTTGCCGGTACCGGCCGGGCCGATGCCGAAGCTGATGTCGTGGGTCGCGATCTGATGCAGGTAGCTGGCCTGGTTGAGGCCGCGGCCGCGCACCGTGCCGCGCTTTACCTTGATGGCTACTTCCTGCGCTTCGTAAGCCTGCTCGGTCACGTGATCCACGTTGGCGCGGTTCAAACGCAGATGGATGGCGTGGCTGTCGAAGACGGCTTCCGCCGCTTCCGCGTAGAGGGACTTGAGCAGTTTTTCAGCTTCGAGCGCGGTCTTGCCCGGGCCGCTGACGCGGAAGACGTTGCCGCGGTTGGCAATCTCCACGCCCAGCTTGAGTTCTACCTGGCGAAGATGCTCGTCGAACGGCCCGGCCAGATTGGCCAGCCGTTCGTTATCAATCGGGTCGAGAGTGAAGTCGCGATGCGTGGTGGTGGTCATTTTCACTGACTGTTGCTGGCCGGCGAAGCCGTGCCTTGGACCTTGGAAGGGTACCCCTGCGGCTGACGGACCACCAGCGGGGGAGGTGGTGGTCCATGTTCTCCACAGTCGATGTGGATGTGGCGTGGGCCAAGCTGTGGATATCCCCGTCCAGCCCTTGCGGCATAAGCCTCTTGGCCGGGTGGTTAAAAAACCGCCACATTTGACGATTTATGGGTGACAAGTTGTCCACAATTTGTGTGGATCGATTCGGGATGAACATGTGGATAACCGCGTGCAGCCCAATAACGACGGGCTCTGGGTCGGTGTGGTGAATAAATGACCGCAGCCGCCGAGCAACAGCCAAAACGAGCGGCGGTGGCTTTCCCCTCCCTCGCTGACGAGGTGAGAGGCGCGCGCGTGCGAACGACAGGTTCACTGCGCAGCGAACGCCCTTGCGCCAGCGCAAGGGCTGGCGCGCGGAGCGGGGTAGGGGCGAGGCTGCTCCTGCTTCGGGCCAGCAAACTTCGGTCCCAACCCTCGCAGCCCATTGTCCGCAGGAAGCGGCTCCGCCAACCAAGCCCTGCAATCGGGAGTCAGCCAATCTCAGTCCTGCGTAACCACCCGCCCACGCAGCGAATTGCTGAAGGCCTCGGTGATCAATACATCGACAAACTGCCCGATCAGCCGCGAACTGGCCGGGAAGTTCACCGAACGCATGTTCTCGGTCTTGCCGGTCAGCTCATTCGGGTCCTTGCGCGAAGGGCCCTCGACCAGCACGTTCTGCACCGTGCCAACCATGCGCGCGGAGATGCCGGCGGCATGCTCATTGATATGTGCCTGCAGCCGCGACAGCCGGGCGTGCTTGTCGGCATCGCTGGTAGTGTCTTCCAGGTCGGCAGCCGGGGTGCCGGGGCGGCGCGAATAGATGAAGGAGAAGCTCTGGTCGAAGCCCACGTCCTCGATCAGCTTCATGGTCTTCTCGAAATCGGCATCGGTTTCGCCGGGGAAGCCAACGATGAAGTCCGAGCTGATCGAGATGTCCGGGCGGACCGCGCGCAGCTTGCGGATCTTGGCCTTGAACTCCAGTGCGGTGTAGCCGCGCTTCATCGCGCTGAGCACGCGGTCGCTGCCGGCCTGTACCGGCAGGTGCAGGTAGTTGGCCAGTTTCGGCACGTCGCGGTAGGCGTCCACCAGCGAATCACTGAACTCCAGCGGGTGCGAGGTGGTGAAGCGGATGCGACCGATGCCGTCGATTTCGGCAAGGGTGCGGATCAGCAGGCCGAGGTCGGCAATCTCACCGTCGCCGTATGGGCCGCGATAGGCGTTGACGTTCTGGCCGAGCAGGTTGATCTCACGCACGCCCTGTTCGGCCAGCTGTGCGCATTCCACCACCACGTCCTCGAACGGCCGGCTGACCTCGGTGCCACGGGTATACGGCACCACGCAGAACGAGCAGTACTTGGAGCAGCCTTCCATGATCGAGACGAAGGCCGACGGGCCCTCGGCGCGCGGCTCGGGCATGCGGTCGAACTTCTCGATCTCGGGGAAGCTGATGTCCACCTGCGGCTTGTTCTGCTCGCGGCGGGCGCGGATCAGCTCTGGCAGGCGGTGCAGGGTCTGCGGGCCGAACACCAGGTCCACGTAGGGCGCGCGCTTGACGATGGCTTCGCCTTCCTGCGAGGCCACGCAACCGCCGACGCCAATGATGACGTCGCGGCCATTGGCCTTGAGTGCCTTCCAGCGGCCGAGCTGGCTGAATACCTTCTCCTGTGCCTTTTCGCGGATGGAGCAGGTGTTGACCAGCACCACGTCGGCTTCTTCGGGGTTGTCGGTGAGCTCCAGGCCCTCGGCGGCGGCGAGTACGTCGGCCATCTTGGTCGAGTCGTACTCGTTCATCTGGCAACCGTGGGTCTTGATGTAGAGCTTGCCGCGCGCACCGCCGGCAACCGTCGGCCGCTGGCCGGGCAGGGGAATCAATTCAGGTGTGGTCATTTCAACAGTAGGCACGGCGGAGCCGGCCGTGATCGGCAGGGGAGTTGCTGGCGTCCCGGGCATGGCGCTTATTCCAGACGGGTGGGCGGGCACGCAACCACTGGGGCTGCATTCGTAGCCGCCTATTGTATCGGTCCGCGGGCCCGAGCACGAAAGCCGCTGCGTCAAATACTTGGCAAGCCCCGGCGAAGCTGGGAGACTCCCGCCCATGAAGGGGATTTTGGGGATCACCGGCATTCTCGCAGCAGCATTGGTCGCCTCGCCGGCCAGTGCCGGCACGTTGTACAAGTGCGTTGGCAGCGATGGGGTGCCCAATTACGTCAGCAAGCGCGTCAGTGGCGCGAGCTGCAGCGTGGTCAGCAGTTATCGGCCGACCCGCGACGTGCCGCGCTATGTACCGCCGACCCCGGCGCCCGTCGCCACCCCGGTAGCTGCTGTGGCTCCGGCGAGCCAAGCCAATGACAGTTCGACGGCGGTGGCTGCACAGACCGCTCCCACCGCAGTGCCACCCACGCCAGCGCCAGCAACGGCAGGACGAGCGCAGCGGGTGGTCAGTGGGCAGGTCTACTCCTATATGAAGGATGGGGTGCGTCACTACACCAGCAGCCGGCCGGCCCAGGTGGCCAACATCGGCGCGGTGCGCACCATTCAGTACAGCTATATCGAGCGTTGCTTTGCCTGTGGCGTGAACTCCCGGGTCAACTTCGGTTCGGTGCGCCTGAACACCCAGGCCTACAGCACCGAGATCGCCTCGGCTGCACGCGAATTCGGTGTCGAGGAGGCGGTGGTGCGGGCCATCATCCATGCCGAATCGGCATTCAACCCAACCGCGCTCAGTCGTGCCGGGGCGCAGGGGCTGATGCAGTTGATGCCACCCACGGCGCGTCGTTTCGGTGTGTCCGACTCCTACGACGCCGGCCAGAACATCCGTGGTGGCGTGCAATACCTGTCGTGGTTGCTGCGACGTTTCAACGGCAACCTGACCTTGGCCGCGGCGGGTTACAACGCCGGCGAAGGTGCGGTGGATCGGCATGGTGGTGTGCCTCCCTACAAGGAGACCCAGTATTACGTGCAGCGCGTTGCACAGCTGGCCGACCGCTACCGTGGCGAGCTGGCCACGCGCCAGTAAGCCGTCCTCCAGCGTCTCTGTTGCAGCAGGCCGTGACAAATTTCGCGGACTGGTGTTTGATCGCGTTGTGTCAGCGTTAAGCGTTCCGCTACACTCCGGAACGATTCGATTCAGAGCGGGATGGCCCCCACCAGACCGTTGGCAGCCTCTAGCTACCTAATCATTATCGGAGTGCCGGATGGCAAACGATGGGGTAAATGATCCAGTCAACACCGGACGTCGGCGGTTTTTGACAGCGACCACAGCCGTGGTCGGGGCAGTCGGTGTTGGTTTCGCCGCAGTTCCTTTCATCAAGTCGTGGAACCCCAGCGCCAGAGCCAAGTTGGCCGGTGCCCCGGTGACCGCCGATATCAGCGCGCTGCAGGAAGGCCAACGGCTGATCCTGGAATGGCGCGGCCAGCCAATCTGGATCGTCAAACGTTCCAAGGCCATCCTGCAGGCATTGCCTACCCTGGATGCACGCCTCAAGGATCCGGAGTCCGGCAACAAGGACCAGCAGCCGGACTACGTGCTCAAGGGCAATCCCGAATTCCGCTCGATCAAGCCGGATATATCCGTGCTGGTCGGCCTGTGTACCCATCTGGGCTGTTCGCCGGAGATGGTTGCCGAGATCCGCCCCGAGCCCTACGACGCGCAGTGGAAGGGCGGTTATTTCTGCCCCTGCCACAAGTCGCGTTTCGACATGTCCGGGCGCGTGTTCCAGGACGTGCCGGCGCCGATCAACCTGCTGGTGCCGCCGCATCACTATGTGGATGACAACACCCTTGTCATTGGCGTTGATCCGCAGGGGGCAGCCTGATCATGGCCGACAATATTCTTACCCGCACCGTCAGTGGCGTGGCCGATTGGGTCAACGAGCGTGCGCCCGGCCTGATGCCGGTGTACCGCAAGCATGTCAGCGAGTATTACGCGCCGAAGAACTTCAACTTCTGGTACTACTTCGGCTCGTTGGCAATGGTGATCCTGGTCAACCAGATCGTCACCGGCATCTTCCTGACGATGCACTTCAAGCCCAGCGCGGCCGAGGCGTTCGCCTCGGTTGAATACATCATGCGCGACGTGGAGTGGGGCTGGTTGATCCGCTACATGCACAGCACCGGTGCCTCGCTGTTCTTCATCGTGGTTTACCTGCACATGTTCCGCGGCTTGATGTACGGCAGTTACAAGAAGCCGCGTGAGCTGGTGTGGATACTGGGCATGCTGATCTACCTGGTGCTGATGGCCGAAGCCTTCATGGGCTACGTGCTGCCCTGGGGCCAGATGTCGTTCTGGGGTGCCAAGGTCATCATCTCGCTGTTCGGTGCCATTCCGGTGATCGGCAATGGCCTGACCGAATGGATCATGGGTGACTACCTGCCCGGCGACGCAACGCTCAACCGCTTCTTCGCCCTGCACGTCATCGCGATGCCGCTGGTGCTGCTGCTGCTGGTGGTGCTGCACCTGGGCGCGCTGCACGAGGTAGGGTCCAACAATCCGGATGGCGTTGAGATCAAGAAGGGGCCGAAGGGCAACCGCTGGTCAGCGACCGCACCAGCCGATGGCATCCCGTTCCACCCGTATTACACGGTCAAGGATCTGGTCGGTGTCGGCTTCCTGCTCACGCTCGCCGCTTTCATCATCTTCTTTGCGCCGGTGTTCGGCGGTCTGTTCCTCGAGCACGACAATTTCACCGAGGCCAACCGGCTGGTGACGCCGGAACACATCAAGCCGGTCTGGTACTACACGCCGTACTACGCGATGTTGCGGGTGGTGCCGGACAAACTCGGTGGCGTGATGGTGATGTTCTCGGCCATCGCCATCCTGTTCCTGGTGCCGTGGCTGGACAAGGCCAAGGTCAAGTCGGTCCGTTACCGTGGCCCGATCTCGAAGGTGATGCTGGGCATCCTGGTGGTGTGCTTCGTGTGGCTGGGCGTGATTGGCTCCGGCCCGGGCACGGCGATCTGGGAGACCTGGGTGGGCCGCGTGCTGACCTTCCTGTACTTCGCCTTCTTCATCACCATGCCGCTTTGGACGAAGATCGACAGCACCAAGCAGGTACCGGACCGGGTGACGACGCATGACTGACAAGTGGATTGTGCGGTTGGCGATGGCTGCCGCGATGCTGCTGTGTGTCCCGGCGTTTGCCGCCGGCGGTGGCAAGTTGATGCAGGCGGGCAATGATCTGGGGGACCAGGCCTCGTTGCAGCGCGGCGCGCAGGCTTACATGAGCTACTGCTCGGGCTGCCATTCGCTGAAGTACCTGCGTTATTCGCGCATGGGAGAGGATCTCGGCCTGACCGAACAACAGGTGATGGACAACCTCAACTTCACCGGTGCCGCCTATGGCGAGCAGATCCAGGTGGCGATGCCGCATGACGAGGCGACCAAATGGTTCGGCAAGATGCCGCCGGACCTGAGCCTGATTTCGCGGGTGCGCGGCAGCGACTGGATCTACAGCTACCTGAAATCGTTCTATGTGGACGAGTCGCGGCCGCTGGGCTGGAACAACAGCGTGTTCCCGAATGCGTCGATGCCGAACCCGCTGTGGGAGCTGCAGGGCATGCAGCATGCCATTCACGGCAAGGCCGAGCAGGAGGGCATCGACCCGCCGGTGGTGGGCTTCAAGCTTGCTTCGCCGGGCAAGGTCGATCCGCGTGGCTATGACCAGACGGTCCGCGACATCACCAACTTCCTGGAATATGCCGGCGAGCCGGCCGCGCTCAAGCGGCAGAGCCTGGGCGTCTGGGTGGTGCTGTTCCTGGCCCTGCTGACCTTCCTGGCCTATCTGGTCAAGACCGAGTACTGGAAAGACGTGCATTGAGCTGGGTGCAAGCCGGGGGGCTGTGCGCAGGGGGCCTTGGCAACTGCGCCTGTGGCTTGGCACACTCGGGTAACCGTGGTCACCGTCAGCAATGTGCTGGCGGGGCCGTAAGGTTGGCGGAATCCAACCGATGGAGAGCCTTTGATGGCGGCGAGTGTGCGTATGCGTAATACCCTGACCTTGTTCTCTGCAAATGACGATGCCCTGTGTCATCGGGTGCGGTTGGTGTTGGCGGCCAAGGGCGTGACTTACGATCTGGTGCCGGTCGATGCGCAGAACCCACCGGAAGATCTGATCGATCTGAATCCGTATCACTCCGTGCCGACCCTGGTTGAACGGGAGCTGGTGCTGTACGCGGCGTCGGTGGTGAGTGAGTACTTGGACGAGCGCTATCCGCATCCGCCGTTGATGCCGGTCGACCCCTTGTCGCGGGCGCGGCTGCGTCTGGCGATGCTGCGCATCGAACATGACTGGGTGCCGCAGGTGCAGGCCATTCAGATGGGCAACAAGACCCAGGCCGAAGCGGGGCGCAAGCGCTTGAAGGAGCTGGTTGCGCAGTCGGTGCCGCTGTTCAAGGCGTCCAAGTTCTTCCTCAATCCGGAAATGAGCCTGGCTGACTGCGCGATGGCGCCGATCATCTGGCGGCTGGAGTCCCTGGGCGTGGCGCTGCCCAAGGACGGCAAGGCAATCGAGGACTACGGCAACCGCTTCTTCCGTCATCCGGCCTTCGTCCGCAGCCTGACCGATCAGGAAAAGAAGCTGCGCGAACTGCCGGGCTGAGCAGTCGCCGGCTGTATCCGAACTTATCGATCACCGCCGCAAGGCGGTGATCGCGCTTCAATGCCGCGTACACTTGTGCAATGACTGAAGAAACTTTCCGGATGAGCAGCCATCGCCCGTATCTGTTGCGGGCGCTGGTCGAGTGGATCAACGACAACGGCATGACGCCGCACGTGATGGTCGATGCCGGGGTTCCCGGCGTGCAGGTGCCGAGCAGCGCGATCAAGGAAGAGCGGGTAGTGCTCAATATCGCCGAGCGCGCCGTTGTTGGCCTGCATATCGACAACGACGCCGTGAGATTCACTGCGCGCTTCTCCGGAACCAGTTTCCCGGTGTACGTGCCGATCTCGGCGATCCTGGCCGTCTATGCGCGTGAGACCGGCCAGGGCATGGCTTTGCCGGATGACATTCCGGGCACCGAGACCACGCCGGATGACGACGATACGCCGCCGACCGATCCGCCGGAGCGTCCGCAGCCTGCCGCGAAGCGCCCGTTCCTGCGGGTAGTCAAATAATTCCACCGCCGCCGCAAGGCGGCGGTTTTGTTTGGTCTCTGTGTAGTGCCGAGCGGTGCTCGGCTGGGGCTTCCCACGTGATGCCTGCAGGTGGTTGTGGGAGCGGCGTCAGCCGCGCAGCTGATGTACTGGAAGGTGCGGGC
>NZ_JASCOR010000016.1 GCF_029959445.1 Stenotrophomonas sp. PS02298 | reverse complement strand
CCGCGAAGCTGGGGGCAACGAATCATCGAATATTGTGCAATCTGACAATGCACGAGCTTCGCGGCTTACGCCGCTCCTACAAGGCTGCAAGCTTTGTTTGTGGGAGCGGCATCAGCCGCGATGTTGGGAGCAACGAAGAACCGCGCACTTCGCAATCTGCTGGTACATCAGCTTCGCGGCTGACGCCGCTCCCACAAAAACAACAATAATTGCTGGTGTTCCTCGGCAACAAAAAAGTTCTGGTGTCAAGTCCTCCGTGTAAATCACGCGGGGCTTGAAACCGTATATGGGACAGTAGGTTAGCTCTTTTTCAGGCCACTTCGCAGAAGTGTTGCCTCGTGGGCTAGGAGCCACATAGGAGCGTCGGGAGGGAAAGCCGCATCGCACGGTGTCGTGCTGGATTGTCGAGGAACAGCGGGCCTGTTTCATCATCATAGCCCAGCATCCAGAACGAAGAACGCGCAGCCCTGGGGCTGCGCGTTGGATGGATGCCGCTGGATGGTAGGCGACGCCATCATGTCGGCTTCGACGGCACGCTCCGTGTTGCAGTGCCCTTCCTGAATCCCCGATCCCCCGCCATGAATGCCTCCAGCATGTGCGGGATCAACGTCATGGCATCGACCGCTTCGCCGTAGGTCTGCGCGTGCAGCGCCGCGTAGCGGTCAAGATCGGCCCGCAGGCCGGCCGGGCACGCGAAGGTCATCTTGGTGGATTCCAGTTTCGGCAGCGGCCCGAGCCGCAGCTTCTTACCCGTGCTCATCGCATCGCTCCCCTGTTGAAGAACATCGGCTGATAAGGCCGCAGCACCAAGTCGCGGTTGACGATGATCCGCACCGGCAGCCCAGGCCGCTCTGTCAACGTCGGCTGGATGTTCATATTGCGCCGGGTCATCTCCTGTCCGACCTGATTGATACTGTCCTGCGCGCTGTCGCGCCCCGCGATCACGATGCGGTTGCCGTCCTGCCGGTTCTCCGGCGCAGCCAGTTCCGCGCCCACGCCCAGCAGCGTCGTCAGCGCCGCGCCAGCGACGATGCGGCCCCAGTGGTAGTCCACGCCATCTTCAAGGCCGGAATAGCCCGCCGGATCGGTGCCCACAAGGTTGTCGATGGTCAGCGAAGACGTGTCGGGCAGGATGATCCGGTTCCATACCACCTGCACGCGGCTCTGCCCGTAGCTGACCTGGCTGTTGTATTTGCCGAGGATGCGCGACCCCTGCGGGATCAGCAGGAACTTGCCCGTCGCCGAGTCATAGACCGGCTCCGTCACCGTGGCGATCACGTCGCCCGGCAAGTCCGACTTGATGCCCGTCACCAGCGCCCCGGCGATCACTGTTCCGGCCATGACCTGATATGGCGAGGCCGGCATTTGCAGATTGCCGGAATTGCGAGTTTCCGTAGAACCGCCTTTCAAGAACGCCTCCTTCTGGTCTTGCCGGTTCTGCGTGGCGGTCGGATCGGCAGGCTGTGCCGCCGTCGAGGCCGGCCCGGCCGCCAGCGGGTCGAAGGCGCTGCCCGGCACAGCCGCAGCGGCTTGGGCTGTGGCAGGCGCTGCGGCCTTGCCCTGCTGGCCCGAGCGGAAGAACACCGCCGAGGCCGCCGCCGCGTCCGCCTCTTTGCGCAAGGCGTCCTCGGGGTTATGCCCAGGCGGCGCATAGGTCGGCGTCACGGGCTGCTGCGAGTTCACGATGGCCGGGCCAAGGTCGCCCGGCAGCGGCGGCCCCAGCTCCGGCACCTTCGGCGGCAGCTTCGAGTAGTCGGCCGGCAGGCCGTCCAGCCCTTCGGACTTCGAGACGCGATCGACGTTGTAAAGCTCGGTCTGCTCGCTCCCGCCGCGCCGCTGCGGCTGCAATGACCAGATGGTCGCGCCCAGCACGGCGACCGATAGGCCACCCATGAGCATCGCCAACGTGCGCCGGTTCAAGCGTGTGACCGGGCGCGGCTGGGCGCGCAGCGCCACCGCCTCGGGCGCGACCTTGCCCGCCTGCGGCGTGGCGAGGTCGGGAGTGTCATCCTGGCTCATGGTCAGTTCCTCCGCGTGCCGTCCGTGCGCTCGATCCGCACCACGTCGCCCTTGTCACCACCCAGGCGCAGCTCTGCCGCGCCAAAGAGGCGATCCACGATGTAGTACGGCGCTCGGAAGCGGTAGTTCACCAGTTGCCCGTCGCCCTGCGCACCGATCACGAACAGCGGTGGCAGCTCGCCTTGCGCGATGCCGGCGGGGAACTGGATATAGACCTTCTCGCTGTCATCGAAGGCGCGCAGCGGCTTCCACGGTGGATTGCTGCCGCTGATCGCGTAGCGGAAGCGGATCTTCTCCAGCGACAAGCCGGTATCGACCGGCGCGGCGGCGCTGGCCGCCTGCGCCTGGCGCTGCAAGGCCAGCATCTTGTCCTTCGGGTACTCCCACGACACCGAGGCCATCCACGTCTTTTCGGTCGAGGTCAGCTCCAGCAGATAGGTGCGCCGGCTGGTGGTGATGACCAGATTGGTCTTGAGGCCCGAGCGGATGGGCTTGACCATCACATTGACGCGCAGCGCATCGCCGCTGCCGCTGGACGTGTCGCCCACGATCCAGCGCACGGTATCGCCTGCGGCCACCGTCACCAGTTCCTCGCCCGGCTGGAGCGCGATCACGGTCACACGGCCCACGGCCGCATAGACCTGATACAGCGCGCTATCGGTGAAGGGCCACACTTGAATCGCATTGACATAGCCCTCGCGCGTGGGCGCGATGCGGGCCTCCGCGTTGGCGCGCGAGACGCGCACGGTTTCGTCGGCCGGTTCCGGCGCGGGCTTGGCGCCCTCGGCTTCGGGCAATGGCTTCAACTGCGCCGGCAGCGCCAGCGGCTCGGGCACCTTGACCACTTCCACCGGCGCGGGTGGCTCCGGCAGCGGCTGGGCCTGCACCGGCTCATCGAGCGAGATGGCCGGCGGCGGCTTGCCCTGCGTGGCGCAGCCGGAGAACAAGACAGCCGAAGCAAGCAGGATCAACGGCAAGGCGGATTTACGGAAAAGCGGATTCATGGCTTGGCTCCTTCGGAAGAATCCAGTTCGCGGCTCCACGACAGACCGTTGACGTAGATGCCCAGGGGGTTCTTGCGCAGGCGCTGTTCGGTACGCGGGGTCTGCTGCACGATGGAAATCACGGCGTTCCAGCGTTCAGTGCCCGCCGCGGCGCCGTTGACGAAGCGCCGTTCCGTCCAGCGCACGTTGAAAGACGTGTCGCTGGCGCGTGTCACGCTGGTGATCTGCACCGTCACCGACTCCTTGCCGATGCGCGCGAACGGGTCGTTGGTGCGCGCGTAGTCGTTGAGCACCACGGCGCCCTTGTCGGTGGTGTAGTCGTAGGCGTCGAGCCAGTTCTGGCGCACGACGATGGGGTCGATGGACAGCGAGCGCACCAGCTCGATGAAGCGGCCCAGGTGATAGGCCACCTGGGCATCGCTGGGCCGGTACGGCGTGGCGGCTTCGCCGACGGCGCGCACCTGGCCCGCGTTGTCCACTTCCACCACGTAGGGCGTCACGATGGACTGCGCCGAGCGCCACACCAGGCCGCCGGCCATCAGCAGCGCGAGCGTGAGGCACCCGAAGGCCATCAGCCGCCAGTTCTTCGCCTGCACGCGCGGCGAGCCGATACGGTCGTCCCACACCTGGCCGGCAGCTTGATACGGCGTGGCAGGCTGCGGCGTGTCGGCGTAGCGCACCTGCGGCTTCTTGAATCGCATGGTCAGTTCTCCTTATGAATCAGAATCGCGCAGGCTCGGCCCCTGGCCGGAGCCGCCGCCATCGCCACCGCGCAGCGTGTGGGCGGCAGTTGTGGCGGCATGGGTGAGCTGCTGGCGTCGGTGCAGGCGCTTCGCCCAGGCGGGCTGCTCCTGCGGCGTGGACGGCGGCGCGTCGCCGCTGGGGGCACCGCTCCCCGCTGTGGATGCGGACGCGGGCGCGTCTGCGCTGAACGCTGCGGCAGCACGTTCGCGGATCGAGCGCGCGCCTTGCGCCACCTTCTGCCCGGCCGCCTGCGCGCCGGTCTTGGCGACATTGCCCACACCGGCGGCAGCGCCCTTGAGGCCGCCGCCAGCGGAAGCGGAGCCGGCCTGGAACGCCGACTTCGCGCTGCCGGCGACCCCGGCGGCGGCACGCGCACCACTGCCGGCCAGCTTGGCGGCAGCCGGGGCCATGCGTGCGCCGGCAGCGACAGCGCCCCCGACGCCCGTGGCAGCAGCGCCCACGGCAACGGCAGCGCCCGCCGCGCCCAGCGCGGCACCGGCCATCGCGCCCGCTCCGAGCTGCGGGCCGCCCGACACCAGCCCGGTCGCTATGCCTGGCCCGAAGATGCCCAGCGCCAGCAGCGTCAGCGAGGCCAGCATCACGACGACCGAATGGTCGATGGACGGCTCGGCCGGTTGCACCTGAAACTCGGCGAACAAGCCCGAGCCGATGCCCACGATGACGGCCAGCACCAGCACCTTGATGCCCGACGACACCACGTTGCCCAGCACCTTTTCGGCGAGGAACGCGGTCTTGTTCCAGAGGGCGAACGGCACCAGCACGAAGCCCGCGAGCGTCGTCAATTTAAACTCGATCAGCGTGATGAAAAGCTGGATCGCCAACACGAAGAAGCACAGCAGGACGATCAGCCACGCGAGGAACATCACGACGATGGGCGTGATGTTCACGAACACCTCGGGAAAGCCCGCCATGTCGCCGATCTGGTCGAGGATCGGCGCCCCGGCGTCGATGCCGATCTTGGCCAGCCTTCCCGGATGCAGGAAGTTCTCCATGCTCAAGGTCGAGCCGCTGGCCGTCAGGCCCAGGCCCGCGAACGAGCGGAACACGATGCCGGCCAGCCAGTTGAAGTTGCCGATGATGTAGGCGAAGGCACCGACGTAGAGCACCTTGCGGATCAGCTTGGCGATCACGTCTTCGCCCTGGCCGGTGGCATGGCTCATTGCCCAGAACAGCCCGGCGATCGTCATGTCGATGACGATCAGCGTGGCGGTCAGAAACGCCACCTCGCCATGCAGGAGGCCAAAGCCCGAGTCGATGTAGCGCGAGAACGTATCGAGGAAGCGGTCGATGATGGTCACGTCATTCATGGCGAGTTCTCCTGCCCAGGCCCGTTGTCATCGGCGGGTTCATCGAAGCTGGGTGGAATCGGCGGCAGGTCGGCGAGCGTCTGGTACTCGCCGGGGCCGGCTTTGCCGGAGAGAAAGCGGCGCAGGTCGGCTTGGGCCACGTGTGCGCAGAACGCGCCGTCGTGCTCGCCCGCGCGGCATTGCGCGAGCAGCGCGTGCAGCCGGGACGGGTCGGCGGCCAGCGCATCCGCCGAAGGCGGCCGGTCGCAGCCGGTCAGCAGGGACGCGAGAGCGAACAGGACGGGCGCGTTCTTCATGGCCGCACCCGTCAGTGGTTGTAGAAATCGACGGACTGCGGCGTGTACGGCGTGCCGCTGCCCAGGAAGCGCCGCGTCACTTCGCGCCCGCGCTCGGTGGCTGCGGCCTGCCGCGCCAGCTCCAGTGCGGTGGCTCGGTCTTGCGTGATCTGGAGCCGCTGCGACTGGATCGACTGCTTGGCCTGCAAGGCGAGCAACTGATTCATGGCTTGCATCGCCTGCAACGCGCCTTCGGCCGATTGGCTCTTGCCCACGAGGTCGGCCAGCACGCTTTCGTCAACGCCCAGGTTCTGCGACACCTGCGCCTGCATCTGCATGGTGGTTTGCAAGCCGTTGAGCGTGTTCTTCCAACGCTCCTGCGTGTCGCGGTACATCTGGTCACCGCTGACGGTGGCGGCGTACTGCTCGGGATATAGGCGCGCGAACTCCCGATCGAGGTTCGTCATGTCGTAGGCCAAGCCGCGAGCCTGGGCGATCAGCCGCTCGGTCGTCGCCAGATTGGCGCGCAACTGGCCCACCACGCTGGACGGCAGGCTGGCGAGATTGCGCGCCTGGTTCATCAGCATCTGCGCTTCGTTCTGGAGCTGCTGGATCTGGTTGTTGATCTGCTCCAGCGTGCGGATCGCGGTCAGCGTGTTCTGCACGAGGTTGGTGGGGTCGATCACGACCCATTGCGCATGGGCGGTGGCGGTGCAAAGCATGGCCGCGACGGCGGCGGCGATCAGGCGCTTCTTCATGACAGGCTCTCCTGTGGGTGGTCGGTAGTACGGAGGGAACCCGGCACAAGGCCGGGAAACGAGGGCAGCAGGTCGGCCGCCCAATCGAGGCCGCGATGGCGCAGCCAGGCGCCCGCGAAGCCGGGTGCGCCGGCGTCCGGCGGCACGCGGCCAAGAACGTCATCAATGGCGCGCTGGTCTTGCGGCGTGGAAGCGCCCGCGAAGGCCAGCGTCGCCGGCCCCAGGTAGAGGTCGAACAGACGGTTGCCGAGGCGGGATTGGTAGTAGTAGTCGCGCTTGGGCTGCGCGGTGGCGACGATTTCGATCTGCCGCCGGTTGAGGCCGAAGCCCTCGTAGATCGTGCGAATCTGCGGCTCGGTCGCCTGCGGGTTCGGCAGGAAGATGCGGCTGGCGCAGCTTTCGATGATCGCGGGCGCGATGCTCGAATCCTTGATGTCGGCCAGGCTCTGGGTGGCGAAGATGACCGAGACATTCTTCTTGCGCAGCGTCTTGAGCCATTGCCGGATGCGGGCCGCGAACACCGGGTCATCCAGAAACAGCCACGCTTCATCGAGGATCAGCAGCGTGGGCGCGCCGTCGAAGCGTTCATCGAAGCGCGCAAAGAGGTAATGCAGCACGGCCATGACGGCGGCCTTGCTGTGCATCAGCTCCTCCATCTCGAAGCCCTGCACGTCGGCGTTGCCCAGCCGGTCGTGGTCGGCGTCCAGCAGCTTGCCGTGCGCGCCGCCGAGCACATAGGGCGCGAGCGCCTGACGCAGCGCGTTCGATTGCAGCAGTACCGACAAGCCCGTCATCGTGCGCTGCTCCAACGGAGCACCGGCGAGGCTGCCGAGTGCCGACCATATGGCGGCCTTCTCGTCCGGGCCGACCGCCACGCCCTCATGCAGCAAGCGGCCTTCGATCCATTCGGCGGCCCAGGTGCGGTAGCCCTCGCGGTCGATGCGGGCGAGCGGCTGGAAGGCGATTTCGCCATCCGTGCCCAGGTCGTAGTGCTCGCCGCCCAGCCCGAGGATCGTGGCGCGCATGGAACGCCCCATGTCGAACACGAAGATGCGCGAGCCGCGATAGCGGCGGAACTGCATCGCCAGCGTGGCGAGCAAGACCGACTTGCCCATGCCGGTCGGGCCGGCGACCAGCGTGTGGCCCACGTCGCCGATGTGCGTCACCAGCCGGAACGGCGTCGCGCCATCGGTGCGCGTGACGATCAGCGGCGGGCCGCCCAAGTGGTCATTCTTCTCCGGCCCGGCCCATACCGCCGACACCGGCATCATGTGCGCCAGGTTCAGCGTCGAGACGATGGGCTGGCGCACGTTGGCGTAGGCGTTGCCGGGGAGCGAGGACAGCCACGCATCCACGGCGTTGAGCGTTTCGGGAATGGTCACGAACCCGCGCCCCTGGATGACGCGCTCCACCATGCGCAGCTTCTCGTCGGCTGCGGCTGGGTCAGCATCGAGCACCGTCACCGTGGCGGTGAGGTAGCCGAAGGCGACTTGATCGCTGCCCAGCTCCTGCAACGCCGCGTCCGCGTCGGCGGCTTTATTGCTGGCATCGGTATCGACCAGCGGGCTTTCCTGCTGGAAGATCGTTTCGCGCAGTAGCGCGATGACGTTCTTCCTTTTTGCGAACCACTGGCGGCGCAGCCGGGTGAGTTCTTTTTCCGCCTCGGCTTTGTCCAGGCACAGGAAGCGCGTACTCCAGCGATACGCAAAGCCCAGGCGGTTGAGGTCGTCCAGAATCCCTGGCCAGGTCGAGGTCGGGAAGCCCCGCACCGACACCACGCGCAGGTGCTGGTCGCCCAGCATCGGTGCGAGGCCGCCGACCATCACGGAATCGGTCAGCAGCGCGTCGATGTGGAACGGCACCTCGGGCACCGCCAGCGAATAGCGCCGCGTCGAGATGGTGGCGTGCAGGTAGGTCAGCGTCTGGCTGTCATCGAGCCATGCGATTTCCGGCATCACGCCATCGAGCAGGTCAAAGACGCGATCCGTCTCCGCGACGAAGGCTTGCAGGCGCTCACGCCAATCCACGCCTTCGGTGGGCCGGTTCTCGTACAGCATCCCCGCCGCACGCGCGCGCGATTCCTCGGGCGGCAGGTACACCAGCGTCAGGTGATAGCCGCTCTCGAAATGGTTGCCCGATTCCTCGAACGCTGCGCGGCGTTCCTCGTCCACCAGCCACGAAAGCGGCTCGGGGAACTCCGAGTGCGGATAGTCGGCGGCAGCGCAGCGCTCGGCTTCGATGAACAGCGCCCAGCCCGAACCCAGCCGCCGCAGCGCGTTGTTCAATCGCGCTGACGTGGCGATCAACTCGCTTTGCGTGGCGCTGTTGAGGTCAGGCCCGCGAAACCGGGCCGTGCGCTGGAAACTGCCGTCTTTGTTCAAGACGACGCCCGGCGCGACCAGCCCGGCCCAGGGCAGCCAGTCGGCCAGCAGCGCAGGCCGCTGGCGGTATTCGGCGAGGTTCAGCATGGCGGCGTCCCCTCACACGTCCAGCAGCGGGCGATGCTTGATGTGTCGCGCAAAGACCTGCATGAACTGCGGATCGACGCGCGCTCCCCACACCGCCAGCGAGTGGCCGACGATCCAGAGCACGGCACCGGGAATCCAGAGTTGCAGGCCCAGCCCCACAGCGGCAGCCAGCGTGCCGTTGGCAATCGCCACGGTGCGCGGCGCACCGCCCAGCAAGATCGGCTCGGTGAGCGAGCGGTGCAAAGGCACCTCGAACCCCGCCGCGAAGCTATCCGGGGCGCTCATACGACAGCCCCGCCGGAGAAGCTGAAGAACGACAGGAAGAACGAGGACGCGGCGAACGCGATGCTCAAGCCGAACACGATCTGAATCAGCTTGCGGAAGCCGCCCGACGTGTCGCCGAACGCGAGAGCGAGGCCCGTGGCGATGATGATGATGACTGCCACGATGCGCGCCACCGGCCCTTGGATCGACTCCAAGATCGACTGCAAGGGGCCTTCCCACGGCATTGAGGAACCAGCGGCCTGCGCGGTGCCGGCCAGGAACAACAGCAGCGCGGACAGCAGCAGCCCTTGCCCCGCAGGGCGGGCCAGGCTGTGCAGCCGGGCCAGCCTCGGCAGCCGCGAGGGCGGATTTACGGAAACACGGAAAGCAGGAATGTGCATCTGCGTCATGGCAGTTCTCCAGAGTGGTTGAGGGACGGGGAAGAAAGGTCGGACTGCGAAGGCAGCTCGGGAAACGGCGCGTCCAGCGCGTCCGCCAGTTGGTAGCCCACGCCGTCGAAGCCGACGACGCGGGCGATGCTCTCGATGCGGCGCTTGTGCCCGCGCCCGGCGATGTGGATCACCACGTCCACGGCCTCGGCGATCAGTGCACGGGGCGGGTTCACCGCCACTTCGAGAATTAGTTGCTCCATGCGCAGCAGCGCACCCAGTGCGGAACCCGCGTGGATCGTGGCAATGCCGCCGGGGTGGCCCGTGCCCCACACCTTGATGAGATCCAGCGCCTCGGGGCCGCGCACCTCGCCGACGACGACGCGATCCGGCCGCAGGCGCATGGACGAGCGCACCAGCTCGGTCATGGACACCACGCCCGCGCGCGTGCGCAGCGGAACGTGGTCGCGGGCCGAGCATTGCAGTTCCACCGTGTCTTCGAGCACCAGCACGCGGTCGCCGGTGGCGGCGATTTCCGCCAGCAAGGCATTAGCAAGCGTGGTCTTGCCGCTGCTGGTAGCGCCGGCGATGAGGATGTTCTTGCGCTCGCGCACGGCGCGAACGAGAAAGGCTGCCTGCGCGGCGGTCATCACCCGGTCGATGACATACCGCTCCAGCGGGATCACACCGATGGCACGCTTGCGCAGCGCGAAGGCCGGCCCCGGCGCGGCAGGCGGCAAGATGCCCTCGAAGCGTTCGCCCGTTTCGGGCAGCTCTGCCGACAGCAGCGGCTGGCCGCGATGCACTTCCGCGCCGACGTGGGCGGCCACGAGGCGGATGATTCGCTCGCCGTCCGCTTCGGACAGCTCCACGCCCATCGGCGCGCGGCCCGACGACAGCCGATCCACCCAAAGGGTGCGATCGGGGTTGAGCATGATTTCCACCACGTCCGGGTCTTCGAGCGCAGTGGCGATCAGCGGCCCCATCGCCGTGCGCAGCATCTGGATGCGGCGGTCGAGCGATGTGGCGCTCATGACGCGCGCTCCTGCGCTTGCGCGGCTGCCGCCGCGTCCTCCATCCGCATCGGGTCGGGATGCAGTTCTTCCACCACGTCACGTACCAGGCTGCGCCCGCGCAGCAGGTGGCGCCCGAGTTGTTCGACGAACTGCTCGAAGCGCGCCTTGCCCTGGGCACGGGCCGCGTCTTGGTGCGCCTCGGGCACCGGTGTGCTGACGGTCAGGTAGTAGCGAACGAACAGCGCCAATGTCTCGATGGCGATGTTCTGGTCGCGCTCCAGGCGCTCGGCCTGCCGCGACAGGCGATCCAGCCGCTTGGCGATGGCCGCCTCGCGCTGGTCGGCCGCGTCCGGCGACAGCCAGGACGCCAAGGCGGCAGCGACAATGCTGGACTTGGACACGCCTTTTTTGGCGGCCAGTTCATCGAGCCGCTGGGCGTGCTCGGGCTGGATAAAGAGGTTCAGGCGGTAGTGGCTCATAGCTCGATTCCGTCGTTGGGGTCGAGGGAAGCCAGCCGGGCCGTGCGCTGCATGGCCGGATCGAGCTGGCGAGGAAGGGGAAGCGGCAGGTCGTCGTCGTCATCGAGCAGCCCGAGGTCGGCTGCGGGCGCGGCCAGCTCGGGGTCGTAGGCGACGGTTTGCGAGAGTTCGGGCTGACGGCGCGGGCCGCCGTCGTCGGTTGCGGCGCCGAAGCCTTCGGCGGTATCGGCCGCAAGCGCGGCGGGCACGGCAGGAATCGCCATCCCGCTCCAGTCGTCAGGGCGCAGCGGCGGCGCGTCGGCGTACTGTCCGTCCGTCAGCGTGGGCGACGGCAGCACGCGCCGCTTGAAATTGGCGTCCGCGTAGTAGCGCAGCTTCTTCGCCTTGATCGGCGCCACGCTGGACACCATCACCACCGCCTCGTCGGGCGGAAGCTGCATGACTTCGCCCGGCGTCAGCAGCGGGCGGGCCGTCTCTTGACGCGACACCATGAGATGGCTCAGCCACGGCGCGAGCCGGTGGCCCGCATAGTTGCGCTGCGCGCGCAGCTCGGTGGCGGTGCCGAGCGTTTCGGAAATACGCTTGGCCGTGCGTTCGTCGTTCGTGGCGAACGTCACGCGGACGTGGCAGTTATCGAGGATGGAATGGTTTTGCCCATACGCCTTGTCGATCTGGTTCAGGCTTTGGGCGATGAGAAAACTGCGGATGCCGTAGCCGGCCATGAAGGCCAGCGCCGTCTCGAAGAAGTCCAGGCGCCCCAGCGCCGGGAACTCGTCAAGCATCAGCAGCAGCTTGTGGCGGCGCTCGATGCCGTCGGAGCCATCGAGCGATTCGGTCAGGCGCCGCCCGATCTGGTTGAGGATCAGGCGAATGAGCGGCTTCGTCCGCGATATGTCTGAGGGCGGCACCACCAGATACAGCGACACCGGATGCTCGGCCGCGATCAGGTCAGCGATGCGCCAGTCGCAGCGCGAGGTGACTTCGGCTACCGTGGGATCGCGGTACAGGCCGAGGAACGACATGGCCGTGGACAGCACGCCCGAGCGTTCGTTGTCGCTCTTGTTGAGCACTTCACGCGCCGCCGATGCGACGACCGGATGCGGCCCATCGCCGAGGTGCGGCGTGGTCATCATCCGGTGCAAGGTCAGCTCGAACGGGCTGGCCGGGTCGGAGAGGAAGTTGGCGACGCCGCGCAGCGTCTTGTCTTCGCCCGCGTAGAGCACATGCAGGATGGCCCCGACCAGCAGCGCGTGCGAGGTCTTTTCCCAATGGTTGCGCTTCTCCAGCGCGCCTTCGGGATCGACCAGAATGTCCGCGATGTTCTGCACGTCGCGCACCTCATGCGCGCCGCGTCGCACCTCCAGCAGCGGGTTGTAGGCGGCCGACTTCGCATCGGTCGGGTTGAACAGCAGGCAATGCGAGAAGCGCGAACGCCAGCCGGCGGTGATCTGCCAGTTTTCGCCCTTGATGTCGTGGATCACGGCGGACGCGGGCCAGGACAGCAGCGTCGGCACCACCAGGCCAACGCCTTTACCGCTGCGCGTGGGTGCGAAGGTCAGGACGTGTTCCGGGCCTTCATGCCGCAGGTACTGACGGTCGTGCTGGCCCAGGAACACGCCGGCCGGCTGCGTGAGGCCAGCCTTGCGAATGTCATCCGCGTTCGCCCAGCGGGCCGAGCCGTAAGTCGTGACCAGGCGCGATTGCCGCGAGCGCCAGATCGACATGCCAATCGCCACCAGCACGGCGGCGAGACCACTGCCGCCCGCAATAGCGCCGCCGATGTCGAACACGCGGGGCACGTAGGCATCGAAGAAGAACCACCACTCGAACAGTCGCCACGGGTGATAGACCGGCGTGCCTAGAAAATCGAACCACGGCGAGCCAAGGCGTAGCTGATAGCCCAGGGCCGCTGCCGTCCATTGTGTGGCGCTCCACACACCGGCGATCACGATGCCGAATACCACGGCGATCTGACCGAACAGCACGTTCGTCCCTTGCATAACCTCGCCTCCGATCACGGCACACGGAGGTGCCGCAGCACTGAGGATCAAGGCGTGCGTACAGGCCGGTCAAAGGCCGTTATGGCTGTGATTTAGGCCAAAAAAGCCAGATTTCTTGCAATGGCGAAGACAATAAAAACGCCGCGAGCGCGGGCGCGTTGCGGCGTATGGAGGTAGTAGCGAGAGCTTCGTCGTAGCGAAGCAACAGCGGCGGACGCTACTTCGTCTTTTGCTCCGGCCGATCACCGAAGAAGCGCCGATTGGCGGCCTCGGCCGCGCGCACGCAGAGTTCATCGCCGACCCTTGCGCGATCCTCCTTGCATTGGCGCTGGAGTTCCTTGATGCGGTCGGGGTGGGCCACAAGGAAGTCCACGGTTTCCGAGGGTCGAGATTGACCACATGCCGTTAGGGTGATGACCATTATCAGCAGCACTTTGTTCATGGTTCCCAGTCCTTTCGTCGAGTAAGTCAGGAATCTTCGGCCAGGTTCAGATTACCCCTTGCCTCAAGAAAGGCGACTCGTTCAATGAATCGGTTCAACATCTCGAAAGGTGCGGCATCACGGCGCAACAGATAGGTTGTCAGCATTGGCGGCTTGCCTGCCAAGGGGCGACCCACGATGCCTGACTCTCGACAAGAAGCTATATGCGCTGCGCCTGCTAGGCCCAAAGCCAAACCGGCGGAAACCAATGTCATCATCACGTCAAAGGTCGCCACGCGCTGGACTATCAATGGCTCCTGATCGAGCTTGCGGAGAAAACGATCGACTTGCCGTGCATGGCCTTCGCATACTGCTGGGTCGCCGAGCACCAACGGATGACGTAGTACTTCCTCCAACGGAACGCGCTTATGGGCGAGCAGAGAATGGCGAGTTGGCACCGCAACCATCAACTCGTCCTCCCAGGCGGGCGTGACCAAGATGCCATCGCCTCCGTCTTCGGCCATTGAAAAACCTGCGTCATACAGATCTTCATGCAAACCCTTGATCTGTTGCCCGAGCGGCACCTCGAACAGACGTATCTCAACTTCGGGGTCCTCTTCACGGCATTGCGCCAGTAAAGTTGGCAAGCGTGAGGGAGTTACACCGTCAGACAAGGCAATGCGCAACTGGCCGCAAAATCCGTTGGCGGCAGACTTGACGCCATCACGGGCCTGATTCAATGCGGTAAAAATGCGCGGGACATGCTCCAAAAGCTGTCGCCCGGCACGGGTTAGTTGAGTGCTTCGGGTAGTACGAATGAATAAACGAGCACCAAGTTCCTCTTCTAATTCTTTGATAGTGCGTGAAAGTGGAGATTGGTCGATATGTAGTCGTTCAGCGGCGCGAGCGAAATGAAGTTCCTCCGCAACGATGAGAAAGCAGCGAAGATGTCGAAGCTCCATTGTGCTCACTCCACTTTAATTCGTCTAATTTCATTTGCGCGGCTAATTAATCAGCCTTTGCCAGAGTGCTGACAGCCAAACCCCCCCGGTCAGCAAAGTGGCTAACAGCACGGCAGCGCTTCCCATGTCCTTTGCACGCTTTGATAGCTCATGCCATTGAGGGCCAATACGATCAATCGCCGATTCCACAGCAGTATTGAGTAGCTCCACAATCATCAAAATAAGGATACTTCCTGAGAGAAGAGCGACTTCGACCCATCCCTGCCCCAACCAGAAGGCCAATGGGACCAACACAAAGGAAAATACTGACTCAAGTCTAAAAGCCGGCTCATTCCATCCAGCGCGCAATCCCTGAATTGAGTAATGGGACGCATGCCAAATTCTCAATATTCCTCGGCGAGATTTTTGTTTATTTTCGAATGCGGGCATGCGACTCAGCTGGGATTGTGTGTTTTTTATCTTTCATGAGAACAACTCTTATATATTCTTATCATCACAGCCAAAGAAAAAATCGAAATTCCTATCGTACTCACTTGTTTTAACCTGCATTAGCCCCAAGACAGACGAAAACAATGCGTCGTGATTCGCATAAGAGCGGGCTCGCTCACTCAAACAGCCAATATTCAGCCCTCGACTTTGAGTAAACGTTGAAGAGAACCACATAACCAAAGGAACACGAGTCTGCTCTTGTGGAGCAATCGCATAAGGCATGCCGTGCAGAAAAAGTCCCTTCTCGCCCAGGGATTCGCCGTGATCCGAGACGAATATCATAGCTGTGTCGTAGTCGGAAAGGCCCTGCAATTTTTTAATGACTTGGGTTAGGAAATGATCTGTGTAGAGAATAGCGTTGTCGTAGCTATTCACAATCTGTTCGCGGGTGCATTTCCCCATTTCCGGTGTGTCGCATGTTGGGATGAATTTTCGATACGCTGCTGGGTATCGTTGAAAGTAGCTGGGGCCATGATTTCCAAGCTGGTGCAAAAAAATCACACGATCACCGGGATTTTTGCGAGCCTGAGCTGGTAAGTCTTCAAGCAAAATCTCATCGAAACACCGACCATCAACGCATAAAGAGGGACTTTGTGCATTCCCTAGGCTTTGATATTCGAGACCATCGCACACCCCTTTGCAACCTGACTGGTTATCTCTCCATAATGTGGTAATACCGGCGCGCTCCAGAACATGCAGTAAGGATTGGTGTGAGCGAATCTTGTCTTCATCGTAGTTTCGGCGACCAAAGGACGAGAACATGCAAGGCACAGAAACCTCGGTATTAGTTCCACAGGAGTGCACGTCGGAGAAATTGATCACACCCATCTGAGTCAATTGAGGCGTTGTTTCGCGTGCATAGCCGTTCAATCCCCAGTTTTGGGCGCGAGCCGTCTCGCCTACGACAAAGACTAATAAACGTGGCCGACTGCCTTCGGGCCTGACTGTTGCAACGGCATCAGCTCCAATGGGTATTTTTTCGGCGGACTGCGTGATAGAGGAACCTGTCAGTGCCTTCGGCAAACCCACCAGATAGTTTCCCGGTGTAATCAAGTATCGCACTTAGCGATGATTTCTCATCAGTGCGGACATGTCCTGAAATGACAGCATGACACCGCCCGAAATCATCAGTGTCGAAAGCAGCATCAATCCCATACGCCACACGGTTGCTTTCAGCCAAGTACGCCCGAGCAATCGGATTCGCCAAAGAAAAATAATCGGAACTACTGCCAGTAGGCTTAGTGGAGCAATCAATGCAGGCGTCAGTAGCTCGCGACTTTCCTTGAAGTCTGTGGCTAGAACATTGCGCAACATGCTCGAATCGAGGTAGATATGAAAGCTGCGCATGTAATGTGTTGCGAGGGCAGAGGCAACAAAAAGCACCGCAAGTAAAACCTTGGCATTCCAGCGCCACACAACCAAACTCAACAGCAGACTGTGAATGCCCACCAGAAACAGCAGTACGGATGTACCCATGCGTAAGCTGGACTGGACGCCTAAGGCGCTACTCCAAAATAGACCATTGCAGGCTAGTGCAAAGAAAATACTGGTCATCAAGATCAGCCACTCGACGCTGCATTGTGGTCGCCAATGGCTTAGGTCCTTGAGGTTTGCAGTTCTGAATCGCGGCATCAGACCGAGAGCCTGTTTGAAAGTTCTCATGCTTGGAACCCCGATGAATAGACATCGCCTGAGCCATCAACAAACCAGCGTTGCCAGACCATGAAAAGACCCAAGGCAACGACCCAACAAATCAGGAGCGTCCACAAGTCATGGGAAAGGAAGTGGGCTCCGCGCACCTGCTGGGTCCATCCAAAGATGGCACCTATCATCAAACTTGCAGCCAAGGCCATCCAACGCCAGGCAGGACGAACCATCAAGGTAAAGAAATATAGGCTGACCCATGCATATCCGGCACTTGCATGCCCTGCGGGAAAGCACACACCGCGCGGCATACCGGGCGGGCGTGTTTCAAACAGGCCCACAAACACTCGCGCTCCGCCATAGCGCACCAAGTTCCAGGGGCAATCCATGTTAGTGAACGATTTCAGCGCCGAAACCGTCAGTGCCCCGATCAAGTACGCACAAAAAAGATACAGTAGCGGCCAGCGTAGGTATGCCGAGCATTTGTTGCTACGTTTTTTTCTCCAAGCCCAGATGCACGTTGCTGCAACCGCAATTGCCAGGAAGGTGGAAAGATTCTTCCCACCACGATGCAGCAGGTTGCTGGTTAGCCAGGCATCCCGCAAAGCCCATCGGCTGCCCTGCAAGCGATAGAGATGATCGGCGACCCAGAAGTCCCCACCGCCATCCATCAATAGACTGCTGATGATCAGCGCCGCACCCGCTGGTAGCGCTAAATGAGTGATTAAGAATCGAGGTGCGAATGGTGCGTTGGATAGTGGGGCGTTGCCCAGTAGTCGGGATTCATTGAGGGGCATCGGCATGTGCCTCCTTCGAATGCCACAGCGCATGCGCATCGATACGCACCAGTGCTGACGCTTGCAGCGCATCGATGCGAGCCTGTGCCTCACCGAGGCGTGTCTGGCGCAGGTTTCGCAACGTCAAGAGGTATTCGGCCAAGGGGGCCTCTCCCAGTTCCCAAGCTCGCCGCGTGCGGTTGCTGGCCGTGGTCTGCGCGGCCAGCGCCTGCGCGAATGACTGCCACTGCGTGCGCTTACTTTCAGCTGCCTGCGCGGCTACCCACGCACTTTGCTCCACCGCGCGCCGCACGCCGAGCGCCTCTGCCTCTGCGGCAGCTGCGTTGGCGCTTTCCGTGGCAGCCATTGCACTGCGATAGTCAGTGCCAAATGGCACCGTCAGGACAACGCCAATGACACGTTCCGTCCCACCGCGTTCAGACATCATCCGTACCCCGACTGTGGGGTCGGGCGTGCGGTTGGCGCGAGCTCGCTCGGCCACCTTGGCAAGGCGCGCTGCCTCTCCATCGGCAATGCCGATTTCGACGCTTTGTCGCACAATTCGCGCCAGCCACTCCTGTACCCCGCCCGGCAAAGGATCGGGATCTGGCAGCGTGGATGGCCGCGCGGGAATCTCAATGCCCGGGAACTCGATCACCATCGTTTGTCGTGCTGCCCGTTCTGCGTCGCGCGCAGCGCTAACCTGGGCTGCAAGCATCGCGCGTTCGGCTTGCAGAACGTCGCTGTCCCGCTGCGCTGCATCGCCCAGGGCCACGCGGCGGGCCATTGCTTCCTGCTCACGTCTAAGCAACTTTTCCTGAGCTTGCATCTCGTCGGCTACGACGAAACTGCGCAGCCATCCGGCCCAGACTTCCAACAGTCGCCTTGCCATTTGGTGCTCGGCATCTTCAAGGCGCATATCGGCCACCCTACGGGTGCGGCTGCCGATGTCCCGATCTATACGCGCCTTGTTTGGCAAGCGAACAGCACGGCTGAGCTGGATTTCCCATTCGTTGTAGCGACGCGCTTCGTTGGTCACGTTGCGACGTTGTAGGCCACTACTGAATTCAAATTCGTGGCTACCGGCTTCAAGGGCGCTTTGCGTGGCGGCCGCCGCGTCCAAGCGAGCGGCTGCGGCATTCACGACCGGCTGGATTTTTATCGCCGCTTCGACTTGCGCCTGCGCAGGCAGCCACGAAAGATCATCGGCGCGCGCTTGCGCGGGATGAAATGTCAAAGCCGCGATAGCCACCATGACGGCACCAGCCGGTAGTACCAGGCTGCATCCTTTGTTTTTACTCGTCATACCAGTCTTCCACTTGCCAACACCGACTCCACCCACCAGCGGACATCGCTAGACGCGATGCGCTGGCGCAGATGCGCCAGGACCTGTTCCAGTTGTTCGTATTCGATCAACACCCAGATGACGCGCCGATCCACACGGCCGCGAACCTTCTCGCGAATGGACGCGCGCGCGAAGTCGCCGGTATGCCCTTCGGCGTGCAACAGGGTGAACCCTGGCAGCACCGGGTCGGCCATCAGGGCATCGGTGACGGCGTCTTCGAGCGTGGGTGGAAACACCAGATTCAGGCGCACCAGTTGCGCTTCTTTCAATCCGTTCATGCGTGGACTCCTTGTTGTGAGGAGATGGCCTGGCCGAATCGCCGGTACAGCACCGGCAGCAGGACCAGGGTCAGCGCCGTGGAACTGACCAGTCCGCCAATCACCACGATGGCGAGTGGGCGCTGGATCTCAGAGCCAGGGCCACTGGCCAGCAGCAGGGGCACCAGGCCAAAGGCGGTGATGGAAGCCGTCATCAGCACGGGGCGCAGCCGTCGCAGCGAACCTTCGCGCACCACCTGTTCCATGGGCAGGCCTAGCGCATGCAGGTGGTTGAAGTGCGTCACCAGCACCAATCCGTTGAGCACGGCGATGCCCAGCAGCGCGATGAAGCCGACCGAAGCAGGCACCGACAGGTACTGCCCCGACAACCACAGCGCCGCCACGCCGCCGACCATGGCAAACGGCACGTTGCCGAGGATGAGCGCGGCCTGCCGCACCGAGCCGAAGGTCATGAACAGCACGAAGAAAATCAGCCCCAGGGCCACCGGCACTACCATGCCTAGGCGGGCCGCTGCACGTTGCTGGTTCTCAAATTGCCCGCCCCATTCGACGCGGTAGCCGGGCGGCAGCGGCACGTCGAGCGCCACGGCTTCGCGCGCTTCATCTACGAAGCCGACCAGATCGCGCCCGCTCACGCTGGACTGGATCAGCGCGAAGCGCGAACCGTTCTCGCGCCGCACCAGCACGGGGCCATCGGTGGTGGCGATGCGCGCCAGCGAGGCTAGGGGGATCTCGCCCTGATCGCCACGGGCGAGCTGCAAGTCCTTGAACCGCTCGGCCGATCCGCGCAGCCGGGCATCCCCGCGCACCACGATGGGCGTGCGCCTGTCCGGCTCGATCACCAGCCCGGCCGGCACGCCTTCGAGCTGCGCACGCAGCTCGTCCTGAACCTGCGTCACGGCCAGTCCGGCGCGACCGGCCGCCTGCGCATCCACCTTCACCTGCAGGTATTCCACGCTGTCGCTGGCCTGGGTGAGCACGTCGCGCGCACCGGGCACTTTCTCGATGCGAGCGGCCATGCGCTGCGCCAGATCGCCCAGCGTTTGCAGATCAGGGCCGAACAGCTTGACGGCCACGTCGCCCCGGCTGCCGGTGAGCATTTCCGAGATGCGCATCTCGATGGGCTGGGTAAAGCCGAATTCCAGGCCGGGGAAGGCATCCATCACCTTGCGTATCTCGGCACTCAACGCGTCCTTGTCGGCTGCATGCCAATCCTTGCGCGGTGCGAGCTGCATGAACAGGTCGGTTTCGTTCAGGCCCATCGGGTCGAGCCCCAGCTCGTCCGAGCCCACCCGCCCGATGCTGTGCCGCACCTCGGGCACCGCCGCACCGATGGCCTTCTGCACCGCCAGGTCAATCTCCAGCGAGCGCTGCAACCCAATGGACGGCGGCTTTTGCAGTTGCAGCAGGATATCGCCCTCGTCCATCGTCGGCATGAACGCCTTGCCCGTGCCGAGGTAGGCCACCACACCCAATGTCAGGGCCGCGATGGCGACCGCCGATGCGCGTAGCGGGTGGTGAAGCGCAGCCTCCAGCAGCGGTTGGTACAGGCGCGTGGCCCAGCGCATCACCCACGGCTCGGTGTGCGCGTGTTCCTTGAGCAGCAGCGAGGCCAGCACCGGCACCAGCGTGAGCGACAGCAGCAGCGAGACGCCCAGGGCGAACACGATGGTCAGCGCCACCGGCACAAACAGTTTGCCTTCCAACCCTTGCAGCGTGAGCAGGGGCATGAAGGTCAGACAGATGATGAGGATGCCCGAGGCCACAGGCATGGCGACCTCGCGCGCCGCGGCGAATATGCGGTGCAGGCGCGGCTGGTGCGCACTGGGCGCGTGCGGGTCGAGCCGACTGACGGCGTTTTCCACCACCACTACGGCAGCGTCCACCAGCATGCCGATGGCGATCGCGAGGCCCCCCAAGCTCATCAGGTTGGCGCTCATGCCGACCAGACGCATCAGAAGGAAGGTGCCCAGTGCCGCCAAAGGCACCATCACCGCCACAACCAGCGCGGCGCGAAGCTCGCCGAGGAACAGAAGCAGCAGGATAACGACCAGTACCGTGGCTTCCAGCAAGGCGCTTTCCACCGTGCCCACAGCGCGCTCGATCAACGTGCTGCGGTCATAGAATGGCACCACCTTGACGCCGGGCGGCAGGCTGGGAGTCACCTCGTCCAGCCGGGCTCGAATGGCTTTGACCAGCGCCGAGGCATCGGCCCCGCGCAGCGCCACCACGATGCCTTCCACCGCTTCGCCCGCGCCGTCCCGGGTGACGGCGCCATAGCGCGTCACGCCTTCGATGCGCACCTGGGCCACGTCGCCCAGGCGAACTGGGGCCGTACCATTGGCCCCCGCGCGCAGGATCAGACGGGATAAATCGTCCAAAGTGTGGATCGCGCCTTCGGCGCGCACGATCAGCGTGTCTTCGCCTGCATCCAGGCGGCCCGCACCGTCATTGCGGTTGTTGCGGCCGATTGCCGTGATGACATCAGAGAAGCTGAGGCCCGCAGCGGAAAGCCGTGCGCGATCCGGCACCACGGCAAAGCTCTTGGCTTCTCCACCCAGCACGTTGACATCGGCAACACCGGCCAGCGTGCGCAGGGCCGGGCGCAGCGTCCAGTCCAGCAGAGCGCGGCGCTCGCTCAGCGTGAGGCCACCGCCTTCGATGGTGAACATGAACACGTCCGACAGTGGTGTCGAAATCGGCGCTAGTCCGCCGCTGACGCCTTCGGGTAGGCTGCCCGAAACGCCGCCATAGCGCTCGGCCACCTGCTGACGCGCCCAGTAGATGTCACTGCCTTCGGCGAAGTCCAGCGTGATGTCGGCGATGGCATACTTGGCCGTGGAGCGCAGCATCACGCCCTGCGGCACGCCGAGCAACTCCATCTCCAGCGGCGTGATCACGCGCGACTCCACCTCTTCGGGCGTCATGCCGGGGGCCTTGATGATCAGCTTGACCTGCGTGGGGGAAATATCCGGATAGGCATCGATCGGCAGTTGCAGGAAGGCTGCCAAGCCCGCACCTGCCAAAGCCAGCACGCCGAGTAGCACCAGCGCACGTTGGCGCAGGGAAAATTCAATCAGACGGGACAACATGCGTGGTCGCCCCTCATTGCAATGGAATCATGGATTTGAGCAGTGCCGTGCCGCGCACGACGACCTGCATGCTTGCCGCAAGCGGCGCAGTGTCTGGCGAGACGGCACGCACGGCGCTTGACGCCTCTGATTCGTCTTGCCCCAGCAGTTGCACCGGAACAGCGCGGACGCGTAGGTCGCCTTGCTTGTCTTGCGATGACGGCTCAGCAACGTAGAGCACGTGGGCGCTGCCCGCTGGCAGCAGTGCGGACGATGGCACGCTCAAGGTGCCATGCGGTGCTGGCAGCAACAGCGCGACACTGATCTGCTGCCCGGCCGCATAGCGGTCTGCCCCTGCCTGATCTGCATCGACGCGGGCACGTACCCGCAGGCTCTGACTACTGAGGTCAGTGTCGCCACCAACGGCCGTCACCCGAGCGATCGTGCCATCGGGAAGACGCACTTCCAAGCCCGGGCGGAGATCCGAGCGCCACCGCAGCGGAACCGTGACGCTGACATCCAGCGGGCCAGGCTCAGCCACCAGGAAGGCGATGTCGAGCGGCGCGACCGCCTGCCCGAGGCTCAGGTGACGACGCATCACCCGCCCGGACAAAGGCGCCAGCAATTCATACTCGCCCGCCTGCCCACCGCTAACGGGTCGAAGCCGTGCGAGGGCGCCATTGGTCTCTTGCAACGTACTTTGCGCAACCGCCGCGCGCGCTTGGGTTTGCTCGTTGCGCGTGGCTGGGATGATGCCCTCGGCCAAGAGCGAGGCATCGCGCCGGGCCTGCGCCGCGGCCACCGCCGCTTCGGTGCGGGCACGCGCCAGATCGGCCTGCGCCGCCAGAACGTCCTTGCTCTGGATGTGCGCCAGAGCTTGTCCTTGACGCACCGCAGCGCCTTCATCGACCAAAACACGCGTCACCACACCGCCATAGGGCGCTACGACGTGCGCGCTGGCCGAGAGCGGCGCTACGGTCTGCGCGGGCAAGCCATCCAGCGGTATCACTGCGGTGTCTTTGACGAGCGCGGTTTCCACACCCTGCGCGCGAAGCTGAGCAGCGTTGAGCTGAACGCCGCCAGCGCTCGGTTGGGCGACAGCCTCGCTCGCGTCTTTATCGGCTACGGTTGTCCGCGGCGTTGTCCAGGCCCACCAGCCGTACCCTGCGGCAACCAGAACCGCCACGCTGATAGCGGACAGGGCCAGAGTCTTGGTTCGGCTGGAGGCACCCGCCGCTTTCAAGGTCGGGAAGCTCATGCTTGTGCTGCTCCAAACGACGTAGAGCAGAGTAGCGAGCACACAGCGCGGATTGAAAATCCGTCGCATATGAAGCGGTGCGCGAGGTTAATGAGGCGAAACATGCGGTCGATCTCTTGTAAAAGATCGGCTCATGTTCTTCGGTGAAGCTTTGAGAAAGCTTTGGAGAAAGCGAAATTTGCTCAGTACGATGTATTTCGGCGAAACGCCTGCTTTGAGCAGCAAGCAATCGATAAACTGATTTTTCAGTAACTTGCTCTGATATGCCAGCGGTGCGCCTTTGCTACCTCAAACATCGGAGCCATACACCATGAATGTCAGGAATTCCGAATACCGCTTCAGTCCTTTGGTCATAGGACTGCATTGGCTGACCGTGCTTCTCATCATCGCGGTCTATGCGAGCATGGAGCTGCGCGGACTGGCACCCAAGGGAGCCTTGAGAGACGCCATGAAGTCCTTGCACTACCTGCTGGGCCTCAGCGTTCTGGTTATCGTCGTGATCCGTATCGGGGTGCGCATCCAGGCGGGCGTGAAGCCCGCGATCCAACCACCCATGCCACGCTGGCAGGCCACGCTCGCCGATGTCATGCACTATGCGCTCTACAGCTTCATGCTCGCCATGCCGCTGCTCGGATGGCTCACCTTGAGTGCGGCGGGCAAGCCGGTTGTTCTGTTTGGCTTGCCCATTCCCTCTCTGATCGGCACCGACGTTGCTTTGTCGCGCCAACTCAAGGATGTCCATGAGGCGCTGGCGACATTGGGCTATGTCTTGATCGGATCGCATGCGATGGCGGCGCTGTTGCACCACTACGTCATGCGTGACAACACACTGGTTCGCATGCTTCCCGGTCGTCGCCCCTGACCTACTGGCCTCAGGCTGCTTTATATGGATTCGAATCTCCAATGACCAAATTTCACCACCGCGCCCACCCTGAAAGTCACCGCACTGAACATATCGGATGGCTGCGCGCCGCTGTTCTGGGTGCCAATGACGGCATCATTTCCACGGCCAGCCTGGTTGCAGGCGTGGCTGCTGCCCATGCAAGCCATGCCAGCATCATGACCACGGCCATCGCGGGGTTGGTAGCCGGTGCCATGTCCATGGCTGCAGGCGAGTTCGTGTCGGTCTATTCACAAGCTGATACGGAGAAGGCGGATTTGGCGCGGGAACGTGATGAACTGGAAAACAGTCCGGAAGCAGAGCATCGGGAACTAACGGCCATCTATGTCCGGCGTGGCCTGGATCATCGACTCGCGGATCAGGTCGCCACGCAATTGATGGCGCATGATGCGCTGGGCGCGCACGCGCGCGATGAATTGGGCATTTCTGAAACCTTGAGCGCTCGCCCGCTGCAAGCCGCCATGGCGTCCGCTGGGAGCTTCGCGATGGGTGCGGCCATGCCGCTGGCCGTGGTTCTGTTGGCGCCGGAGCAGAGCCTGCTCTATTGGATCGTCGCGACGGCGATTGTCTTCCTGGCCCTTCTCGGCGCTGCGGCCGCTGCCGTGGGTGGTACGCCGCTCTTCAAAAGTGCGCTGCGCGTCGCGTTCTGGGGCACATTTGCCATGGCGGTGACAGCGGGCGTGGGAGCCATGTTCGGCACTGCGGTGTAGATCTGCGTCAATCTCAGAGCAGCGGTGGCCAAGGGCCAAGCCGCGCGGACAGCCGACCGTTGTCCAGTGAGAACGCCAGCGGCAGGTCTATGGCATGCGCGAGCGCCAGGGCCAGTGCAAGTCCCAGCCCGGCGTGGTGCGCCGTGCCACCTTCGGAATCCTTGCGCCAGAAGCGAAGTCCGAATTGATCCAGATCGGATGCCTGCAAATTGGGAGCTGTGTTGACGATGGTCAACATCCAGCCGGAAGCCGCGCGCTCCAGCCTACATTGAATGTCGTCGCCTTCGGGCGCGTATTCGATGGCATTGCGCAAGAGGTTGGAGACGATGCGTTCGATCACGCCCTGATCGCTTTGCACCCATGCCGATTCAGGCAAAGTCACACGGATAGGTGACTTGGGTGCCATTTGCTGGACGTTGAATCCCGCCAGCAACTCTTGCAGCAAAGCTGTTAGATCCAGAGGATCAAGCGCAAGTGTGTGTTGGCCGGATTCAAGCCGCGCCAACAACAGCAGAGTGTCCACACTGCGCTGCATGCGTGAACTGGCCTGGATCGTTGCATTCAGGGCGCGCTGGATTCGGGTCGGGTCGGCATCGATCAAAGCGCTTTCTGCGCTGATGCGGATTTCTGCCAAGGGCGTGCGCAACTCGTGGGCCACGTCGCGGGAGAAGCGGCGCTCGCGGGCAATGGCCGCATACAGGTGATGCAAGCCCTGATTGAAGGCTTCGGCAAACGGCCGCAGTTCGCGTGGAAAGTCCGCTCCGATCCGCGCAATCGGCCGATCCGAACGCAGGTCGGCCAGTTGCACGCCAACGCGCTCCAGCATGACCACGATGCGCCGAACCATGAGCAGCGCCAGGCCTGTGGCCAGGAGCGTCGCCAGCACGATACCGCCCAGGAGCGTGAAGTGGATGCGCCGTTCGGTTTGATCCCAATCCCGACGTTCTGTTGCCACAACCAGCAATCGAGATTCCTCACCTCTTACCGGCACGCGCGTCGCCAGCGCGCGGCCCGCGTGGCCGTCCGGGAGTATCACGTCGTAGTAGCGTGGGGTGCCTTGCTCCACCGGTCCAAGCGCCAGCTCGGCCCCAGCACTGCTGGGCGAACGCAGCAAGGTCCGGTGGGTCTGCGAATCGAAGACCGTGAAGAACTCGGTATGCCCGCCAGGCTCGTATTCCGGCATGAGGCTTTCGAGCTTTCTCGCATCCAACTCCTGCAGCACGCGCCCCACCGCCGCTGATCGTTGCATCAGGGTGGTATCCATCCGTCGGTAGATTTCGTGGTCGATCCAGTAGTCGAGGACGGGAAACAGGATGGCGAAGGTTCCTCCAATGCAGATCACCAGGCTGGCAGCCAGCCGCCGCTGCAAGGACCAGGATCTGCCTTGACTCGCATCAGAGAGGGCTTCGGAATCGGGACGTACCATCGTTCAGGGCAGTATGTAGCCGAAGCCACGTCGTGTCACGATCAGTTCATCCAGGCCGCACTGGGCGAGCTTGGTTCGCAAGGTGCTGACGATCACCTCCACCACCTTGTCCGATGCATCGCTGCGGCTGTCGTACAAATGTTCAAAAATCTGCGGGCGCGACAGCGTGGCGCCGCGCCGACGCAGCAGCAAGTCGAGCAGTCCATATTCCTTCGGCGTGAGCCCAAGATCAATGCCCTTGAACCTCGCGGTGCGCGAGCGCGGATCGACCTCCAGATCGCCGTGGCGCAGAACTGGAACGTCCCGTTGCGGCGGACGCCGCACCAGCGCCCGCAGGCGAGCCAGCAGTTCGGCCAGCTCGAAGGGTTTTGTCAGGTAGTCATCGGCACCCGCATCCAAGGCCCGCACCCGGTCGTCAAGCAGTTCGCGCGCGGAGAGCACCAATACCGGAGCGGCATGGGCCTCCCGGCTCAATGCGCGCAACACGCCAAAGCCGTCCAGCCGGGGCAGCATCAAGTCCAGAATGATGGCGTCGTACCGGTAGCTGGCAAGAAACTTCAGCGCGGACACGCCATCGGCTGCTGTATCGCAGGCATAGCCTTCCGACTGAAGGCTCTGGCTCAGGGCTTCGGCCAGCGTTTGCGAGTCTTCCACGATCAATACGCGCATATGCTTTCTTCCATTCAGCGCATCTCGAAAAGCTCTTGGTGGAAGGCTTCCGGCTCCAACCCCTGGGCCAGCAGGTCGGCGCGCAACGCGCTGCCGAAGGCCGTGGGGCCGCAGAACCAGACGCTGGCGTCTTTCCAACCGGGAACCATGGCACGCAGGCGCTCACCTGTCAGGCGACCGTCCTTCTTGTCGATGAACAGGTGTAGCGCAACGCCGGCCGCCTCGCTGTCGGCGCTCAGTTTCTCGATGGCCTGCGGATCAACGTCGCTCGTCGGATGAAACAAATCGATGGGACGTGCGTCTTGGCCCTCGTGCTGCGCCAGGAACTTCATGCGCGCGATGAACGGCGTGATGCCGATGCCAGCACCGATCCAGATCTGGCGGGCACGCCCGTCGTCGAAAGTGAAGCAGCCGTAAGGCCCCTCGACCGTCACCCGGTCGCCAACTTGCAGGCGTTCCGGCAGCCGGCGGGTGTGGTCGCCCAGCGCCTTGGTGATGAAGGTGATGCGCCGGTCTTCCGGCACCCAGGCTGAGGCCAGCGTGTAGGGATGCGGGCCTTCTTTCGGGTTGGACATGGCGAAGGCAAACTGTCCGGGCCGGTGGCCGGGCCAGGCCGGGTCCATTCGCAGGGTGGTTTCCAGCACGTTCAGCGCAGGGTAGGTCTGCAGCGATTCGATGACACCGTGCGTGGTGCGCTGCGCACCGACCCGGCCCAGCAGCACCCACACCGCCGATACCGTGCCGCTCGCCAGCAGCATAGCCAAAGCCCAGCCCACGGGCTGCGCCCAGTAGGAGAACTGAACCAGCACCAAGGTGTGGAAGGCCAGCACCAAGTAGATCGCTGCCATCCAGTGGTGCGTCTTGGCGAACAGCCGGTATGGAAAGCGCTTGACCAAAGCCAGTACCAGTAGCACCGCGACGGCGTAGAAGGCCCATTCGCCCAAGTCCTCGGCCAGTCCGCGCCAGCCACGCAGCGCCGATTCAATGGAGCCCATTGAATCAGCCGCTGCGCGGGGCTTGCGCGCCGGGCGCGTCAGCCAGCCCCAGCCTACGGCCCACTTAGTACCCTGCGCCCACAGCCAGTGTATTGTTGCAGCGGCCAGAGCGGCGATGCCGAGCCACTTGTGCAGGCGGTACATCTTGTCCAGTCCGTTCAAGCTGGGCTCCAGCCACGCAGGGCGCGTGGCCAGCACCATCGCCACGGACATCGTGCCGATGGCCAGTACGCCGCTGTATTGAATCCATACCGTTCGCAGGGCGAAGTAGTTGGACTGTGCAGGCCAGAGCGTATCGGTAAAAAGCCATAGAGCGCTCAATGCCAGCGCAAAAAACCAGAACGTCCAAATTATTCTCTTCATCGTGGATTTGCCCTAAATTCTGCGGAAGGCGCATGCGGTATTGGTCTGAAACCATCAATCCAGATACGCGATAGCGTGCCTTTGAATGTGGCCATGTATCCGAAATTACAGAAAATTTTAATTCTGGAATCCCAACCTTTGGTAATGCTTTGGATTGATCAACCATCAATAAATAGGATCTAATTTTTCCCACCGGCTTGTGGCATTACCTTGACTCAAGAAATGGTTGGCCCCCGATGCCGCCCAATCTCCCATGACACCGCGCCGCCGCGCACCGTCCCGGCAAGCTGCTGCCCCATTCGCTGCTCGATCACCGGTTTCCACGGCACCAGGCTGAACCCCATGCCGTCATCGAGCATCGCGTAGCGCCCGCTGGCAAGCATGACGGAGCGCCGGTAGATGCCGGCCACGCGCTGCCCATCGGACACGGGTCGATGCTCCAAGCCAGTTTCGGCCGCAATGTCTTTGGCGACCTGCGCCAGTTCCCGGTTGCGCAGTGTGCCCAGCAGGTTGCGCGCCAGGATCACGCGCTGGCCGCGCCGCTCGGCCAATCCCTGTTCGGCCAGGAAGTCGGCGCGCTGCTGCATCGCCTGTTTGGCCTCGCTGCCAAAGCCGAGGTCGCCCAGGCCCGAGCCGCCGCCGATCAATTGCTGGTCGAGCCAAGTGGCCCCAATCACGCGGGCCTGCCGCTCGATGGGCAGGTGCGATTTCAGTTCCACCGCCACGCCGCCCAGACGCTGCGCGTCGTAGCGGCGGCCCTGTTCGGCCAGGTCGTCCGGCACCTTCCAAAGTCCCTCGGCCACGCGCTCCACGATGCCGGCGCGGCGCAGGGCTTCCAGCCGGCGGACGTGGACCGCGACGACTTCCTGCGGATCACGGCCCGGCACTGTCTGCCCCTGCGCGACGGCCAGATGATGGTCGGTGCGGTACAGGCCACCGCTCGCCAGTGCGGTGATGTTCTTGTCGGCCGCACGCACGTCGGCCGATCCCTTCACCGCCACCACGGCGCCGGTCGGATAGTTCGCCAGCTCGTCGCGGGCATTGAGCGCGACGTAGTGGGCCTTGCCGTCCACGCCGTCGATGACCAGATAGCCCCGGTCGCGCAGCTCGTCGGCCAGCCCCTTCGCGGCTACGCGGCCGAGAATGGTTCGGCCATCGTCGCCCGGCTCGAACACTGCCAGCTCGCGCGGCTCGCCGCGCATGGCCCGCTGCATGGTGCGGATGATGTCGCCACGCTCGCCCAGGGTGCGCAGGGTCTTTTCCGCGTCGGCGTGGACGGCCCAGGTGCCGGGCTGCATTTCGTCGGCCAGGCCCAGGCGCTGCAAGCGTTGCAGCCGGCCAACCAGCAACAGGCGCTGGCGTTGCAGTCTCGGTTCGTTGAAGCGTTCGATCTGCACTCGGCCGTCGTCGCCGGCCTCGCGTTGCAGGGTGCGATCCAGGCTCGTCCACCGCTCCTGCTCCACCTCGCGCTGCAAGGTCTGCTGGATCTCCAGCTCGGTGCGCGGCCCCAGCCATTCGGTCGCCAGCTCGGCGGCGCGATGGCGGAAGCCATCGGCGATGTAGTCGCCCGCAATGATGAGGTCTTTGCCGGTGTCGTCGCGCCCGCGCACGACTATGTGCGTGTGCGGGTTGTCGGTGTTCCAGTGGTTGACGGCCACCCAATCGAGGCCCGTGCCCAGGTCGGCTTCCATGCGGCCCATGAGGTGCCGCGTGTAGGTGCGCAGGTCTTCCAGCTCGGCGCCATCCTCGGGCGAGAGGATGAAGCGGAAATGGTGTCGGTCGTCGGCGCAGCGTTCCTTGAAGGCGTCGAGGTCGGCGGCATCGGTCTGCGGCCCGTAGGCTTGGCCCGGCTCGCCATCGCGGCCCACGCCATCGCGCTCGATGTAGCGCAGGTGCTTGGCGAGCGACTGCGGGCTGGCCTGGCGCTGGTTGACCAGCAGCGTCTTGATGGTCACGCGCCGCGACATGGGCGTGAGCTTCGCCCCCGCGAAGCGCGCCGCCGTGTGGCCGCGCCCCAGGCGCGAACCGGGCCGCTGGCCGGTGCCCCTCCCGGTGCCGCCAGCCGTCCCAGGACGGCGCACCGAGGACTTGCCGCCGCTGGCCTTGCCTGCCTGCTTGAGCACCTTGGAGACAAAGCCCTGGCCGCGATTCTTCGGGGCGCTGGGGCGGATGCGGAAATCGTCGTCGCGGCGGTCGGTCATGGCTGTGCCCTCTGCAAGCTCTGGCGTGTCCGGTCGTGCGAAGCACGCGGACATGCCTGCATTGGCGCGGGCCTCGCGCCACAAACGGCACGGCGGCGAAGCCGCTCCGTGCTGCGCCAACCCCACGTGCAGACTGGCTTTCGACGCGGCCCGGTGCCGCGTCCTTTTGTCTTGCCTTCCGCCTTTGCCCCTCGCTGACGCTCCGGGCAGCGGCGGCCCGGCGGCGCTGCTGCGTGAGCAGCCAGCGCGCCGGCGAACGCGCGAACCACGGCAATGAGGGCCACAGGCCGGGGGCGTTCGAGGCAAGACGCCTGCACATAGGAAGGCTGCGCGAAGTGCTGCGCGTATGCGCTCGCACTGCACGCGCGACGACACGGCGACGGCCAGCAGAACGATACGCCCGATGGCACGACAAGATGCACGGCAACGTGCAGCGAGTCGGCGGCCATCATGGGCGAGACTCCAACCAGACCGAATGCGCAATGCCGATCACGGCGGATGCGCTGACCGGCCCGAAATACCGGCTGTCGAACGACGCCGGGTTGGTCACACTGAGCAGGAACAGTTCGCCGGGTTCGAGGCGGCGGCATTGCTGCCAGGATGGCAGCGGCCGGCCCCAGTGGTCAGCAGGCAGCACGGCGGCCGAAGGCACGCCGTCGATGCGGACGATGCCGCCCGCGATGCACACTTCCTGCGGCGCGACGGCGCCCACACGCTTGAGCAGCGGCACGCGCGCCGGCAGGTAGCCGCGCTGCGCAGCCAGCGCAGCGGCATCTGGCGGCAGCGTGGTCAGGACGATGCTGCCCACAGACAAAGGACGTGGCAGCGAGCCGGTGCCGTGGCCCAGCGGATCAACGCGATACCAGCCGACCGAAACACTGTCGGACGGGTTGTAGATCAGGCGCGGCAGCGGATGCACGAAGGACGCCCAGGCCAGCGCAGCGAGGCCGCAGGCGGACAGGCCTGCCAGCACGATGCGAGCGCGCAAACGTGCGCGGGGCGAGCGAGGACGCGGCGCGGTGCCGGCAGTCGAAACGGCGGTCATGGCAGGGCCCTCCCGATGAGCCAGGCGGCGTGCCGCTCGGCGTTGTATTCGGGCAGCGGCAGGCGCGCAGCGAGCCGGTTGGCGAGCGTGCGCCAGTACACGGGCGAGGCAGCGGCAGGCGCGATACCCAGCGCCTCGATGGCGTCGATGCGCTCCAGCACGGCGCGCACTGCGTTCTCGCCCTCGGCGTGCAGCAGCAGGCGCGCGCCCGGCTGCACGCCGGGGATGCGCTGCGCCGCGTCCAACGGCGTGCAAGCCTGCATCACCATGAGCTGCCAGCGCACGGTGCCGTAGTCATTGGCCTGCCAGCGGATGCGGCAGAACACGGCGCCCGGCGTGAACACCGCGCAGCGCCGCCAACGGTCGAGTTGGAGGGTGCGTGTGGGTTCACCGAAGCGCAGATAGAGCTTGAAACGCGGTTCGATGTAAGCCAGCGCCACGCGCGTCAGCGGTGCGCTGGCAGGCTGACCGGAAGGTGCTGCGAGCGCAGCCGTGGCCGCGCCAGCGGCAGGCGAAGCGGATGCAGTCATGGCGTGCTCTCCTTGCGGTGCTCCAGAAACTCGCGCTCCAGTAGGCCGCGCAGCAGGTCGGCCACAGTCACGCCTTGCGTGAAGGCCGACACCTTGATGCGCGCCCGCAGCGCGGGCGTGATGTCGAGGGTCAGGCGGGCGGTGTAGAGGTCGCCCTTGCCCAGCGCGTCGGCGTCGCCCTGGCGAATCCACGCCTCGGCGTGCGGATTCGCGGGCGGACGCGCGCCGATGCCGACGCGCTTGGCGCGTATCGGTGGCTTCGCTGTCATGTCGGCCACCGCAGCAGTTCATCGACCAGCGCGGTGATTTCACGCGCGGCGGCGCTGTCCGGCGCTGTCTCGCGTGCAAGCCGGCCAGCGGCCACGCTGTCGGCGAACACGATGCGCTGATGCACTTCCGAGCGCAGCGCAGGAAGCGGCTGGTCGGCCAGCGCCTGGCGCGCTTCGCGCCCGATCACGGTGGTGCTGACGCGCCGGTTGATGACGAAGGCCGCGCGCAGCGCAGGCCGAAACACCTGTGCCTCGCGGATCAGCGCCACCATCTCGGCGCTGGCCCACAGGTCGTAGGGGCTGGGCTGCACCGGGATCAACACGCGCTCGGCCGCCAGCAGCGCGGAGCGCGCCAAGGCGGCGATCCTGGGCGGGCCGTCGATGACGACGTGATCGGCCCGCCTGGCGAGTTCTGGCGCTTCCTGATGCAGCGTTTCGCGTGCAAGGCCCACGGCGCTGAACAGCCGTGGCAAGCCTTGTTGGCTTCTGCGCTGCGTCCAGTCCAGCGATGAACCCTGCGGGTCGGCGTCCAGCAGCACGACGTGCTGGCCGCACATCGCCAGCTCACCGGCGATGTGCGTCGCGAGCGTGGTCTTGCCCACGCCGCCTTTCTGATTGAGCAGTGCGACGATCATGGCCTGGCCCTCCATGCTGGAAAACCGGGCCTTGGCTGCTGCGTTTGTGGCCGCGTGGTGGTTGTCCACCGCAGCGGCGTTTCCCTACTAAAAGTTAGAGAAATTAAGTTAGGGAAGTTAGAGGGCGAGGAAACCCAGTGCTGGCACGGGTTTGCGGCCGATCGGCACGCCTGATAGCACGATAGTCCCACGCCCGATAGCACGATACCCCGCACGCCTGATAGCACGACTCCATCCACAGGCTCTCCCAGAGTTATCCCCGTGCCGTCGGCGGCACGGGCCGGAATGTCAGCAGCTCCATGCCGTTGTCCGGCATCCGCTCGATGCCCAAGACGTAGCCGGGCAGCGACTGCCGCGCGACGAGCGCGCGCAGGTCGCAGGCGAAGTCGTAGGGCTTCGCGGTGCTGCCAGATTTCTGATGCAGGTAGCGGAAGTCGAATTGCCAGCCGTATTCCTGCTTGCCGCCGTGCTTGCGCACCAGTCGGTACAACCACCGCTCGATGCCACCGGTCAGCCGGAAATACGCCGGGTCGATGGTCAACACCAGGGCGGCATCGAGCACGCCCGCATAGAACCAGTCGGGCAGGATCAGCTCGATGCCCAGCGGCGTGCCGCTGGCATCGGCAAGTTCCTTCCATTCGTTGATCCACGAGAAACGATGCAGGCGCCGCCCGGTCGTCTCGCGGATGGACGTGGCCACGGTGGTCGATTGCAGGCGATCCAGCGCGGCCTTGAGGCGCTGGTAGTCGCGCAGCGACTTGCCGCGCCCGATGAAGCGCAGGATCTCGTAGGGCGTGGCGTGCATCAGCCGCGAAGGCCGCAGGCCCGCGTCCTTCGCCTCCACGATCTGCGAGGCCGCCCATATCAGCACGTCGGCATCCCAAATCGTGGCGATGCCGTGTTCCTGCGTGCCTTCCACGCGAATCGTGACGTTGCCCGCGCGGAAGTCGATGGGCTTGACCCGCTTGGACTTGCCGAGCGAGAAGAACGGATAGGCCATCAAATCCTGGCTGTCGCGCGGTGCCATGTCGCCGGGCAAGGCGCGGAACAGGTCGAGCTGTTCGCGCTCCTGCAACGGCCGCTGCCGGGACGGCAGCACGGTGCTGGACATGGCGATGGCCTGCCGCGCGCCGCCGATCAGCGCGCACGGCTGTCGGCCGAGTGGTGCTCGGCGTATTCGGGATCGGAGGTCGTCTCGAAACTGCGGTCGGCGGCCCAGGCATCGAGGTCGGCCACGGCGTACATGACGCGCCGGCCGAACTTGCGAAAGCGCGGGCCGCCACCGATCACGCGCTGCTTTTCCAGCGTGCGCGGCGACAGGCGCAGGTACTCGGCGGCTTCGTCGTTGGTCAGGTAGCGTTGGGGCTGCGCGGCAGCGGTCGAGACAGCGGCGGCAGGCCGCAAGGGAGCAGGTCGCATGGGATGAACCTCCATCAAGCCCGACCACACCACGCGGCCGGATAGAGGCACTTTCAGAAAAGCGAGGCTTTCCGCGAAGGGACGATCTGTGGGGGACGCGAAACGTCCCCCTACTGCGACGGCAGCGGCGGAAGCTGCGCCAGGCGTCGATAGCCGCCGCGCATGAGCGCATCGCCACGGCGCACCAGCCGCCGCACGCGGGCGCGCAAGGCGCTGTCGGTGTGCCAATTGGCGGCGACGGCATCCACGCCGAACAATCCTTCGGCTATCTCGCGCGAGGACGCGCCTGCCAGGGCCGCGTCGAGCGCCTGCAAAGTGTGTAATTCCTGCAGTACGGCAGATGTTGGCCTGGGCGATGCCATCCCGGCGGGTACGGCCTGCGCCATATCAGTCGCGAAACCGGCCGGCGGCGCAGCGCCTGCGCGCACGGCATAGGCGAACGCCATGCCGTCGTGCAGGCCTGGCGCGAACGCCAGGCGCCGGCTGCGGCCAGGGTTGTGCGCGATCAGCGACAGTCGCTTGCCGTCGTGGATCAGTTGCTTGTGGCCGGGAATACGCCAGAACTCGAAAGGTACGGCGTTCGCTGGCGGATCGTCATCCGGATAGAGCTGAACCACGGCAGCGTGGCCGGGCTGCCAGGCCGGATGCGCGTCGCGCGCATCGAGCGCCGGGTCTTCCAGCAGGCGCAGGCCCCAGCGTTGCGCTGTTTGCGAAGACGACGAACGGCAATGACGGCGCAGCCAGTCGAGCCGGTAGTCGGGATGCCGGCGCAGGTATTCCCAAGCCAGCGCCAGCGCATCCAGCCACAAGACGTAGAGGTATGCCGCCGTTGGATACCAACGTGCGGCGTGATGGGGATCGACCATGACGCAACCTCCCTGCGAACAGGACAGGCCGCCACGGCAGGGCTACGCGCTACATCGCCATCATCAGAACTTCATGAGGAGAGAAGATAGTTGGGCTGTCAAGACCGATTGACTCCGATGCGTTGCGGTATTCGTCTCAATGCTGCGGCGGCAACGCCCCGAAATGGGGCGCCGTACAGACCAGCCTGCCGCAGCCCGCGTCGGGCATCATGTCTATTTGAATCAGACTGGTGCGGCTGCGCCGCAAGAATGCTGATTGAGACCTGCCCGGTATGACACCAGACTGAAAAAGTCACAGTCGGACGTATTCAGTCCGGGATTGCTCCGTCGCGCTCGGCCAGGCGGGTGTATTCCGACAGCGTGCCTGTGGGACGGAAGTAGAGGTCGCGCATAACGGGCTGCTGGTGCGGCCCGACGATGCCGGCCAGCTCGGACAGCTTGACGGTGCCTTGCGCCGGCATCCCGATCCCCAGGTCAATGAGGCCCCAGGCCGTGTCGCCATCGGCGGGATCGAGCGCGGCCAGCAGCCAGGTCACGTGAGCGTCCGGCGTGAAGAGCCGTACCACGGGCACCGGGTCAATGACTTTGCCAGCAGCGCGGGCCTCGCCGTTGGCGAGCAGCTGCGCGAGCTCCGGGGCGGTGGCGAGTGGCTGGGGCATGGTCGGCAATCCCACAAATCCAATGATGCACGGATGCGGTTTCACGTTGAAGCGCAGAACCGCCAAACCGGATTTACGCCTTCGTGCGCAAGCGCGGATGCGGTTTCGTGGCTTTGCTGAAACCCGCTGATGCGGATTTCCGTAAAGGCACAGAGAAGTAGAACAGCACCAAATGAACACTATAGATTGTAGCCCTATAGGGCGCAATCGACTGTCATCTTGGATTTTGGGGAATCCATCGGATGACAGCGAAGAACTCATTGGCGGCGGCATTAAAGACGGTCAGGAAAGCGCGCGGCTTAAGCCAGGAAGCGTTCTCCGACGTGTCCAGCCGTACCTACATGAGTTCGCTGGAGCGTGACCTGAAGAGCCCGACCCTGAACAAGCTGGCCGAGCTGTGCGAGGTGATGGATATCCACCCGCTCACACTGCTAACGCTGGCCTATGCGGGCGATAGCCCGCACAAGGCCGACGAGCTGCTGGCGCAGGTGCGTCGGGAGCTGGAGTCGATGTTGAAGCCGCGCGCGTGACGTGGTGATGTGCTGCGACCAGCAGCACAGCGCCCCGCCACGATGGGCGGGGCGCCGCAGCGGTCACGCCGCCTGGGGCTTGCTGCGCGACCAGATCAGGTCGTGCGTGCCGTCCTCGCCTTCGATCAGGCGGGCATAGACCGCTGCCGGGAACGAAGGATCGTCGAGGGTCACGGACAGGTACTCGCGGCCGGCCTCGCTGGTCTTCTTCCATGCTGCGCCGATGTCGTGGCCTGCGGCCTGGAGGCGGAAGTCGGGGGCGTTCTCGCTGCTGCCCTTGTCGTTGGGAACCAGCTTGACCTTGGCGTTGAGCGTCAGGGTGCGCAGCGTGCCGGTGAAGCCGTCTTTGTCTGCGGTAAAGGTGCCGATGTTGGCCATGATGTTTTCTCCTTTCGGTTGAACAAGGGTCGCGCCCATCGCGTCCTTGTTGTGATCCGGCCGGCGGGGGACGGGCTGGCTGCACCGCTTGCGGTCGCAACGTAGTGGAGAACCGGGAGGCGAAAAGAATTTGCCCCGCGAGGAATGCGCGCAGCGCAGGGGAAATTGTTCTCGCCGGACGGATGCAGCCATGAGGCCCGAGGCGCAGCCGCGCCACCGCCAGGATTCACAACGAGACAAGGACGCCTTGGGCCGACCCGCTCCGAAAGGAGATGGGGCCGGCTCGGCATCCCCGCCCGAAGGCTTCTCCGGCTCGCTTCCTGACGCGGGCCAGGTCAACCACCCGACGACAAGCGAGAACGCCCCTGCCGCACCTTGCGGCGCAGGTCTTGAGGCGTGGCGTGGAAGCTCCATAGCGATGCCGGGCCGGTTGTCCGTGAACCGTCCTTCGTGACGTGATGGGTAGGAACCGCCAGCGTTGAGGACGGCACGCATCCGTACAACCTGCCGCAGCAAGCGCCAGCGTGTTCGCCAGCGTCCCACACATCGCGGCGGGGCGCTGGCCGGGCCGATCCGGCGCAGCCGGTTCGGCGGCATCGAGGGGCGCCAAGCTGCGCGCGGCGGGGATAGCCCGCAGGGTTTTCCCCCGGAGGCAAGCGCAGCGCGCAGCGCCGCAGGCGCGAAGGCGTGAGCAACTGTCTTGAAAGTCAAGCCTCGCAAGCGCGCAGGCTCCATTCAATTGAAGCGTTTTGCCAATGATTCAATAAATGTTGTATTATCGAATCATGAACGAGACCCAAGCCATTTCCGCCCTCGGCGCCCTGGCCCATACCCAGCGGCTGCGCGTGTTCCGCGCCCTGGTGGTCGCCGGCCCCGAAGGGCTGACACCCAGCGTCCTCGCCGACCAGCTCGACGTGGCCCGCAACTCCCTGTCCTTCCACCTGAAAGAACTGGCCCATGCCGGCCTGGTCACCATCGAGCAGCAGGGCCGCAACCTGATCTACCGCGCCGACTTCACCCAGATGAATGGGCTGCTCGGCTATCTGACCGAGCACTGCTGCCAGGGCGGCGCGTGCGAGGTCACCGAATCCTCCTCTGCCTGTACTTCCTGCTGAAAGGATCACCCCCATGAAGCGCTTTCACGTCCACCTGCACGTCGATGACCTGAACCGCAGCATCGGCTTCTATTCCCAACTGTTCGCCGCGCAGCCCGCGCGCGTCGAAGGCGACTACGCCAAATGGATGCTCGAAGACCCGCCGGTCAACTTCGCCATCTCCACACGTGGCAACAAGCCGGGCATCGACCACCTGGGTATCCAGACCGACGATGCCGAGGAATTGGCGGTGCTGAAGGCCCGCGCCGAGGCGGCCGACATGACGCTGCTGGACGAGGGCACCACGACCTGCTGCTACGCGCGCAGCGAGAAGCACTGGATCACCGATCCGCAGGGCGTGGCCTGGGAGCACTTCCACACGCTGGGCAATATTCCGGTCTTTAACGAAGCGGCGCCTGCAGCGACTTCCGCCGCAGCGTGCTGTACCCCGGTGCGCGGCAAGCCGGTGGGCGTTGCGGTGAAGCCGGCTTCCTCCTGCTGCTGATGTGAGATACCCATGACCACCGACAAGACCTACAACGCCCTGTTCATCTGCACGGGTAACTCGGCCCGCTCCATCCTGGCCGAAGGCATCCTCAATGAATTGGGCCAGGGGCGCTTCCGCGCCTACTCGGCGGGCAGCCACCCCAAGGGCGAAGTCCACCCACTGGCGCTCGCCACGCTGGAGCGGCTGCACATGCCGACCGCCGGCTACCGCAGCAAGAACTGGGACGAGTTCGCGGCGCCCGGTGCGCCGGAGCTGGATTTCATCTTCACGGTCTGCGACAACGCCGCCGGCGAGGTCTGCCCCGTGTGGCCGGGACGCCCGATGTCGGCGCATTGGGGTGTGCCTGATCCCGCAGCCGTCGAGGGCACCGACGAACAGAAGCGCAAGGCATTCACGGATGCGGCGCTGACCTTGCGCCGGCGCATCGAGCTATTCCTGTCGCTGCCGATGCAACGCCTGGATGCCATGTCGCTGCAGCACGAGCTGCGCAGCATCGGCACGAAGTGAGGTCTGCGCGATGAGTGTTGGAACCCAAACGGCCAGCCGCGTGCCGGCCGCCCCCACCATGAGCGTCTTCGAGCGCTACCTGAGCGTGTGGGTACTGCTGTGCATCGTCGCCGGTATCGCGCTCGGCCAGTTCGCGCCCGGCGTGTTCCATGCCATCGGCCGCATGGAGATCGCGCAGGTCAACCTGCCGGTGGGCCTGCTGATCTGGGTGATGATCATTCCCATGCTGCTCAAGGTGGACTTCGGCGCGCTGGGCCAAGTCAAGCAGCATTGGCGCGGCATCGGCGTGACGCTGTTCGTCAACTGGGCCGTCAAACCCTTCTCGATGGCGCTACTCGCCTGGATCTTCATCCGCCAGGTCTTCGCGCAGTGGCTGCCCTCCGACCAGCTCGACAGCTATGTCGCGGGCCTGATCCTGCTGGCCGCCGCACCCTGCACGGCAATGGTGTTCGTCTGGAGCCGGCTGACCGGGGGCGATCCTGTGTTCACGCTGTCGCAGGTGGCGCTGAACGACACCATCATGGTCTTCGCCTTCGCCCCAATCGTGGGCCTGCTACTGGGCTTATCGTCCATTACGGTGCCGTGGGACACATTACTGGTATCGGTCGGTCTGTACATCGTGATTCCGGTCATCCTGGCCCAGCTCTGGCGCCGCGCGTTGCTGAGCAAGGGCCAAGCCGCCTTCGACCGGGCGCTGGAGCGCATCGGCCCTCTGTCGATCGCGGCGCTGCTGCTCACGCTGGTGCTGCTGTTCGCCTTCCAGGGCGAGGCCATCATCCGCCAGCCGCTGGTGATCGCCATGTTGGCGGTGCCGATCCTGATCCAGGTGTTCTTCAACTCCGGGTTGGCCTACTGGCTCAACCGCCGGCTGGGCGAGCAGCACAACATTGCCTGTCCCTCGGCGCTGATTGGTGCCTCCAACTTCTTCGAGCTGGCCGTGGCCGCCGCCATCAGCCTGTTCGGCTTCCAGTCCGGCGCGGCGTTGGCCACCGTGGTCGGCGTGCTGATCGAGGTACCCGTGATGCTGCTGGTCGTGCGCGTGGTCAACCGCTCGCGCGGCTGGTACGAATGCGGCCCGAACTCCGCCACCCGATAACCAACCAGGTCACTCCCATGAGCACCGTCACGATCTACCACAATCCCGACTGCGGCACCTCGCGCAACGTGCTGGCCCTGATCCGCAACAGCGGCGAGGAGCCCACGGTCATCGAGTACCTGAAGACCCCGCCCGATCGGGCGACGCTGATGGTGCTGATCGCCGCAATGGGCGTATCGGCGCGCGCCGTGCTGCGCGAGAAAGGCACGCCCTATGCCGAACTGGGCCTGGGCGACCCGCAGTGGGGCGATGACCAGTTGATCGGCTTCATGCTCCAGCATCCCATCCTCATCAACCGGCCCATTGTGGTCACGCCGCTGGGCACGCGCCTGTGCCGGCCTTCGGAGGCCGTGCTGGACATCCTGCCGCAGCCGCAGCGCGGCGCGTTCCGCAAGGAAGACGGCGAAGCCGTGGTGGATGCGGAGGGTCGCAGGGTCTGAAGACCTCCCGCACAAGCGGCAGGCAATCTGAAGTGAGGCTGGTATTATCGAATTTCGTTATCGATATTCGATATGAAAGAGAAACCTACTCCACGCGCCATGGAGCACCACGACCTGCTGTCGGGGCTGATCCGCCTGCATGTGCTGCACCACGCAGCCGAGCAGGAGATCTACGGGCAATGGATGATCGACGAGCTGGCCCACCACGGCTACCGCCTCTCCCCCGGAACGCTGTACCCGATGCTGCACAAGATGGAGCGCGACGGCTACCTCGTCTCCCGCCAGGAGCGTGAGGGGCGCACCGTGCGCAAGCTCTACACGATCACGCCCAAGGGCAAGGAAGGCTTGGCGCTGGCCAAGGACCGCATCCGGGAGTTCACCGGGGAGGCGATGCACAAATGACAGATTCCACCAACACCTTGCAGCATGAGGCCGCTGCCGCGCGCGGCTCACCCGTCGAAGTCTTCGGCGCCTTCCTCAAGCTGGGGCTGACCTCCTTCGGCGGGCCGATCGCGCATCTGGGCTATTTCCGCTCGGAGTTCGTCGAGCGTCGCCGCTGGCTGGATGACCGCAGCTACTCCGATCTGGTCGCCCTGTGCCAGTTCCTGCCGGGGCCGGCCAGCAGCCAGGTCGGTATGGCGCTGGGGCTGGGCCGAGCGGGCTGGCTGGGGCTGCTGGCGGCCTGGGCCGGATTCACCTTGCCATCGGCGATTGCGCTGATCCTGTTCGCCTTTGGCATCGCCGAGTACCAGGGGCTGGCCCAGTCCGGCTGGGTGCACGGGCTCAAGGTCGTCGCCGTGGCCATCGTGGCGCAAGCGGTCTGGGGGATGGCCAAGTCGTTGTGCCCGGACCGGCCGCGCGCCGCGCTGGCCATTCTGGCGGCGCTGCTGACCATGGTCCTGCCCTCGGCCGCGGGACAGCTTGCCGCCATCGCGGTGGCAGGGCTGCTGGGCTGGTGGACATTGAAGATCGCGCAACCCGGCGACGGCCACGCCCACAGCTACCCCGTCTCGCGCAAGCTGGGCATCGTGGCGCTGCTGCTGTTTGCCGCACCGCTCGTCGGGCTGCCCCTGTGGGCGGCAGCCACGGACTCGTCCACGATAGCCCTGCTGGAAGGAGTGTACCGCTCCGGTGCACTGGTCTTCGGCGGTGGACACGTTGTGCTGCCGCTGCTGCAGGCCTCGGTGGTGCCCAGCGGCGTCGTGAGCAATGCCGACTTCCTGGCCGGCTACGGTGCGGCGCAGGCCGTGCCGGGGCCGCTGTTCACTTTCTCGGCCTACCTCGGCGCGGTCGCCCACGGACCGCTGCATGGCTGGATCGGCGGGCTGGCACTCCTGGGCACGATCTTCCTCCCCGCTTTTTTCATGCTGGTCGGTGCACTGCCGTTCTGGGAAGGGCTGCGCCACCGCGCGGGCATCCAGACGGCCATGGCCGGCATCAACGCCGGCGTGGTCGGTATTCTGGTGTCCGCCCTCTATGACCCGGTATGGACGAGTGCCATCCACAGCAAGGCGGATTTTGGGCTGGCGCTGCTCTCGTTCGGACTGCTGACGGTGGGGCGCGTGCCGCCGGCGCTCGTGGTGCTGTTAGCCGGGCTGGTGGGCTGGGTCATGGCGATGGGCGTCTGAATCTCATGTGGCACACCCTGACCATCCAGCTCCGACACGAAACCGCCGACGACATTGCCGCCATCGAAGCGGTCACGACCGCCGCCTTCGCCGATGCGCCGCACACCAGCCATACCGAGCAGTTCATCGTGCGTGCCTTGCGTGTAGCCCGGGAACTGACGCTTTCCATCGTGGCCGAGGAACGTGGACAGATCATCGGCTACGTCGCACTGTCCCCCGTCACGATCTCCGACGCCCAAGGCCGGAAGGCCGAGGGCTGGTATGGTTTGAGGCCGATTTCAGTCATGCCGCCAAGGCAGGGGCAAGGCATTGGTTCGCGCTTGATGGAACAGGCACTGACCGAACTGCGGGCTATGCGGGCCGCAGGCTGCGTTCTGCTGGGAGATCCCGCGTATTACGCGCGCTTTGGTTTCCAGGCCCATGCGGGCCTGTAACTGCCGGGCGTGCCGCCCGGCTAGTTCAACGCCGCCGCCTGAGCCAGCGCGAAGGCGGCGGCGTTCTGATTCGGCTGTTGGCCTTGAATACCGGGTGCGGCCACTGCTGCGCCCGGATGCGCATTCACCGCGCACAGGACGGAACGCCCTGAGTGCGGTGCTGATCGCGGTTATTCCTTCGTTTCGATGATCCACCACATGGCACACGACAAGGCGCGGCCCGCGATGGGGTGAATGTCGGTGAGGTCGGTGCGGGCCGTCCAGCCCGCAGGCGGACGATAGCCGCGCACGTCGCCTTCATCATGCCAGCGGCGGGTGCGTACCGTGCCGGGGGCATAGGTCGCCGCCATGCGTGGGCGGCTGGTCGTAGTGTGGGTTATGGGTGGTTCCCCTTCCAGCGAAGCGCCCCGGTCGGAGTCGGGGCGCTTGCCATTGGCGCGGGTCAAGCGGCCAGCGCCTCGGCAGGTTCATCCGCCACAGCGTCGGCATCCTGCTCTGGGTCGGCCTCCTGCACGGCGTCCTGCGCGCCTGCGGCCTTGAAGATGGCGGGCATCCAGCCCGTGCCATCGGCCAGCCGTTCCGCTTCGCTGGCAATGTCGGCCTTCTTGAGCTTCGCCAGCCGGTTGACCTGCTCGGGTGCGTACTCGCCCACGACATCCAGAATCGCGGCCTTGGAAACATGCTTGAAGTAGCCTTCTGCGGTCGGCTTCCACCATGCGGCCATATCCAGGCCCACGGCCTGCGCCAGTTCCTCGCCGGGCTGGTGCGTCATGGCGCGGGGCGTCACCACGTCCACCGTGGAAGCGACGCATACGGCCAGCAGCTTGACCAGTTCGTTTTGCGACTTCGCCAGCAGCGCGGCGAACAATTCGGCGCTGTCCTCCGGCAAGGCTTCACCGGCCACCTGTTGCAGTTCGCGCAGCGCCACGGCGGCGGGCGATTCCGGCCAGTCCGGGGCCATGCCTTCCAGCCGATCTTGCGCCGTGAGGCGCACGCCCAGCGGCAGGCCATCGCCGCAGGCGTCGGGCTGCAAGACGGTCTGCACCATGCAATGCACCAGCGCGGCCAGCGCGACTTGCGGATGCCGGGCCATTTCGATTTGCAGCGCGGCCGTGCGGTGGGCGCTCAACCGATGCGCCAGCCGGTCGGACAGGCTCACGGCCTTGGGCGCGTCGTCGTCCTCGCGCTCGTTGTTGGCGGCTTCACTGTCGGTGCTGCCGAAACCGCGCCGTAGCTTGTCGAGCGTGCGCAGCGCCTTGGCTTCGGCTTCGCGCAGCAGGCCGCGATGAATGACGGCCTCGCCGTTGCGGTCGATGGTGACGATGGCACCGGCCACGTCGCGCACCTCGGGCGCATAGCCTTGTAAGGCGTCCTCCGCGTCTTGCAGTTCCCCGACCACCTGATCGCGCCGCTGTTCCAGCTTCTCAGCCTTGGCCTCGTCCTCGCTGTTTTCACCTTGGCAGGCGTCTTCCAGTTCGGCGTCGATCTTTTCGAGGCGGGTTTCCAGCGAGGCGATGCGGCGGGCCTCGCGGGTGGTCGGCTCGCGGCGATGGCGTGGGGCGTTCTGGAAAGCCTGCCGTTCCTCGTAGGCAAGATGCGGCACGGCCTCCACCCATGCCCAGCCCTCGGCGCGCACGTCCTCGGTCAGCGTTTCCAGCTTGGCGCGCACCAGCGTTTCCAGCACTCCGGTATCGGTGAGGTAGGTTCCGGCATCGCCTTCTGCGAACAGGTCGCGGCGGATGCCGCCGCCTGCTTGCCGGTAGGTGTCCAGCCCGACGAAACGCACCAGCGCGTGCGTGGCGTCGATTTCGCGTTCGGTCAGGCGCTCGCGCAGCTTGGACGGGCTGCGTTGCCATTCCGGCGCACCATAGAACGCGGCTTCCTGCGCAGCGTGGTCGTCGGTGATGGTCAAGGCCATCAACTGTTCCAGCGTCACGCCACCGGCCCGGTAATCGGCCATCAGGCGCGGCGAGACGTTCGCCAGCTTCAAGCGGCGCTGCACCACCAGCGGGGACACGCCGAAGTCGGCGGCAATGTCCTCGATGGGTCGGCCTTCCTTGACCAGCGCGGCGAAGGCCGCGAACTGGTCGGCGGGGTGCATGTTCTCGCGCTGCAAGTTCTCCGCGAGGCTGACGGTGCGGGCGGACGCATCGGCCACCAGCAGGCACGGCACTTCGTAGTCGGCGGGGATGCGCTTCTTCTTCGCCAGCAGCTTCAAGGCGGTCAGGCGGCGGTCGCCTGCGACGACTTCGTATTGCTCGCCATCGGCGGCGAGGATGACGATCAGGTTTTGCAGCAGCCCGATGCGGGCAATGCTCGCGGCCAGTTCGGGGATGGACTGGCGCGGGGTCGTCCGCACGTTGCGCTTGGAACGGCGCGGCAGCAACTGCGAGAGGGGAACCAAGATCAGGTTCTTGGCGGGGTCGGCCACTTCCAGCGGTGCGGCGGCTTCGATGGCGATGGTTTCGGTTTTGAGTACGGCGTTCATGGTGATTTCTCCTAGCGGTTGGGATGCAGCAGCGAGAAAAGCGGCAAGGGCTGCTGCCTGCCCCTGCCGCGTGGGGATTCAGGCTTTCAACTGGCGCAGGCCATCGGCCAGCAGCCACAGGGCGCGATTCAGGCGCACGCTTTGGTCGATGCCCTGCACGGGCCGGGTGGTCTGGCGGCGGCCATTCGCGGCGCGGGCGGACAGACCACCTTTGGTCAAGTTCTCCTGCGTGCGGTTGAACACGCTCCACAGGTCGCGGCGGTCGTCGTCATGGCGGCGCGGCATCAGGATTTGCGATTCCGTGATGGGCGCGGGCTTGTCCTCGTCGTACTTCAACGCGAGCGCAGCGCGGGCGAACACTTCCGATTCCCCGGCGTCCAGCGTGATGGCGCGCATGGCATCGCGCGATTCCTGCGCCCGGTCGAAGCCGTGCAGGACTTCGTAAGCGCCTTCGATGACGTGCCCGGCTACGTCGCCCTTGTGGGGTACGCGCACGTCCGCCACGGTGTCGCCGCAGACAAGGCCATTGCTGCAAACGAAGCGGAACATCCCGGCCAGCATCTGGTAGCTGCTGGTGCCGTCATGGGAGTTCAGCAGAATGATTTCGTTGGCCTCGCGGCCGTTGATCTGGCTCGCGTGGCGCAGCCGGATCATGTGCTTGGTGTAGTCGCGGCGGTCGTCGTGGCGCACGCGGGTCTGCGTCACCATGAAAGGCTCGAAGCCTTCCCCGCGCAGTTCTTGCAGCACGGTGGCGGTGGGGATGTAGCTGTACCGCTCGGAACGGCTTTCGTGCGGTGCCTCGGCGAAGATGGACGGGGCCACGGCCCGGATTTGGTCATCGGACAAGGGACGTTCCGAACGCAGCACCGGGGAACGGGAAGCGAAGCGGGATGCAAGTTGCATGGCATTTCTCCTGACAAAGAAAAGAGGGTTTGCTGTTCACACCGCACACCGGATTCCAAGATTCGGAGCCCAGCCTTTCGGCTGTTCGGTGCGGTCGGCACGAGGAACCCGGTTGGCCCTGTTGCCACCGTCTTTCCTGAGTTCATCGCCCGCGACGGTCAGGAGCGCGCGAACGGGTGCCGTCAAGGAGGCAAGCGCAGGGTTGGTGCGGCCCGCAG